>NZ_JAWMPW010000003.1:0-310283 GCF_033101115.1 Vibrio sp. TH_r3 | reverse complement strand
GAGCTTAACGCTCGGTTTTTTTGTTTGAGAGTGCCATCTCTACAGCTGCTTGCGCATGAATCATGGTCGTATCATACAAAGCGATACTAGTATCTTGTTGCTTTACTAGCAGTGCTATTTCTGTACAACCAAGAATAACTGCTTGAGCTCCATTCTCATGTAAACTCTCTATTATTTCTAAATACGCCAACTTGGACTGATGATTAATATGACCCAAACAAAGTTCATTATAGATAACATCGTGTATTTTATTTCTTTGCTTCGTTTCAGGTACAACCACATCGATGGAAAAATCGTTAACTAGTCTTGATTTATAGAACGATTCTTCCATGGTAAAACGTGTTCCTAACAAGCCTACTGTGGTTATCTCATTATTATTAAGTTGCTTCGCTGTCGCATCAGCGATATGCAATAAAGGAATACTGACATTAGCTTGGATCTGAGCAGCGACTTTATGCATAGTATTGGTACAAATAATAAAAAAGTCTGCGCCTGCCGCCTGTAAAGATTGTGCAGCCTTAGATAAAATGCCAGCAGTTTTGTCCCACTCCCCGTTATGCTGTAACGTTTCTATTTCAGCAAAATCTACGCTTACCATCACTAATTTAGCTGAATGCAACCCGCCTAATTTTTGTTTAACTGCTTCATTAATAGCCGAATAATAACTCGCGGTCGATTCCCAAGACATCCCGCCTATCAAACCTATTGTTTTCAATATTCAATCCTTTTTATCTAAAGCGTGTGTTTAATTCAAGCCATCGTCTACATACGAACAACCTAGAGTATAACTCAAACGATTATAGGCGTAAGTCAATACAAAAATAGTGAAATTATATTGGTAGAATTCCACCCAAGATCACATAATTAAGCTTGAATTCTCCTGCATTTATTTAATTCTTCTACTATTAATACTAATACAAATACAACTTTATATTTTGATAGTATTGTCAACACCCTATTTCACAAATATGCGTACTTGATTCATGTATATAAGCATATATTCTTCATAAAATAGACGTGTGTCATATATTGAAATTCACAATGTGACCTAACTAACATTGGAATAACTTTCTTTTTGTACGGTATATAATAATACAATATAGTCATTGGCATCGAGTTAGATAACTAAGGATTATTGTTGTGAAAAGCCATAAAGAAATTGCAATTGATGCTGTAGATTTAGTTGCACCATCTATTGAAAAGCTTTTTGAACGCACAAACCGCAAAGAGTTACATATTGTCATTATGGACCCAAGAGTTAAACCTTGGGATGGCAAATCATTCGAAGACGCGATTCTACATGAAGCATCATTTGGTTCGCCAGAATCATGGACAATCCAATTTGATAAACTGGCTCGCCAAAAAGCCAAACAAGCATGGCGTGATAGCAATGCCAATATTCAAAATCAGTTTTTACACCCCTCTTCGCTTGAAGATGACGATGTATTGTTTTTCGGTTCCTTTGTCTATGGGAACATCGTTGTCGGATGTAGCGGAGTTCAACAATGGTACGATATGTTAGTTAGTGGTTGGGTCGCAGTCGCGTTCGAACAACTTGCTATGCACGAGTACCAAACAACAAAGATAGAAAACCCTACTCAAACCTGTCGAAATAACGAAAAAAAGGTCTAAAACATGAGCAAATTACTAAAATCCTTGATGATCGCTGCTGGAATTTTAGCTTCAGTATCTGTTACTGCAGCTGACTACCCAAGTAAAAACATTCGTCTTATCGTCCCATTTGGTGCCGGTGGTGGTACTGATGCGGTTGGTCGTACTATTGCAAATAGTGCTAAAGATATTTTAGGCCAAAACATCGCAGTCATGAACCGTACTGGTGGTGCAGGTGCGGTTGGTATGAGCTTCGGTGCTCAACAAAAACCAGATGGATACACATTAACCGTTGTGACTCGTGAAATCGCATCTCTTCCTCAAATGGGTTTAATGCGTCATACGGCTGACGATTTCGAACTTATTCGTATGGTTAACTTAGACCCTGCTGTAGTACTTGTTTCTGCAGACAGCCCTTATAACACAATTAATGACTTGATTGCAGAAGCTAAAAAAGCACCAGGTAAAGTTAAATTTGCGTCTACAGCGAAACCAAACTTTTACTTGATGGCATTAGAAAAGCATGAAGGAATTAAACTGAATGCTATTCCATACAATGGTGCGTCAGAAGCTATTCCTGCACTACTTGGAGGTCACACTGACGTCACTATGGTTACCCCTGGTGAAGCAATTTCTCAACTTCGTTCAGGTCAACTTAAAGCTTTAGGTGTAATGTCTAACGAACGTATTTCATACATCCCAGATGTAGCAACACTCAAAGAACAAGGTGTTGATGTGACTACTGGTACATGGCGTGGTATTGGTGCACCTAAAGGGACTCCAGCTGAGGTTATCGAAACACTAGGTAACGCATTTGATGAAGCAATGGCTTCTGAAGAATTCAAAGGGTTCATGGAGAAAGGTGCAATGACTATCCATAATATGAACGCGGAAGAGTTCACTCAGTTTGTTAAAGAAGATACTCAATCTCTTGGTTCACTAATCAAATAAAATCAATTTGGGGCTAACCTTTTAGCCCCTTTTCTTTTGCTCTATTATTGTAAGGATGGATTCTATGTTAGATAGAAACGTCATTTTCCCGTCCATTGTTATTCTTTTAAGTGCTGTCGCATTTTACCTTATTGGCCACTTCGACGAACCGATGTATCAAGAAGCTAGCGTTGATGCTAAATTCTTTCCTCGCGTTATCGTTATTGGTCAAATCATTCTTTGTTTAGCGTTAATTTTTCAACATAGAATGAAAGCTCAATCAAATACAGAATCACAACAATCTAATCCCATTTTTTCCAAGCTTTCTATTTTTGGTCTTGGTTATCTAGTTGCTTACGCAGTATTAATGAGCTTTGTTGGTTATTTAATTGCTAGCCTTACTGCTTTCATTGCTTATCTTATTTATTTTAAAGTTAAAAAACCGCTCTACTATTTAATTGCTATCGGTTTTGTATTAAGTATTTATTATCTTTTCGGCACAGTCTTCGTCATTGTCTTGCCGGAAGGGTCTTTGTTCTACTAGGAATATCTCATGATTGAACATTTACTACATGGGCTTCTTACAGCCTTTAGTCCTGGTGTTTTACCCGTACTCGTTTTCGGTGTATTAGGTGGTGTAATTTTAGGCGCATTACCTGGATTAACCGCCACAATGGGTGTTGCTATCCTATTACCATTTACCTTTGGTATGGAGCCTACCGCAGCGCTGGTCATGCTAATAGGCGTTTATATTGGTGGAATATACGGTGGTTCAATAGCAGCCATACTATTAAAAACACCTGGAACGCCCGCTTCTGCTGCAACCGTTCTAGATGGCCATACCATGGCTGCTCGTGGTGAAGCGGCAAGAGCACTCAGTATATCCGCAGTCGCTTCATTCATAGGTGGATTACTAAGTACTATCGTATTAATAGCAATTGCCCCTATGTTAGCCAAATTCGCACTTCGGTTTAATGCGCCTGAATATTTCGCCCTTGCGCTATTTGGCTTAACGATTATTGCCAGTGTTTCTGGTCAAAATATCGTTAAAGGCTTACTTGCTGGTACCATAGGATTATTGATTTCTACCGTCGGCTTAGATCCAATTAGTAGTGTGCCTCGTTTTACATTTGATGTAATGGACCTTTATAGCGGCATTAACGTAATTCCAGTATTAATTGGTTTGTTCGCAATTTCAGAAGCACTTAATCAATTAGAAAAACTATTAAGCGAAGCGCATGTTAAACCACCTAAATTTAGCCATAAGTTACTCAGTAAACAAGATATAAAAGATATGGCACCGACTGCTATTAAGAGTGGGTTACTTGGTACAACTATCGGTTCAGTACCTGGCGCAGGCGCTGATATTTCTGCTTTTGTATGTTACAACGAAGCAAAACGTTCATCTAAAAATCCTTCAGAGTTTGGTAAAGGTTCTGTACGTGGTTTAGCTGCTGCAGAAGCAGGTAACAATGGCGTAACGGGTGGTTCTCTGGTTCCTTTACTTACACTCGGTGTTCCTGGTGATGCCGTAGCAGCGGTACTATTAGGGGCATTGATTGTACAAGGTTTAACACCTGGCCCTTTACTGTTTAGTCAAAACCCTGAAATCGTTTATGGTATTTTCAGTTCAATGTTAGTAGCAAATATCGTCATGCTTCTCGTTGGCTTGCTCGGTATTCGTTTCTTCTGTCGAATTATTGAAGTACCAAAAATGTTAATGATTCCAATCATTATTTTCTTGTCGATCGTTGGTGCTTACGCGATAAATAACTCAATGTTTGATATTGGCATTGCAATCGGCTTTGGGTTGTTAGGCTTCCTTCTAAACAAGCTAGACATACCATCATCGCCAATATTATTAGCCATTATTCTTGGCCCGATGGCGGAAACGAATCTAAGAAAATCTCTCTTGATGTACGAAGGAAGTTGGTCATTTTTATATGATAGACCTATTGCACTGGCATTTATTGCGCTTGCAGTGTTTTCTGTCTACTCAACTATGAAACTGAAAAAGAAACAACAAGCTAGTTCTTCATAGCAATAAAATGTTTTAATGGAATAAGACCAATAATTAAGCCCGAATACAGGTATCTGCATTCGGGCTTAATATTATACCAGTGTCAAATATTCTACTTCTAAACTGGATAGCTTTATTTAACCACTTATAGTCTACTTTACTCCACTAGCCACTCAATACCATAGATACCAATTTTAATTAACTGCTGCGCTCAGCCATAATAATGACTATTTTTACTGGTAGGTAGACTGATCTTACAACACTCCGGAGAATAATTAGACACGACAAAAACTCTATTTACCTGCATCATTTAAAACAAATAAAAAAACCGAACATACAATGTTCGGCTTTGAGACTTATGTATTTAATATATAAGTAATATAACTACAAAATAGCGAATGAACCCGTCCAATTGAATGTTTCACCAGAGAACTCAACACTATGTTGACCTTGTTGCGTCTCTTCTGCCAGGTTTGAAATAGCACAGCAGTAATTTTTACCACTCACTGTTTTTATACGTACAACTGTTGCTTGGTCGTTATGACCAACAACTTCAACTGCTTCAACTAATCCACGCGCTCCTATAGAAGCTTCAATAGATTCATTAAAATAGCCGTGTGTTTCTAGTACAGAAGCAAACACATGATTTTGTCCTGTTTGACGTTGAATCAATGCTGGTTCGTTACGTAAGTTAAAGTCGACATCGTTAGCGCCAGTACGAGCAAAAATGACTTCCGCTCCTTCTCCACCGGAACTGACTAAAGAATAATAACTGCTGCCTTGTAACCAAGTGACCAACGAACCATTTTCTGTACTACCTTTGCCTAACTTCCACATATGTTGATAACCATTATCTTTACCAAGTGGCTTAAGCGTTGCTTCAACATTATATTCGAAATTAGTACACATAACTTGACCATTAAAATGTACTGGCAAATCATACTGGTGTGGTTTATCTGCTACGATTCGATAAACATCAATAACCAGCGGTTTTTCAAACTCTGGTAATTCTGCAAGTACGATAGAACGTTGCATATCTACGCCATCATAGTACTGCGAAATAGTACCACTCATACCTTGTAGAGACTTATCATCCGTTACAAAGAAGTGCTTTTGTCCAAAACGTGATTCTGCTGTTGCAGTATCAAAATTGTTTTGTGTTTTTTGGTCGACCACAACCGTATTATGAGCAACCGTTTGTTTACAGTAGGATTTATTTTCTGGAATATAACGACCACCAAACTTAGGTTCTACATTCACCCAACGTCCATAGCCATAATCATTGAAGACTTCTTGGCCTCGGTTAAACACGCTTAAATGCAAACCGTCATAGTGGCCATGATCTAATGCAGCATGATATTGGTGATCACTACCGTGTTGACCAAACCATAATAGCGCCATCGTATCATCATCTTTTTCATCACGATGACGAAGTATAGTCACTCCACCTTTATCCCCTTTAGGGCCATCAGTAAGGAACAAGCTCCCCCAACTAAATGGTTTTATATCTGATGAAGCGGCAACAGCATTAGACAACAGCTGACCAGAAGCATGAACCCAAACGTCTTGTTGATGATTGGCCATACTTAACAATGTTTCACTCTGTTCATAACGTTGGAAACACACACTTGTCGCAATTATTACCCCCTCATCATTAATACTAATTGTCTTAGATGAATCATTCAAAGCCGGTAACGTACCATCAGGGAAAGCCGTCGACATAACTGAATAAGTGGTAGTTTTAATTATTGAATCATTGAAATGATAAATATCCAGTTCTGGCTGGCGACGTTCTATAGCTTCGGCAAACAGGTAAATCGGTCTTAGAGAAAAACGATGATAATACGGTCCTTCCATATAGTAACCATCTGGAGAGAACAACTGGTCGAGTTGAGCAAGGAAACCGCCACTTACTTTGTCCAGTTTTAGGCCATATAACGCTTTATCAACCGATTCTTGATCATTAATTGCATAGCCGCAAATACCAACTGCCGCTACAGCCCATAAACCATGGTTGTGGACAATATCAAAATCATGCGCATAAGTAACAACGAACATGTCGATCATTTGTTTAAGCAAATTATCTTCAATATGACGCTTGTTCTGTTCTGTTAACGTATGATAAATACAGCTGTAAGCACATGATGCATATAACATCCACATGTTTTCATTCAATGTTTGGTGAAACAAACGACCAGGCGGGTTAGTATCACGACTCACATTACTTTCTAATGTAGGATAAACTTCCGCGTATGAAGTCAACATATTAACGATATAATCGCGATATTTTTCATCTTTAGTAATCAAAAATAGTCGACCAGCGAGATCCATATGGATATAGTTCTGCTTGTGACGATTGTGTTCGTAGCCTCCGGCTTCACCATGACCAGGAACTTCTATTCCTACTTGCTCCATATAGGAGTCAACTTGAGCAATATCGCGAGATAACGCTTTACCTAGAAGCGTCGCTTTACCGAGATCTTTACTGAGCTCAGCGGCTTCTTCGTGGCTAAGAATTAGTGGTTGATAACTCATTTATACTGTCTCCTTCTCAACAGCGTATTGCCCTACCCAGCTGTATGTTTTGTCGTTAATCACTACACTGTTTTCGGTATCTGCGCTAACATCTTGCTGATTGCTTACCATCAATGTTATTTTTGTTTTCACCGTCATAATTTCAATTACAGAGCCTTGTTGATTAAAACCAACAACGTTAATGCTTTGTACTTCACCTCGGGCATTGACTGAATGTTCAAACTCTTCGTTAAAGTAACCGTGAGTTTCTAGTACCGACGCAAATAAAGTTGATTCACCTTTAGAACGAAGAATAAAACTTGGCACACTTCTGAGATTGAAACTCGGGTCATTCGCACCTGAACGAGCGAAAATAACTTCATCTTGCTCATTTGAGCTGGTACCAAGCCAAGTGTAATAAGATTTACCTTGCAACCAACTAACTAAAGCAGAACCATTGGTTTCGCCTTTCGCTATCTGCCATAAATGCTCATAGCCATAATCATCGCCAACTGTATCTATTTCATCAGAAGTCGCATAGTCAAAATTTGTGCGAACAATTTGGCCATCATATTGATGAGAATAATCATACTGATGAACACCTTCCGCTTTAATTCGGTAAAGATCGATAAGCAAAGGCGCTTCTAATTCTTCAGTTTGTAACATGAAAACACTGCGTTGCATTTCTGTGTCATCATAATGATCGTTTGCAAATGCACTCATACCTTTTAACTGTGCAGAGTCAACACTAAAAAATTGTCCAACCCCATGAACCGCATCTGCACGGTCGACATTAAAATAATTTTGACAGGTTTCATCAATTGTTACCGCATTGTGCGCGATAGTTTGACGAGCGAACGATTTATTTTCATCTAAGTAACGACCACCGAATTTCGGTTCAACGTTAACCCAGCGCCCAAAGCCATATTCGCGTAACACTTCTTGACCACGGTTGAAATAGGTGATTCCAAGCGTATCAAAGTGTCCGTGTCCCATACCGTGTTGACCGTAATTCATAACCAACTGAAACACATCTTTGTTTTTATCCTGCATACGGATAAAACCTTGCGCTCCTTTGTCACCATTTGGCCCTTCATTTAATTCCACACTTGGCCAAAAAGGCATTCCAACCGTTTCTTGTTGCTCTGCTTTTTCTAATGCGCGAGACAATTCAAGTCCACAGGGATGCATCCATACTCGGTCTTGAATTTTAGCCATTCCAATCAGATTGCTATCTAATCCGTAATACTTGGCATATTGGCTAACGGCAACTTGGACACCCATATCGGTAATGCCCATAGTACGAGAAGCATCGTTAAGAGCAGGAAAATCACCATTTGGATAAGCAGTCGATAATAGCGCTTGAACCGTATTACCAATCACTCCATCTTTATATTTAAAGATATCAATTTCTGGCATATGACGATGCAACACTTCTGCAAATACACAAGTTGGGCGAATCGCGTAACGGTGATAATATGGTCCTTCAATGTAGTAACCTGAAGGTGAAAATAGTTGCGAAATTTGCGCTAAAAATCCACCTGTTCCATTATTCTCCAATCCATATACGGATTTTTGCAAATACTCAGGTTTACCTACCGCCAATCCACAAATACCCACTGCAGCCACGGCCCAAATACCATGATTATGAATGCGGTCAAAATCGTGCGCATATTTAACAGTAAACATCTCTAGCATCGGCTCAAAAATACGCTCAACAATACGTTCACGCTGCTGTTCACTCATGACCGATGACACACAAGAAAAAGCTAAACTGGTATATAAAAGCCAAACATGTTCATTCAAAATCTGATGAAATAACCGACCGGTTGGGTTGGTGTTTTTTTGTACATGAAAATCAAATGTCAGGTATTTGTCTGCGTATATTTCTAGAAGTTCGGTAACAAAACGAGCATATTTTTCATCTTGAGTGATGAGAAACAAGCGTCCAGCTACATTCATATACATGTAGTTCTGTTTGTGGCGATTGTGTTCATAACCACCCGCTTCGCCATGCCCTGGTACGTCGTGACCAAGTTTCATAAATTCTTCTAGTTCAGCGATATGTGCAGAAATGGTTTTTCCCATTAAGCTATCGCGACCCACTTCCTTTCTTAATTCTGCAATGTCTGCTTCATCAAGCAGTATTGGCTGGGTAATCGCATTCATTGTTAAATAAACCTCTAATTATTTCGGTTTGCTCGTAAAAAAAATGAACAATTGGTTCATTTTCATACAAAAGCACCTTCAATTTGAATTTTTACACCGCATAAAGTAATACAATATTGCTTAAAAGTCTCAATATACTTACAAAAAAACGAGCCAAATCACACTAATTTGCGCTAGATCCTGATCTTAAATCGTGTAAATCTATCAATACAAACAATATCTCACGCATGACATTTCATTTAACCTATTGTAATATAAATATATTTCAATATATTTTTGATTAACTTCACAAATATTGAACTATATTGTATGACAATAAGCCTTTTCCATCGTATTATATTGGCATTAGTTAGACTGTAATTTGTAATAATTTTTAGGAGATATCAGTATGAACCCTTTTTTTGTAAATTCTGACAACGAGTGGGAAGAACTTGGTGGTGGTATAAAACGTAAGATTGTCGGTTATACTGATGACTTGATGGCTGTCCATTTGAATTTTGATAAAGGAGCGATTGGTGCACCACACGCTCACGATATCCATGATCAAATTGGTTATGTTGTTGCAGGTAGCTTTGAAGCAGAAGTTGACGGTAAGAAATGCGTCCTAAAAGCAGGCGACGCATATATTGCACCTAAAAACTTCGTTCATGGCGCAGTAGCGTTAGAAGACAACAGTATTCTATTAGACATGTTTTCCCCACTACGTGCTGACTTTTTAAACATTAAATAAGGTATAGTTATGGCAACGCATAACATTGCAGTCCTTGGTGAATGCATGGTCGAGCTGCAACAGCAGCAAGATAACCTATTAAAGAGAGCATTTGGTGGTGACACGTTAAATACAGCAATGTATTTAACTCGTCTAACTCAAAATCACGCGATTAATGTAAGTTACGTAACCGCTCTTGGTAACGACCCTTTTAGTCAGGACATGCTTGAACAGTGGAAATCCGAAGGCATTGACACAAGTTTGATCCTTCAAATAGATGACAAACAACCGGGTCTGTATTACATCGAAACCGATGATACTGGTGAACGTTATTTCCATTATTGGAGAAATGATGCAGCCGCTAAATATATATTCGACCAACCTGAATCAAGTGAATTACTTGAAAAGCTTTACGCTTACGATGGTATTTATTTAAGCGGTATTACACTTGCTATTCTGACTGATTCTGGCCGTGAAATTATGTTCGACTTCTTGGACAATTATCGCCAAAAAGGCGGAAAAGTTATTTTTGATAATAACTATCGTCCAAAATTATGGGCAAGCCAACAAGTCGCATTAGAAAATTATATGAATATGCTAGAAAAGACAGATATTGCCCTTCTAACATTTGATGATGAACAAGACTTATATGGCGATGAACATTTAGATACTTGCATTGATAGAACAACCAAAGCAGGCGTATCTGAAATCGTCATTAAACGTGGCAGTAAAGAATGCTTGGTTATTGAAGGTGGCGATGCAAATTATGTTGCTGCGACTAAAGTAACTAATGTAGTCGATACAACAGCTGCTGGCGATTCATTCAGTGGTGGTTATTTAGCAAAACGTTTTACTGGTGGTTCTGCGATAAAATCAGCAAGTGCTGCTCATAAAATGGCTGGCGCCGTGATTCAACATCCGGGAGCAATCATTCCACGTAATGCTATGCCCTCTATAGATCTAGACGATTAGGTGAAACAATAATGACAACGTTAAACGAACAACTTGCAGCACTTAAAGTAATTCCTGTTATTGCAATTAATAAAGCAGAAGACGCTATCCCACTTGGCCGCGTATTGGTAGAAAACGGTATGCCTTGTGCTGAGATCACGTTCAGAACAGAATGTGCTGTAGAAGCCATCAAATTAATGCGTAAAGAATTTCCTGAAATGTTGATTGGTGCAGGTACAATCCTAACCAATGCCCAGGTTGATGAAGCAATTGACGCAGGAGTGGATTTCATTGTAAGTCCTGGCTTTAACCCTCGTACAGTACAATATTGCTTAGACAAAAATATCCCTATTGTTCCGGGTGTAAACAACCCTAGCCTAGTAGAACAAGCAATGGAGATGGGCTTACGTACGCTTAAATTCTTCCCTGCTGAACCTTCAGGTGGCACAGGTATGCTTAAAGCACTTACTGCTGTTTATCCTGTTAAGTTTATGCCAACTGGCGGTGTAAGTGTTGCTAATATCGATGAGTATTTGTCTATTCCATCCGTATTGGCTTGCGGCGGTACTTGGATGGTTCCAACTGGTCTAATTGACCAAGGTAAATGGGACGAACTTGGCGTATTAGTCGCTGATGCAGTTAAAAAAGTTAACTAATTATTAATCATTATTGAAATTAGTTTTAAGAGGCTTCCATAAGGAAGTCTTTTTATTGTCACTAGATAAAACTGGCCCCTTCTGTATCCCATCTAATTATCTTGGCTCGATGTGTGCGTTTTATGTTTTCGCTCTTGGTTATCCACCTCTCTTGCCTAAGCTGTACATAAAAACCAGTTCATCTGGATACATCATTGATGTAACGCAAACATAGCTTTGTAAAGCAATTGTTCCAACAAACTTCGCCATAATAAACGTTGCCGAACCGACACACCTTAAGTAGCGCTATATAAGTTGACCCGTAGCCAAATCAATTCATCTACAAACATATAAGTCTATCCACAAGCATACACTCAATCACTCACGTTCTATCGTTGGTTACAGAGAAAAGACTTTGCTTCACAGAATGGAGATATGACATATTGTTAAAAAAGAATTAAGGAACCAATTTATCCGTTGTCTATTTCATAATTATTTTTATGAGAACTGATCTACATTGCGCGATAAATAACAAGGCTAGAATACAAATTTTCATTTTCTATTTGTAATGTCAATGCAGTACTAATTGTTGAACAGTATATAAGGCTAAACGAAAAAATGCCCTCACGACTTCGTGAGGGCATTTCATTTCAATATAACTTAACTAATTAAAACAATCTAAATGAGTTATTAGTTACTGTGCTTAACTCTTGATACGTTACTTACTTGCAACTTTTCCATCAACTGCTTTAACAAGCAGTAAGCCAACACCTAATACTATTGCACCGCAAAGTACAAAGATGAATCGTCCCCACAATGGGTTTGGTAGTAGGAACATAGCCATAATACCAACACCAGCAACAGCGATTAACGAACCAAGCATACGACGTTGTTTATTATCTAGTACTTTTTGTTCATCTGACTCAGAAACTAATGGCGTTGCTAAGTTATTGAAGAATATATCAACATCTTTTTGACGCTCTTCAGATAGAGGCTTATAGAACAATGTAGACAAGACGAAGAAACCAGCAGTAAAGACTACGTGACCAAGAAGACCAATAGCAACTTTAATGTCAGACCACTCACGGCTAGTCAATTCATTAAGATCAAACCAACCTTCAACCATATCTGCGTTAATTACAAAACCAACAATGTAAGAAACGATAGCACCAACAACAAGTGTACCCCAACCAGCCCAATCAGGTGTTTTCTTAATAAAGAAGCCACAGAATGCAGGAATAGTCATAGGGAAACCAATCAAGGCACCAACATACATCATAGTATCAAATAAGCTTAGTCCTTTTAGCGAGTTAATAAACAGTGCTACTAGGATAATCAAGATACCAAAAACAGTTGAAGTGATTTTAGAAACCGCTACTAACTCTTTTTCTGACGCATTCTTACGCAAAATTGGTTCGTAGAAGTTTTTAACAAAAATACCTGAGTTACGGTTTAAGCCTGAATCCATTGAAGACATGGTTGCTGCAAACATTGCTGCAATTAGTAGACCTACCATACCTGCTGGCATGTATTGTTCAACAAAGTACAAGTATGCAAAATCTGCTGCTTTTTTACCTTGTTCAGGATATACAGTAGCTAAATCAACACCTTGACCAGCAATATACCAACTTGGCATAAACCAAATTAATGGTCCCATAATCATAAGTACACAAGCAAGAAGTGCTGCTTTTTTAGCATTATTCGAATCTTTTGCGGCAAGATAACGATATGCGTTTAGCATGTTGTTGGTAATACTAAATTGTTTTAGGAAGATAAATACAGCCCAGATACCAAAAATACCAACGTAGTTTAGATTGTTACCAGAAACAAAAGATGCGCCTTCATCGACAGGGAAGTTCGCAACGATTTCACCAACACCACCACCTTGAATAATAGCAACAACTGCACAGGTTACGGTTACAGCCATGATGATAACCATCTGCATAAAGTCAGATGCGATAACCGCCCATGAACCACCAGTAACAGACATAATCAATACAACAAGACCTGTCGCAATGATAGTTGATGTCATGTCAAAACCGAAAATACCCGATGCAATAATCGCAAGTGCATTCAACCACACACCAGCTGAAACAATGCTGTTTGGCATACCTGACCAAGTAAATACTTGCTCATTCACTTTACCAAAACGCATTCTTATTGCTTCGATAACCGTAACAACACGAAGTTGACGAAATTTCGGAGCGAAGTAAAGATAATTCATTAAATAACCAAACGCATTGGCTAAAAAGATTACCGCTACCGCGAAACCGTCGTTATACGCTTTACCAGCCGCACCAGTAAATGTCCATGCACTAAACTGGGTCATAAATGCTGTTGCACCAACCATCCACCAGAGCATACTACCGCCCCCACGGAAATAATCACTCGTCGTGCTAGTAAACGTTCGGAACATCCAACCTATAGCCATTAGGAATAGAAAGTAGATACCTACAATCAGAATATTCAAGTCCATCAAGTAAACCTTCTTATGTATTAAATTCAGATTGCATTATAACTCACGGTCAAACTTATTGTACTACAATAAGTTAATTGCGTGATTGCGATCTCCTTATTTCCATATACATTAGTAATACAATTGACAACAGGATTATAGTCACAACTTAATATATTATTAAACTATAACTAGCTAAATCAAATAGTTACGTTGAGATTAATATTAACAGTATTATTACTAGTGCTGCTTAATGATCTAAATCAATTGTTGGTCAATTAAACTGATAATAAAATTCAATAACTTTCCCCTACTCATAACAAAATTATTAACTCTATAAAAATATAGTAATACTAATTAATTTAAGGAAGTACTATTTGCTTATTCAGTCGTGTTTATTTGAATAAATACTAGTTTATGAAGTTGTTTCCACAGAGCGTAATTTGACTGTTTATTTGAGTTAACCGTTATTACAGTTAACAGTAACAATTATCAGATAGATAAAAAGTGATTATTGAAGAGGGAAAACGTTCAAAAATGAAACGAATATAACTGGCAAAAAAAAACGCCCATATTGCCTGTAATCAATATGGGCGTAAAAGAGGACTCACCTCTACTCTTACGCTAACCGTAGGAAGAATTAACGTAGAGTTGTTACTTGTTGCGTATAATTAGCTACTCGTTACCAATGTATATATCTCTAATCGTATTCATTAACAAATGTCTTACATCTGTTACAGTTTTTGTTTCTTATCAACTTCATTATCATCTTTAATAAAGAGTAAATTCGAAACATCATGATATTTAAATCGATACATCCGTGAGTAACTTACGTAGTTAATCATAATGTATTACAAATGTAAATAATGCGATCTAAATCAAATTTTGGACAAATGTATTACAAATAAGCAAAAATTTAGTAGCACACATTTTCAACTCGTCAGGAATAAACGAAAATTATGGCTACTAATCAATGATATACTGACAATACCATAGTCATCACTGTTCGTTATGGTATTATAAAAATTCTAATTGGCTAATTTTCATCCCACTTAACAATGCATATTTGTCATACTTATAAAAAGAGACATAGTGAATAAAATGGAATGCTAGCGAAATGGTCAGAGATGACTAAAATCACTTTTACATCTTAACGTTGAATAGTTCGCTAGGAATGCAATTAACATCGTGTTTACCGAACGCTAACAATGAAAAGTCTTAGTAGAGCCAAACTTAAATTTTGGACATAGAAATAAACAAAAACTAGAGATCAGTCTAAGGTTTGAATATTTGGTTGGTGACAACATTCAAATAAATTTTATTTTCTCGTTGTGTGCCACCGCAATATACAAAATACACTGGGTTATCAGGATAAGTACGAGACAGTAACCAACCGTTCATCAATTCAAAGTCCTCATAAGTGCAACTCTCATCTGCTAACAAACGTTTAGTTGCGTTGATAAACGAATCTTGATACAAAACAAAATCATCCGATTTATCAAGCAATCTCTGCATAGCCTTATGTGCTTCCTGTTCTGTAATCACTGGCTGCTCAGCAGAAAGAAAATCGATGTGTACCCAATCAGCGATATCTTGACCACTTGTATGCACTTCATAATCTGAGATTCTGACCCATTGACCTTGGGTTTCTTGCACTTCAATAGCTTTGCCTTTTCGCAACACATAACGAATTGGTGCGTTTAAGCGCGGATAAGAGCGTACATTAAGCTTGTTACTTGCGACAAAATAGTGGGTATTTTGTTGTTGCACGGTTGGAGTTTGGCTTTCTTGTTGCTTGGCAATCACGGGCTCTTGGTCCACATTTACAGGTGCTGTATCTTTATTCATCATAAAAAAATAATAGTATCCTCCTCCTGCTATACCAATCAATAACAAGACAACAAGTATAATAATTATTATTTTTTTCATTACAAATAGTCCACTAATCAACCGCTGACAAGTTTAGCCAATAAATGTGCCTTTAATTATATCGACCGTCCTATACAAAACTTAAGTCGTTATTTTGGCTCAATCAGCGACCATACAAAGTTTTCAAACGCTATTTATATAATCCTATTCGATATAAACGTCCAAAACAGGTTTTGCCATCTTTATATACTTTTTTTAATTGTGCGAGTAACAGCTCAGCGGTTGCAAGTGAATCTATCAACGCACCATGAGCGTTATATTCAGGTAAACCATATCTTGCACGACTAGTTGACAAGCGCAGATCGGTTGCCGCGGATTTATCAACAATCTTACTCAAGTGTTTTTCTATCATCAGAGTATCTAACCATAATAGAGGCAAGGGCTTTAGTTTATAACGATGTTTAAAATAGTGGTCGATAAAATTTTGTTCAACAACACAACCATGTGCGACGATCACGCGCCCGCGACTTTGTTTGAAAAAAGCAAGTAGTGCCTCATCAACCGTAACACCGTTTGATAGCATTTCAGGAGTAATATGATTGATCACTGCTGTTTTCGCGTTTACTTCAGCGTCGCTCTTAACTAATAATTCCACACGTGTTGATATGTCGATTTTGAGATTTCGAATCACAACCCAGCCAATACTTAAAATTTGGTCATTCGCAGGATCAAGCCCCGTTGTTTCTAGATCCAAACATATAAATTCTAAACCATTCGCTTCATCTTCTAAGTCTGGATACTCATCGGCTAAATTTAACTTTAAAAATTCCGGTAACTGCCTTTGTTTATAACTGATAATACGTTGTCTTTGCAATTTTCTTAATGGGTGAAAATAATTAATCCATTGCATATTAGTGGTTTCCAAATCTAACTTTTGCAGAATCTTGTAACTCAGAAATAATTCTAAAAGCGTCTTTCAAATGTTTGCGTTCAAAACTGCCAAACATATCTGGGTTGATGTGATTGTTTGGTTCTACCCCATTTCTCAGTGCATTCAGCTGGTTATTCAGTCGATATTGAGAAATAAACTGATAAGCTCCAATGATATTTTTGTATGCATCATCTGAGAGATAACCTTTTTCGTTGGCAACACGAAAACGTTCTTCAGTCCCTGTTGCTTCAGATTTTACTGACAAACCATAAATTCGAGCTAAATCGATAATTAAATTAAGCGCATATTTCTTGATATTTAGCGCTTTTTTATTGTCACCACTCTTTTCAAGCACAAGATTATTAAATATTCCTAAAGGAGGGTTAACGTTAGTCGCTTGCTGTACCAACATGCCTAAAAACTCTCTATTGGACGAAATTTTACTATGCATACAGTCGTTAAGTTCCTCAACAAATTCTGCATTACCGTATACGGCTCTAACTTCCAAAAACACACTGATATTTAAAAGGCGTTCATATTCTGGGCTGGCTACCCATTTTTTATAGTATTCTTCCCACATCGTAATAGGCTGACACCACTTAGGTGTTGCTGCCATGAACTTTCCTGGGCAGAGTGGATACTGACACGCAGCTAACCCATTACAAACATACATCGCGAGATGATTAAAATATAGTCGGTCTGCTTCTGTCGCTGTTTCAGATAAAACAATGGCACTATCTTGGTCGGATAGCATATGCACTTCATTTCTCGCATGAGAACCAGCCACTACCCAAGTGAAATCACATGGTGGCGCACCAAACTTATCAATACCTATTTGAATCAATCGACGTGTATATGCATCCATGATCATTGTCATCACTTTACCAACAATCTCGACCGACACATTGCCACCCACTAAAGCTTCAAAAATAGCCTGTCTTTCTGAGTTAAGCTGACTGAGAGCTTCTACACTATCTGAATACTTGATTTTTTCGATTAAGAAAATCGCTTGTACACGATGGTTTTGCACTAAATGAGAAGTGGTGAGAAGTCCAACTATCTTATCGTCGTCAACAACAGGCAGGTTTCTTATATTGAATTGCATCATTACCGAAGCGGCGTGTAAGACTAAATCGGTCGGTTTAACGGTCAATGGCGCCAATGTCATTACTTCAGTAATAGGGTGTTCTATCGGTACTCCATGCGCTATAACTCGCTTAGTCATATCTCTATCGGTAATAATACCAACTATTTTTCCATTATCTAATACCACCGCGCAAGAAGAACGCTTCGCGATTCGCATTTCTGCTGCAACATCTTGAATAGACATAGAAACATCAACTACCGCGACTTTGTCACTCGCCACCTCGGAGACGGTCTTGATAAACAAGCCTTTCTCTTTGTTTGACCAAACAACATCTAACGCAGATTTAAGACGCACTTGTGCTTGAGAGGCAAAATGCTCTGCGTACTGTGGATATTCGCGAAATAGATCTAAAATCGCTTCGTGTGGGATCAAATACAGTAAAGTATTCTCTATCGCTGTCGCGGTGTACTTTGCATCTCCATCATCGTTACTATCAAAGAAGGTAAAGCCAAACAAATCTTCGGTCCCTAATCTGGCTCTTAAGACACCTGTTTTTAAACGCTGCTCAACCGAACCAGTACGAATGATATAAAGGTACTTATGCTGCTCATTATCGAGGTTAATCGCCTCACCTTTCGCCAAATAAGTGATTTGTATTTGTTGAGATAAAGCTTTAACAATAGATTCAGGTAAAATATCAAATGGATCTATTTGTTTCATGAATTGGATAATATTAGGAAGTAGAGTATCAGACATGTTGAATTCGATATGATTGAGATTTATTTGTATTATTTTATAACACGGTGATTAAACAAGCACAATAACTTGCCAATCAAGCTAAAACCTAGCTCTCAAAATCAATAAATTTTACCGGTATAGGATCAGATTACTGCTTATTTTCGGGGGGTAATGAAAGGATTTCTAATAGATAAAAGATCAATACATGCTATATATTGACCTTTTATTAAAGATTGGTTTTAAGTTATTCAGTTAATTGCACACGATAAAATCTAAATCGTCTTTTTAACTGTACTTTTAATTACATAATTAACTAACTGCTGGCAAACGGTGTTTATTAGATTGTAAATGATCATAAGAAGCTTGTTTTGCCTTCTCCGCGTTACCCGCCATAATTGCCTCATATATTTCTCTATGCTCACCTAAACAAACATCACCTTCTTTCGATGAGTGGGCAAAAAAGTTAATAAACATAGTTTGTAATATATGACCAAAAGGTAGATAAAAATTATTGCCAGTCGCATTAAAAATCAAATTATGGAACTTCATGTCCACGTCAATCCATTCTTCTTGGTTAAATACATCTGCGTGGGCGATTTCGCACATAGTTTGAAAGGTTTCTGATAACTCAATTCTCTGCTCTGCACTAGCATGTATAGCCGCAAGTGCACATGCCTCTGGTTCTATGGCCTTACGCAGACCTAAAAATTGCTCGCAAAACTCTTGTGTATCAATTAAGCCATCCATCCACTCTATCAATTGAGGATCTAAAAAATTCCAAAATGCTCGTTCAACAACTTTAGTCCCGATTTTAGGACGTGAAACCAAGAGCCCTTTTGAGGTAAGTAATTTAACCGCTTCTCTTAATGCAGTTCTACTTATACCAAACTCTTCGCATAAAACCATTTCACCCGGAATAACCGATCCTTCGGCTAAATCACCAGATAATATTCCTCGAGCTATTTCTCTAGCCACTTGAACGTGTAGGCTCCTCTTTGAACCTGAGATTGAATTAAATGTGCTTGACATGATTGCTTCTTAATTTTTAGTAATTATGTATTATTTATGGAAATGTATCATCTTTAATAACGTTAACCAATTTGAAAGGTTACTAAACGTGATAGTTAGCAGGTTATTTTATTCGGAGTTATTAGTATTTATCTCTCTAACAACATCACTGTAACATTAATTGCGCTTCCTTATTGTATTTATGTGTACTCGATCTTGTTTCTACATACAAATCAAATTATAGCTTGCTGCCAATAGGCGTATTGTATGATAATAAAACAATATTGCTAATGTACATAAGCGGAACGTCGCTATTAATAACGACTAAACAGTAAATGAGTACCTTTTAATTTTATAGACGGTACAAGATTAACTCCAGCTAAAATACTCGCAAGATACATTTAGCTACGCTGATATTGACATAGTCGCAGATAATATCAAAGTAGTACTGTTATTTGTCCTTTTGCATTAAACCGATGTAATGGATATATTACGGCCAAATTCTAACTACTGATGACGAACCGTCGTACATTGGTAATTGGCTATACTGTAAGCAATGGTTCAGTTTGCTTACTTTTCCAGGAGTTAATTAATGGTTACTTTCTCACTTGTAGCAGAATCAAGTAAACGAATTCATGTACAAGTTGCTAAACAAATTGCCCGTAAAATCCTGTCGGGAGAACTTGAACAAGGCGAAAAGTTGCCTAACGAGCTTGAATTATGTGAGCTATTTGGTATTAGTCGTACTGCCCTACGCGAGTCAATGAAATTACTTTCAGCCAAAGGTTTACTGGCCTCTAGACCCAAAGTAGGAACTAAAGTGCTGACCAAGGAAAACTGGCACTTTTTAGACCCGCAACTTCTCGAATGGTTACAAGATCTCGAAGGCTCAGAGTTTTTCCTAAGCCAATTTTTGGGATTAAGAAAAGCAATTGAACCTGAAGCATGTGCGTTAGCCTCGTTAAATGCAACCGTCGAACAACGAAAAGAAATCTCTATTTTATTTCAAAAAATGACTCAAGCTGCTTTAGAAGATAACGAGCAAGCGTGGGTAAAAGTAGATTTAGAATTCCACTGTAAAATATTTCAGTCTACCGCCAATAAATTTTTCGTTCCATTTGGTAATATTCTTTCTACTATATTTAGACGTTTCATCGACCGTTCAGCAGAAGGTGGCCGTTATTGTTTAGAAGAACATAGAGCAATATACGAAGCCATTATGGTCGGCAACCCCGAACAAGCTCGTATTGCTTCCGCTCGGTTACTTAACGACAGTAATCAACGATTGGCAACCGTTGTTAATGGGTGAAAAATAAAATTCTACTATTAGATCACTAATTAAATTGTTTAATAGATAGCAGTGCATTTACTTTCTATCTATTAAACAATCAGATTAAAAAAACACATTCTCTCACTTTTCTCCATATTTACTCCTTTTTTAGGCTTTATCTTAACTAGCAAGTAGAGAAAACAATCTCTCTACTTAGATAGACACTCATTTGCGTTTTTCCGCCTAAAGGCAACCTTTCCCTAATTATAAGGAACTTTAGGCGGTTTTTTTTGTGTCTTTTTTCGTAATGTTATTTATAGAATTAGTGAGTTAAGATATGCAAATAATCCCCCCAGTTAAAACAACTATTGCGGTCTTCGCAGCCTGCTGTATTGGAATCACCACTCTCTTTGCATATGCAAGTACCGAGCAGCCATCTCAAGATCGTATGCCACCACCTAAATTTGAAGATATGGACGCAAATGGTGACGGACAACTAAGCCTTGATGAACTTAAAGGCCCGCTTGCTCAAGATTTTGATAAATTTGATAGTAATGGTGATGGTTATTTAAGCCAAGATGAGTTGCCAGCTCCTCCAGGGCAAACTTCAAGACCTCAATAATTGGCGACCATGCCGCCGCTACCGAGTTACTACATAGGTTTAGAAAGTAACGATCTTTTTTGAATAGTAACGGTTTATCGCCTAGTTACTACAGTATTTCAAAATGAAATTTAACAATAGAGCAGCATATAGGCTGCTCTATTTACGTTTACGGTCATTGATGCTGCTACTTTCATAACGATAAATTATATTCAGCTAATTGTTATCTATTACTGGAGCAACCATTAACTTGTGTGCTTACTTATCTAGCGATTTAGCTAACATTTAATTTCAGTGCTAATTAATGTATTTTTTCGTCAAGCTTTTAACTCACTGAGCACCATTCGGTTAATACAGTATAGTTATGCTAACTTTGACTAAACTGTTTAACTAATCTTTGCAAACTATTTAAGCTCGTTACTAGCTCTGTGGTTCGGGCAACAGAATATGACGACAACTGCTTCGTTCTATTAATTGCGGCCTTCATTCTAGTCACATGTTCCGTTGTACCTTGAGTTACTTTGACTTGTTCCGTGATTATCTTGGACGTTTCCGTACTTTGCCTATCAATAGCAGCTAAGTCTTCAACAATCGCTTGGAAAGCCTGTTGACTATTTTCAGACTTCTCAACACTCACCTCTGAAGCCGTTATCCCTTCTTCCATCAATTGCCCAGTTTGCTGCACTGTTGATTGCAGCATTTCTATTTTCGCTTTAATTTCTTCCACAGAAGCACGAGTTTTACCTGACAAGGCACGGACTTCGTCAGCGACAACGGCAAAGCCTCGTCCATGCTCGCCTGCACGAGCGGCTTCGATTGCAGCATTAAGCGCGAGTAGATTTGTTTGTTCGGCAATGCTTTCAATAATTTCTAATATAACTTCAATACCATTAACATCTTTATATAACTGGGCTATAGACTGTTTTGAATCAGCTAACCGCTCGCAAAGTAAGTTAACACTACTTACAGCTTCTCCTATTGTGATATTACCGATTTCTGCTTCATTTTGCGCTAAATGCGCAAACTCGGCGCTTTGCTTCGCTTGTTTCGCAACCTGGTCGATGGAATGAAGCAACTCTATGGCAGATTGTCCCATCGCTTCGGTAGCAATACCTTGTTCCACTAACTCATCATTAATCAACTGACTTGTTTTTTCTTCTTCAACTGCGGACTGAACCAATTCGTCCGATGTCTCGCTTGCTCGGGCGGTAACCGCTCGCAATTCGGCTTTCTTCATGATCATTGACAACTCAATTCTAGAAAAGTCATCACAGTAGCCTGTATATGGTCGCTCCATTAGCTGATTATCATAATTACTTGTTGCAAGATTATTAACCTTATCTATTCGAGCTTTTAAACGGAGTGAAGTCAGAAATAAACAAATAATGAGTGGGATAAGTATGCAGAGTGAGGTAGATTCAGTAATAATATCAAACAATTGAGCGCACAGCGTGCAGAGTAAGAGTAAAATCAAACACAGGCTAATGTTAGACCAACATATTCGTCTAAGCGATTGGGAACCATTGTTCATGTGTGAATACAGAGTTTCGGCCCGTTCTAGTTGCGCCTCTGATGGCTGACTCCTAACTGATTGATATTCAAAAATTTCTCCTTTATCGTCTAATATCGGTGTAACGAATGCTGACACCCAATAATGCCCCGAGTCCTTACATCTATTTTTGACCAATCCCATCCAGCTTTTTCCTGACTGGAGGTATTGCCACAATTGACCAAATGCCGCTTTAGGCATATCCACATGCCGAATAACATTATGAGGGTTACCTAATAACTCTTCTTCATCGTAGTTGGAAACCCGACAAAATGCGTCATTACAATAAGTTATATGGCTATCAGCTGTTGTCGTCGATATTAAATTGTCTTTATCTGAGTATTTAACTCGTTGATCTAGCATAAAATTTTCTCAGTTATCTGTCTTGGTGATAAATAGTCCTATATGAAAGATTTTACCTGAGTCAACATGAATAATTATTGATATAAATTATATTTAAATCAATTGTATATATGAAATTGATATATACAAAAAAGCAAACTCTCTGCGCTCTCAGGTTTCACGGTGTTACCAACATAAAATGCCATCACTTATTGCTAACATAAAGCTCAGTAACAGCATTTACTATGGATGTAGCAACGCCCTGATACGCCTAATCCCGATGGTTAATATTGGCAAGGTATATACTCAAAAGAAATCGATTAGCTTCGTTTTGGCTGCTTGTACGTTTTTCCTGCTGCTTGAAAAGTCTCTTTATGTTTTACTTCGAACATTACATAAAAAAACCAAGCAATAAAGTGAATAACTTCGTCGCCTTCATTCATGACATGTTCGACAAATTCTTCTTGCTCACCTTCGCTATTCGGTTGCAAAGTAACATGATAGATCCGTTTCTCTCCCTCGACTTCTGCTAATGCAAACTGGCCTTTCAGTGACTGAGCAGCATTGGCGATTTCTTGATCATCAGTTTTTGTCAGTTGCTCTAATACTTGAGGTAAACTCTCTAACTGACTTAATTGCTTAACTACGTTTTCAAATTCTTGTTGTAGCATTATTTTCTCTCATTGTTTAAATCACATAATAAAGTGACCTCATCTTGGAGCTTTGCAAAACAAGGTTACTTTACACAAATGTACTCTGTTATAAATTACTGTCGTCTGACGTATTATTTGCTAATAGTTGCTCACCAAACATTTTATCGTACTTTGCTACTTTCGCTTTAAACGCATTCATTTCTTTGTTAGGAACAGAACTCGCCATAGGGATATTGGCCGTCATAGCATTGACTGGCCTATTACGAATAATAAACTCATAATGTAAATGAGGACCGGTAGATCGCCCTGTGTTACCAGATAAAGCTATTCGTTGCCCTCTTGATATCGACTGTCCTTTCTTAACCAAAATTTTACTCAGATGTAAGTAACGAGTCTTATATGAGTTACCGTGCTGAATAACAATATATTTACCCGCGTATGGATGGTTTCGAGTTAAAATAACTTTACCATCACCTGTAGAATAAACTGGCGTTCCGATTGGTGTTGCAAAGTCGGTACCATTGTGTGGTGAAATACGCCCTGTTACTGGATGCTTACGATTTGGATTAAAAGATGAGGAAATTCTATACCTAGAACCGGTAGGGTATTTTTGAAACGCTCTTTGTAAGCTGTTACCATCTTTATCGTAATACTGCCCATCCGTATGCAAAAATGCAGTAATCATTCGGCCTTTATTATGAATACGGATAGCTTGTACTTCTTTCTTACCAGTAGCATTTGAGCCTATGTACTGTTTGCTTTGTACTATTTCAAACAGATCACCCGCTTGTAGATCTCGGGAGAAATTAATTTTCTCTTTTAACAACGTATTGATCTGCTCTATTTCATAGCTACCAACACCTGATTTATTGGCAGATTGAGAAAAACTACCGTGTATTTCTCCCACAATAGCCTCTAGTTTCCATTCACCCGGTATGGATATATCTTTGAACTGAAAACTACCATCGGCATGACGTGTATAAATAACCTTGTCTGCTATATTAAACTGCAGCACCATCTTGTCTAAATGTTGACCATCCTCTGTTCCCCAAAACATTAATTGATTGCCCGGACGCAATGTATCTAGCATCAAATAATTAAGGTCGGTTTCCATTACTTTTAATAAATCGCTATAAGGAAAGCCAAGCTGTTCGAATATAGAACTGAGGTTATCCCCTTGATTAATGATATAACTAAATTGCGGTGGAGAGTCGACACCTAGCGGATCGACTTGTTTGGCTTTCTGTTCGTAACTTGGCATTTCTTTTAATTCGAAAGGAACAAATTTGCGTTCAGTTGAGTGCGCATGAGGAACAGTGTTAATAATCACAACCATCGTGAATAAAGGAAAAATAACCGCGAACAACTTATTTTTTAACGCAACATCACTAGAAAAGAGATACATAAAGGGGAAAAGAAATTTTCTAAACACAATAAATCCAACTGTCATTACTTGATAAATATGAATTAACTGACACGGTTGAGCTAAACACCTATGCAGATAGATCAACGATAAAGGTTATCTATATTAACGCAGGTTCTACTTAACCACCATTGCTCAAACGTCAACATTATGACAATTGTTACATTATAACAATAGCATTTAGCGATAAACTGATTAACTATTTTTATGAGTACGAATTACTTAATCATTTTCTGTTATAGCGGCGTTTAACATTATTTCGATACAACCCTCCAATTGGATCTTAAAAATAGGTTATCACGGCTGAATAACTCCCTAAAATTAGTGAATACTATTGCAATCAGCAATAACACACGATAACCTAGCGCCCACTGACTAAATACGGATATTTAGTGAATAACTATGCCATGGACAAGTGTGGCTTATACTCGATATTTAGAGAAATCAGATGCCAAAAAATGAACAAGCCACCTTGCTTGAACCTAGAGAAAAACCTTTTTGGATTTTTATCATTCCCTCGTTAATCGGTCTATTTTTATTTATGGCGCCGATCAGCTATCAGGGTGACATAACTATCCCCGTTGCAATACTTGCAAAAGGATTATCAGTATTACTAGGCGATTCGATTATTCCTTTAGTGACGGCAATTATTGCCTTAATGGCTATTGCCACTCTATGTTACCGTATAGTTAAACCGGCGTTTATTCGAAATATCGCTTTCTTAGACCGTTTATTAACACCATCATTACTTTGGTTAATTGTTCGTGTTATAGGTGGAGTCGCCGTTATAATGACTTACTTCCATTTAGGACCAAAAGCGATATGGGAAGAAAATACTGGAGGATTAGTATTAGAAGGATTGTTACCTACCTTATTTTCAGTCTTTATTTTTGCGGGCATGCTTCTACCCCTCTTACTTAATTTTGGGCTATTGGAATTAGTCGGAACGTTGCTAAGTAAAATTATGCGCCCTATTTTCAATTTACCGGGAAGAAGCGCAATTGACTGTATAGCATCTTGGTTAGGCGATGGCAGTGTCGGTATTTTACTCACCAGCAAGCAATACGAAAGTAAGTTTTATACCCAACGAGAAGCGGCGGTTGTCGGAACTACATTTTCGGCGGTATCAATTACTTTCAGTTTAGTTGTATTGGCTCAAGTCAAACTAGAAGCCTATTTTTTACCATTTTACGGCTCTATATGTCTTGCTGGTATCGTAGCAGCAATCATTATCCCTCGCCTACCACCACTAAGAAATAAACACGATCTTTATGTGGATGGCAGCGCGCCAAAAGAAGATATTGACCTTGTTCCAGATAATCACAACGCCTTTTCGTGGGGTATGGAATTAGCGCTTAATAAAGCGGCACAAGTTAAGAGCATTCGAAAAGTCGTGTACGACGGACTCGAAAATGCTGTTGATATGGTGTTTGGTGTACTACCAGTTGTTATGGGGCTGGGTACATTGGCGCTGATTGTTGCTGAGTACACTTCTTTGTTTTCAATTCTAGGTGCGCCTTTTGTTCCTTATCTTGAACTACTTGCTATTCCGGAAGCGACGGCCGCATCGGAAACAATGATGGTCGGTTTTGCTGATATGTTTTTACCAGCAATTATTATTTCTTCTGTTGATAGTGAAATCACTCGATTTGTTATCGCAGCAATGTCGGTTACACAGCTGATTTATATGTCTGAAGTCGGAGCTCTATTGTTAGGAAGCCGTATTCCAGTAAATTTTGTTGAGCTTTTCTTTATCTTTATTTTGAGAACCCTGATTACTCTGCCTGTTATAGCTGCTGTGGCTCACATGGTGTTTTAAACTAAAAAAAGAGTTCGATAGATAAATAAAAATAGAGACTTAACATATAAAAAAACCGCCGAACAATAAATTAGGCGGTTTTTTATATTTAGTGGCAATAACAAGGCTAGTGATCTATTTATTGGCTTATTTTTTCGCTCTCATTCGTCCAGCAGCCAAAACCACTAAACCTATGCTAAACCAAAAAGGAACGCTACCACCACTGGTTTTACTTCTGTCTTCTGTAGCGTTTTCAAAACCGTATTGCCGATAATATTCTCTATCACTTTCACTGGTTATGTAAGTAGGTTCAACCAAACCTGTTTGTACATTGGCGATCCACGTTGCGTAATCTGCTACCTCTGTAAAAACTGAAGTAGCGACTACAGAAGTATTGCCGCATCCATCGGCAGGCCCATAACTCGTTATGCCAACCTGACGATTATTACTGCTATCGGTCCAATAAAGCGGGCCGCCGGAATCGCCATTACAGGTAGCCTTTCTTAATCCATTACTGATCGCACCCGACATACACAATTGCGTATCCGGTGCGCCGACATAACCATAATAATCATTACAAGCAGAGTTATCCAAATAGTCTAGCTTTGCTTGTTGTAACACAGTCGTCGCGTCTTCATTCGTCTCAGTATTGCCATGACCAACAGCAACGAATGTTTGATTAGCTCCATCACTTCGATAACTACTCTCATCGAGTATTTCTGCATACGAACCAATGTTAACTGCTGACTCTAACTTTAAAATAGCAATATCATTGATCAGATAATTAGAGTCATACTCTTCATGGACATAAAACTTGGCAATATAATGTAACTGCGCATTAGATATATCATCTTCATCATCTAAATTCGGAACTGCAACAGTAAATAATAGATTTACTTCAGATATATCCTCATCGTTCAAGTCAACACAGTGTGCCGCGGTTAATACATGCGTAGCATCGATAAACGTTCCACCACAATAACCAAAATTGCCAAATTCGTTGTAGTAAAGGCGTGCGTACGATGGATAGCTAGACGTTGACGTATTAGTACCATTAACAATGTAAGTGGCAATGTCAGTTGCACCTACCATTAATGAACCAAATATAAACCAAGCACTCACAAATAATTTTTTAAGCATTTTCGTTACCTTTTAGACCAATTGTTCCTGTAGGCCTAGTATTACGTGTCGCCCCAGTATTCTTTGTAGGCTTAATATTTGTTTAAGAAACTTTGCTGCCTAGTGTGATTGAATAAAAGACAATTAATTGACTATATTACGCTTTTGTTAAGATAAAACAGAAAGAGCTTATCGTGTGTTGTATCTTACATAAGCAGCACCAACATTGACACTAGCTTAAAAAGCAGAAGATGAGAATAGTGATATCATGCTAAAACGGCTTTTTGCGGGAAAAATGGGAAAATGCAGTTTACTCGTTGCAAAATTTATAGCGACAGAATGTAACCAATAGCGGTTACATTCTGCCAATATAACACGAATAATATTACTACTAGCCTCTGTAATAACTTTGCGCAACAAATGGCATTTTACTCACCATCATCGGCAGCTTCTTACCACGAACTTCAGCAAAAATTTCTGTATCTACAGCAGTGTAGTCTATATGTACATACCCCATAGATACGGGCATTCCGGCACTCGGACCTGCTGTGCCACTGGTTACAATACCAATTTCATTGTCTTGCGCGTCAAACAGTTTACAACCTTCACGCACAGGTGCTTTGGTTTGACCAACCAAACCAACACGTTTACGCTGTACATCTTTGGTTGCGATCTGTTGAAGAATAATATTGGCACCAGGAAAACCACCGGCCCTTTCACCATCTTGGCGACGACATTTACTAATACCCCAAAGCAGACTCGCTTCTACAGGCGTTGTTGTTGTATCTAAATCATGCCCGTATAGACATAAACCACATTCTAGACGCAAAGAATCACGTGCTCCCAATCCGATCCACTCTACACCGTCCATCTCGGTCAATTGTGTCGCTAAAGCTGGAGCTTTATCCGCAGGTACCGAAATTTCGTAGCCATCTTCGCCGGTATAACCCGAGCGGCTTACATAGCACTCAACGCCATTTAATTGCACTATTTTAGCATCCATAAAAACCATATCAGCAACAGAAGGTTCAATAGATGCCAAAATTTGCGCGGCTTTCGGCCCTTGCAAGGCTAAGAGTGCTCGATCTTCAATTAGTTCTAACTCAACCTCATCGGTCAAATGAGCTTGTAGATGCGCAATATCTTGTTCTTTGCATGCGGCATTAACTACCACAAATAGATGATCAGAAAAATTAGTCACCATCAAGTCATCTAAAATACCGCCTTGCTCATTAGTAAAAAAGGCATAACGCTGTTTTCCAGCAGGTAGATCAATAATGTCTACAGGAACTAATGATTCAAGCACCTTAGCTCGATCATTACCTTTTAAACGGAGTTGTCCCATATGAGAAACATCAAAAAGACCCGCTGATGCTCGAGTATGTAAATGTTCTTTTTTTACACCAAGTGGATACTGAACTGGCATTTCATAGCCAGCAAAAGGAACCATCTTCGCGCCCGCTTCAATATGCAATTCATATAGCGGGGTCTTATGTAAATCGGACATTTCTTTCTCCATAAAGATTTTAATCGTTAGATTGGTAAATGGTCACAAACCGAGCTGTTTCCAATAATAAACATTATTTACTATATGGGGCATTAATAGCAGATTGTTTCAGATTTATCACCTGTTAATTTCATCTCTCACGCAAATAAAACGAGCCTACAGAGCAACATTACACCGCTTACTTTGCCGTAACCCAAAGGATTAACGCGTCTTCCTCACTCACCGACGTCAACATATGGCCCATATTCGCATCATAATAAGCACTATCACCTTGCTTGAGGTTTATAGGTTCGTAATATTCAGTAAATAACGTCACTTCGCCTTCTAGAATAAGTAAAAATTCTTCACCATCATGTCTAACCCAATCAGCAAAATCCGTAATTTCTCTGGTTCGAATTCTACTTTTAAACGGCATCATTTTTTTATGAGTAAGCTGAGTCGCTAACAGCTCATGTTCATAAGTGGGTGTTGGGTGAGGTTTGCCTTGCCCTTGTTTAGTCAGATCTCTACGCCCCGTCGCCATGCTCGATTTTGGCGGCTCAAACAGTTGCGGCATATCAATTTGCAATCCAGATGCAAGCTTTTGCATTGCTTGAAAAGTCGGAGAAATTTGTTCGTTTTCAATTTTAGACAGAGTAGAACGCGCCAAACCAGTGCGCTGGCTGGCTTCTTCAAGTGTAATGCCTAAGTTGGAACGGATATCTTTGATCTTCTGTCCCAGCTTTAATGGCTCGATTGTCTCTTTCTCACCTTGCTTTTCTAGCTTGATAGACGGGTACTCATCTAAGTTTTCTATTGACATCTTTTCTTCATACTCTGGTTAATATGCTGCGTTATTGTTACATGACGCTTACGAATAAGGAAATGGCCAAATTTTAACGGCCATTTATCTAACAATACGAAATTATGTTTCCTATTGGAAATTTTAATTGATTATTGTAAAAACAATGGTTATGTTACGGCTATGCAAGCGCAATAGCCACAAGCGAAGCAAACGGTTGCGTTTCAATCAAATTCTCAGTCATAAATGACAACATTTTGTATAGACCAGTTTTATAATTATCGACACAAACATATTTGGAGACAAAGAAATGGACAACACCCTCAAGTTTACAGAAAGCCATGAATGGGTTAAAGACAATGGTGACGGTACTGTGACTATTGGTATCTCAGACCACGCACAACAAATGCTCGGTGATGTGGTTTTCGTTGACTTACCAGAAATTGAAAGTGAAGTTGAAGCGGGTGAAAGTTTTTCTTTAGTAGAATCAGTTAAAGCAGCTTCTGATATTTATACTCCAATAACTGGTGAAATCGTTGAAGTAAACGAAGAGCTGGAAGATAGCCCAGAACTGATTAACGAAGAACCGTATGAAGGCGGTTGGATTGCAAAAATTAAGATGTCTGATACTGCAGAATTAGATGCGCTAACCGACGCTGAAGAATACCTAAGCAGTATTGAAGACGAGTAATTTGCAAGTATAGATAAAGTAATTAGGCAAAATTTAACAAAAAGCTGTCAGCCATGGGCAGCTTTTTCATAAGGTACAAAGGAAATGACACAACTACTTCAAAAGCTAAGCACACAAAACGAATTCGTTTCTCGCCACAACGGTCCGAATAGCGTTGATCAGCAAAAAATGCTGCAAACAATGGGTTTAGACAGCCTAGAGCAGCTAATCGATCAAACCGTTCCACAAAGTATTCGTTTGCCTAACCCTTTGTCACTTGATGCGCCAATGAGTGAATCTGATATGTTGGTTGAACTAAAACAGATCGCGCAACTTAATCAGGTTAAACGTACCTTTATCGGCCAAGGCTATTACAACACCTTTGTACCTAATGTTATTTTACGTAATGTACTTGAAAACCCAGGTTGGTATACGGCTTATACCCCTTACCAACCAGAAATTTCACAAGGTCGTTTAGAAGCCTTGTTAAATTATCAGCAAATGGTGATGGATTTAACTGCAATGGAAATTGCTAATGCATCATTACTTGATGAAGCAACCGCTGCTGGCGAAGCAATGACCTTATGTAAACGAGCGGGAAAAAACAAAAGTAAAACCTTCTTTGTGGCAGATGACGTTCACCCACAAACCATAGAAGTGGTAAAAACTCGTGCTGCGTTTATTGGTTTTGACGTGGTAATAGGCTCAATTGATTCACTTGCCGAGCAAGATGCATTTGGTGCTCTACTACAATACCCTTCGACTACTGGGGAAGTCATTGACTTAACTGATGTTATCTCAGCCGCACAAGCCAATAAAACACTGGTTACTGTTGCAACTGATCTATTGGCCTCTACCCTGATTAAGCCTGCTGGTGAAATGGGCGCCGATGTTGTTATCGGTAGTGCACAGCGCTTTGGTGTGCCAATGGGTTACGGTGGTCCTCATGCCGCGTTTATGGCAACCAAAGATAAGCATAAACGAACTATGCCTGGACGAGTTATTGGTGTTTCTATTGATTCAAAAGGCAATCAAGCATTGCGCATGGCAATGCAAACTCGTGAACAACATATTCGCCGTGAAAAAGCGACGTCTAATATTTGTACCGCTCAAGCATTATTGGCCAATATGGCCTCTTTCTACGCCGTATTCCATGGTAGTGAAGGGCTAAAAACCATCGCGCGCCGCACTCATCACCTAACGGCTATTCTTGCATCAGGCTTAAAAAGTGTCGGTTACAAACTTAGCAATCAGAGCTTTTTCGATACCGTTACTATCGAAACAGGTGATAAAACCGACGTGCTGTATAACCAAGCACTTTCTATGGGCATCAACTTACGTAAGTTTGATAGCAAGTTAGGTGTTAGCTTTGATGAAACAACAACGACTCAAGATATTAACGATTTATTTGCTATCTTCGATATTAAACAAGATGTGAATGCGATTTCTGGTTCAATTGCAGAGGATGAATTTGGTGCGATTTCAGAAGCGTGTCGTCGTGAATCGAGTTTTCTGACCCATCCGGTATTCAATACATACCATAGCGAAACGCAAATGATGCGTTACCTCAAACAACTCGAAAACAAAGATTTCTCCTTGACCCATGGCATGATCCCATTGGGCAGTTGTACCATGAAACTCAACGCAGTTGCTGAGATGATTCCTGTTACTTGGCCAGAATTTGGTTCACTGCATCCATTTGCGCCTAAAGAGCAAACTAAGGGGTACAGTAAACTGGCTGAATCGCTTAAAACCATGTTGTGTGAGATTACTGGTTACGATGAGTTTTCCCTCCAACCTAACTCCGGTGCATCTGGCGAATATACTGGATTAATCGCTATCCAACGTTATCACCAAAGCCGTGGCGATGCACACCGTAACGTCTGTCTTATCCCAAGCTCAGCGCACGGAACCAACCCTGCCACTGCCTCTATGGTTTCTATGAAAGTGGTTGTGGTTAAGTGCGACGAAGCTGGTAATATTGATATTCAAGATCTAGCTGAAAAAATTGAAAAACATCGCGATAATCTGTCTAGCATTATGATCACTTACCCTTCCACTCATGGCGTGTACGAAGAACAGGTACAATTAGTTTGCGACATGGTACATGACGCTGGCGGGCAAGTTTACCTTGATGGTGCTAACATGAATGCTCAAGTGGGCTTAACCACACCGGGCTTTATCGGTTCGGATGTATCACACTTGAACCTACATAAAACGTTCTGTATTCCGCACGGTGGTGGTGGCCCTGGTATAGGACCTATTGGCGTTAAATCGCATTTAGCACCATTTCTTCCAGGACATATTGAAGGTGGCCTAGAAGGTGATGACTTTGCAGTATCGGCTGCTGATATGGGTAGTGCTTCTATTTTGCCTATATCTTGGGCGTATATTGCAATGATGGGCGAACAGGGTCTAACTCAAGCAACAAAAGTGGCTATTTTGAACGCAAACTATGTGATGGAACGCTTGGCTCCGCACTATCCTGTTCTTTATCGCGGCAGTAATGAGCGTGTTGCGCACGAATGTATTATTGATATTCGTCCTCTAAAAGAGGCGACAGGTATTAGTGAAGAAGACATCTCAAAACGTTTAATGGATTACGGTTTCCATGCACCAACGATGTCATTCCCCGTCGCAGGCACGCTAATGATTGAACCGACAGAGTCAGAAGATTTGCAAGAATTGGATAGGTTCTGTGACGCAATGATCGCCATTCGTGAAGAGATGAATCAAGTTAAAAATGGGAAGTGGCCACTAGATAACAACCCATTAGTAAATGCGCCTCATACTCAAGTTGACCTATCAGCTGATCAATGGGACCGACCTTACTCACGCGAAATCGCCTGTTTCCCGACCAAACAAACCAAAGCCTCTAAATATTGGCCAACGGTAAACCGTGTCGACAACGTGTTTGGTGATCGTAATTTGGTCTGCTCTTGCCCTAGCATTAGTGAGTATGAATAATTCCTGATGACGTAACGATATTACGTACAGCAAATAAAATCATAAAAGCGAACTCCATAGTTCGCTTTTATTTTTTAACAAGCCTATATTTTTTCAGTTACCCGCTCTGATAGGTTGCTGATAAGTTAACTGCTAATCTTTAGATCTGTGACTATCAATATTTGCTATAGGCTCAACAGTTTCAATCAGTATTGGAGTACAGGTGCCTTGGGTGATCTTATTCAATGTAATACGATAGTTGGCATCTAGTACTGGTGGCGATGTAAATAACGCCAATTCAACTTGGTATTGTTCACTTTCACTAACTAATAAAGCCGTTGATTGCTGTATGTCTGTTAGTTTGGCAATATCTGCTAGCTGAACATAGTGACATGTACCACCAACCTTAGAGGGTGAATAACAGCCATTTAATAAAACCACTGTTATGACTATTAATGACCTGACTATTAATGGCCAAACACGTGCAAGCATATTATTCGTCACCGAAGTCAATTATTCTTTCGATCAAATAAGGTTCTGCTTCTTGATAGAAAAGGTCGCTAAATTCTCTGAAAGCCAAAACTTGCTCATAATTTTCTCTAAAACAGACCTTGCTCACTTCTTGCCAACTTTGACCCGCCCAATAGTAACTGCGTTCAATGTCTTGCTGCTCAGAGGGAAATTCACCTAACTCGACGTTGCTAGTTGCTCGTTGTTTGTATAAACGTGCTACGTTGGTTAAACGTATTGCATCTTTAAGAGGCTCACCACAGGTTTCAATAAAATATTCTGGTAATTCAATCATTACCTGATCGTTTGCTAGAAAAAATGGCGTAGTATTTTTAGACAGTGCAATAGGAACAATACCTAAATTGAAATCTGATGGTGTTGTAATACTGCTTCTACGAGTTCCCGTGAAGTGCAGGGTGTACTGTGGCAGACTCACTTCAATTTGATAAATTCCCATCATATTGGCGACTGGTAATTTAAAACTAAATTCACTCGTCTCAGCAGGAAGCTGAAAGTAACCATTTTGGTCTGTCTTAACTTTTTTTAAGGTATATAAATCCTGAATTTCAACATCGATTAATGGTTTACCAGTTTCTCGATCAACCAGCGTACCTTGCCAGTTAGGTGAGATGTATTCGGTACGTATGATGGGAATACAGGCGGTTATCATTGAAATTAGGCTCAACGCTATGATTAGTCGGTGCTGTACTCTACGTAATATCATTATGCACACCCTTCAACAAATAATACATCAGGCACTATCCCAGCCTTTATCCGTTCTATTTTCCCGCCGATATAGTCAACCACTATTGCTTTAGATTCGTCTTGATTGTACCAGCGTAGGTACACGCCATTTTCATATTCATGTAGAGCGACTTCAATTTCTGGATACAGTCGCTTAAAAGAAGAGAGAGTCATCGTACCCTTTGATAAACCATAAAAAGGACTGTCCGATTTAATTAATTGGATATCTGAGCTATCCAAACGCACAATAATCTCATCCACTACCATGACGCTAATGCTAGGATAAGCATTAGTTGTCACATATTGACAACCTTCTACTTGCTGTCCATATGGTTTAAATTCTACAGAAGCGCTCTTTAACGGTTGACCAAAAACAATGCCCCCCAAACCATTATGCTGTACTTTTTCTGTATTTGCATGAACACCCAGACTAGTCACTGCAAAACTGATGCTAACAAAATACCATAAAATAACGGCTAAATTTCTCATACATTCTTTACCATTTTAATTAGATCCCACGCCTGTCCGTTAAAAAACCTCGACCCTTTAATTAACTCTTGTTGTTCGAAGCCAAGTTTTTTATAACAAGCAATCGCCGCTTTATTATGAGCAAATACACTAAGAGTGAAAACGTTCAACTTATATCGATTTATTGCCATCTTCATTACTAACTTTAGCATAATAATTGAATAGCCTTTTGCTTGGTGTTCTGGATGTATAAACACGCGACATATTCGATATTGAGATGATGACATTTTATATAGCTCGATAAAGCCCACCGGTTTATCCTGTACCACAAATAGAAAAGGTAGAGCTTGCTCTTGACTATAGTGCTGATGTAACTGTTTTTCGGTAAGTGGGTATTTGAATTGTGGTCCACCCCATAGATAATTCAGGGCATCAGAATCAATCCACTTTAGCAATAAATGAAAATGCTCTGATTCAAATGGAATCAAGTCCGTTTTCATTGTTTTGGCCTCAATCGTTTGCATTACTCATCCAACTTTTCTTCAGTTAACAACCCAGCATAAAGCCCGTTTTGTGTCATCAATTGTTGGTGGTTTCCTCGTTCTACTATTTTGCCTTTATCCAATACCAAAATAGTATCTGAATGACGAATGGTGCTCAAACGGTGCGCAATAGCGATCACGGTCTTTTCTTTAAAGAGACGCTGCATTGCACTCTGAATTAGATCTTCTGTTACTGAATCAACTGAGCTGGTGGCTTCATCTAACATTATAACTTGTCCACCTTGTGCCACCGCCCGAGCAAATGAAATTAACTGAGTTTGGCCAACAGAAAGGTTGGAGCCATTTTTATCCAAACAAAAATCATATCCACCCGGTAATTGCTCAATAAAACGGTCCGCATAAACGTACTTGGCTGCCTGCTCTACATCCTGACGCGATATCTGTTGTTTACCTAAACCAATATTAAATTGCACCGTTTCTTCAAACAAATATACGTCTTGCATCATTAATGAAAAAAGATGCATTACATCTTCTATTGCAATTTGAGAAAGCTCAATTCCGTTTAACAGTATCTGTCCTTGATAATCTTGGTATGTTTTGGCAATCAAACGTAAAATAGTCGACTTTCCAGAACCCGTTGAACCAACTAAAGCGATCTGCTGACCTCTTTTTAATACAAAAGAAACCTCTTTTAGTACGTACGGAGAATGGTCGTTGTAACGAAAACTCACTTGCTTAAATTCAAGGCTAACAAACTCATCCAACGATGGTTTAACTTGTTCACTAGGGAGTAGATCTCGTCCCTGCTCCTCTAACGGTTCAGTGAACAGTTCTTCAATATGATCAAAGGCTGCGAATGAGCTTTGAATAGAAGCAATTTGAGATGTGAAATCTCGAATCGGTACAAAGACCTTTTCTAAGGTATTAATAAATGCGATTAAAACCCCAACAGTTAGCGCACCTTCAATAACTAAGCCAAAACCATACCACATCATTAATGCCATAGTGATAGAGGTAGCGCCAGAAATGAAAGCAAATAAGATGGCATCATATTTATTTGCTTTCATCTGAGCTTGCAAAAACTCGTTGGTATAACCTTGATATTTTTGCTCAACTTCGTTTTCGGCACGATAGAACTGCACCGTTTTAACCCCGAGTAATGCTTCTTGAAGAAACCCTGTACTGCGCGCTAAAACCGAACGAGTGATCTGGTGCATTGCTCGCAATCGGTTACGAACGTGAACAGTTAAGTACATTACTGGCGGCATAACAACCAATACTATCAGGGTCAGCTTCCAGTCGATAACACACATCATTACTAACAAAGCGATGGTATTCAACGAATCTTTTACCAAGCCAACTATCGATTGGATAAAAGATTCGCCAATGGTTTCTAGATCACTGGTTAAACGAGAAAGTGTTACACCTGTGGGCTTATTATCGAAATACTGTCTTGGCAGTTTTAACACTCGATCAAAAAGCACCGAACGTATATCGGTAATGGTATATTGTCCCGTCTTACGCAAATTGTACGCATAAGTGGTATCGACAATATAATTGGCTATCAGCACCAAAACCAGATAGAAAATATGCAGCAATAATCCATCCAAATTTCTATGCGCCAAATGCTCATCTATCACTTGAATAATCAACCACGGAAACAACAGATTAGTGATAATAGATAACGGCAACATCGCAATACCAAGCCATGCGGAACGTTGGTATTTTTTAGCGTACTTTAAGAAGTGCTTTAGATATTGAATATCTGTGCCTTTCATCATGCTTGTGCCTCGATATCATTTTGTTGTAACTGCCATGTTTGATAATAATAAGGGCATGATTTAAGTAAGCTATGATGATCGCCTTTGGCAATAATCTTACCTTCTGCTAGCACAATAATCTCATCCATATACTCAAGCGCATTAACTCGATGAGACACAACTAAAACCGATTGGTGAATCAATTTATCAAACACACCATGCAAAATTTTACGTTCGGTATCGTAGTCAACTGCCGAGAGGACATTATCCATGATGATTAAATCGGCAGGCTGAAGTAGCGCCCGCGCTATACTCAAACGCTGTTTCTGTCCGCCAGACAACATAATGCCTTTTTCACCCACCAGAGTTTGTTCACCATTTTCAAAACGGGAAACATCGCTAGCCAACTGACTCAAGGCCAGGGCTTCATTAATTTGTTTGTTATTTATATGGTTTTCCTGACTACCAAATCGAATATTGTCTTGGATCGATGCAGAAAATAAGTATGGATCTTGCGTCACTGTCTTAATATAACGGCGAAGATCGCGTCGAGCGAAAGTGGTAACATCCTTGCCATCCAAAAAGATCGAATTTTTCGGAACATTCAAATGATGATTCAGACAATTCACCAAGGTGGTTTTGCCCGACCCTATACCACCTAACACCCCTAATTTTTTGCCCGCAGGAATATCAAAACTGATGTTATCCAAAGCTAATCGTTGTTCACCTTGATAGGCAAAACTTAAGTTCCTGACAGAGACCGTTTTACCTTGTAGTTGCTCCACGTCAACATCTGATAGCGTAACCGTATCTTGCAGCGGAATTTCCGCATTTAAGATAGTCTGTATACTGTCGATACTGACCATGCCACGCTGATAAATCGTCGCTATTCGCCCCAATTGCATCAATGGCATCGCGAGTAAAACCGAATAAGTAAGAAAAGCGGTGATTTCACCAAGAGTTAATTGTTCACTCATTAACATATGACCGCCAAGTCCAAGAATAAGAATTTTCATCAAGTTATTGGCGTAATCTAGAATAGGTATATAAAACACCTGAATACGAGTAATCTTCATCCTACAGTTTAGTAACTGTTGATTAAGTTTCTCTACTTCTGCTTTGACCCAAGGCGACATTTGCTGATTTTTAATTAGATCAATACCAGACAAGTAGCTCATTAATTGTGCTGAGAAATTTTGTAATCGCTGCATATGTTCCATATGCAATTTTTTCATTCGCTTAAAACCAATGCGAAAAACAATAAATGCCGCGACTATGGGAACCAAAGAATACAACATTAGTTCCGGTGAAATACGCCACATCCATAACGGAGTTAAAGATAATGCTAAAAAAGCATTAAAGAACTGCAAGAAGCCAGCACCAAACAATAAACGCACACCGCTTAGGTCATTGTTCATGATAGAGATGATTTTTCCTGAAGCGAACTGCTGATGAAAACTATTAGGCAACCTATTCATTTTTTTCAACAGCGTATTTTTTAAGTCCGCTTCTGTAATCCGACCTGGATTGAGAGCATAAATGCGGGAAAAAATACGAGTAACAATCATGGCGATAGCCATAACCACGACAATTAGAACATAGTTCTCTAACTGATGATAATCAGCTTCTGATGCGTTATTTATTAAATCTATGGCCAGTTGTATGTAACGGGGAATTTCAACTTGGAGCCAGTTCACTAAAAATATAAAAATAATCGCCAACGAATACGACTTGCGATTCATATATAAAAAATGAAGGATAAATTCTCGTTTGGTCATGCGATATATTCTTTTATGGCTGCTGTTTGTTGTTTGTTAGGTGTTCGAGGTCAAAATGCTCAATGCAGGCTTGCACAATACACTGCCGTGGATCATCAATTTGTTCTAACTCGTCTAACAACCATTCGGGTAATCGTACCGGGCGTGTTTTTACGCCCGGTTTACGACCACAGCCCGGTCTAGAACCACCTCTATTACAACAGCGCTCTCGGCCATCAGAAAACTTTTTCAAAATAAATCCACATTTTCTCTCAATTTGATTAGTGTACACTTTTCAAATTAAGATCGCATTGTGTATTTAGCCAAAAGCAGCCATATGAATATAAATCATCAACCTTTCGTTATAATTTCTGCTCCTCCAAGTGATTGGTAAAGCTTAATTTGTGTGACCAGTTGATTAAATTGGTTTTCCAATAGAGTGGATTCTATACTACGTCTCGATTCCATGGCGTTAATCCAATCAATCATATCACTCGCACCATATTGATATCTGCTAGAGTAGATCGCCTCTATTTCTTTAGCATTGAAATATTGTTCTTGATATACCTCACCTTGGTAACGGTAACTTGCTTTTATCGCTAGTAAATTATCGACTTCCTCAAAGGCTTGGTAAATCGTATCGCGATAATTGATCACCGCCATTTCATAGTCGATTTCAGATATGTTTTTATTTAGTTTCATCTCGTTCCATTCAAGGAATGGTAATGAAATACCGCTGCCTAATGTCGCTACTGGATTTTGCAGTATTCCTAATAAATAACTTGATGAGGTACCTAGAGAACCGGTCAGGGATACCTGAGGCAAATAGCTCGCTGAAACCGCATCTTGGTTAGCAAGTGAGGATTTTAGCGAATACAACGATGCCTTAATATCAGGTCTTCGCAGTAAGACGTCCGAAGGGACACCCGCTTCTATCTCTGGTACAAACTTAGACGACAATTGGTCGATTGTTAACGCGACGTCTTGTAACGGTTGATTGATTAATATTGCAAGCGCATTTTGCGTTTCTAATAGCTCTTGCTGCAATTGGCTTAACTGAACTTTTTGATTGAACAGTGATTGAGTTGATTCTAGTACTTCAAGACGAGTCGTACCACCGCTAGCATATTTAAGTTGCGTAACCTTAGCGACACGTTCGGTCCCGCTAATATTTTGTTCCGTTAGCGAAATCATTTGATTAAGATAACCTAACTTCCAATACAGTGTGGCCGCGGTTACAACCAAGCTTTGTGCCGTGCTTTCCCTATCTTGATAACTTGCTTGTGCTAACCATTGGTCTACATCGGCTGCAGCCTCCACTCTCCCCCAAAGATCAAGTTCATAACTTAAAGATAAGCTGCTGCTAAAGCTCGTGTCAGTATTATTTTCTTCTAAATCATATTCCGATGAGCTGCTATGAGAAAATCCAAGACTCGGTATTTTGTTGTTTTCACTTAATCCGGCTGCTAAACGTGCTTTTTTAAGGGTAAGCGTCGCCAATGCAAGTTCGCTGTTAGATGCTAGAACTTGGTCAACTAATTTATTTAACTGCTCATCTTCAAATAACATCCACCATTTATGTTGTGTAATATCATTAGCTAATGGGTCTGTCCCTTCACCGGACAACTCTTGAAATGACGATTGTGGCATATCACTCAGCTCAGATTGACCAGTCCAATGAGTAGGAATGTCTAGCTGCGGAGATTCATATTCACTACGCATTGAACTACAACCACTTAGCCAAGCAGAGCAAAGTGCTAATGAGATAGCGTAACGCAATTTTTTATTCATTTTATATTCCTCACACTAATCTCTAGAAAGTGCATCAACCGGATTAAGTCTTGCTGCATTGCGCGCTGGTAGATAACCAAAAATAATACCGATCAATGTCGAACAAGCAAAAGCAGTAATTACCGAAGAACTGGTATAAACCATATTAAAATCACTGCTGGTATAGGCAAAAATCACTCCCAACAAGTAAGCCAAACCAATACCTAAACTTCCGCCCAAAAAGCAAACTAATACTGCTTCAATTAAGAACTGACGCATAATATCAATTTGCCTTGCGCCTACCGCCATACGAATGCCGATTTCTCGAGTTCGCTCTGTCACAGAAACTAGCATGATATTCATTACCCCAATACCACCAACGACTAATGAAATAAAGGCAATAGAAGAGATCAGTAATGTCATAGCTGACGAAGTTTGCTCAATACTTTTTCTCACTGTATCGGTGTTTATAGTGAAAAAGTCCACCACTCCATGGCGCATAGTTAGCAAATTGATTATTCCTTGCTCTGCTGCATCACTGGAAACATCGTCAACCACCCTGACGGTAATATCACTCACATAGTTCTGCCGAAATATTCGACCTGAAACAGTGGTATAAGGTAACCAAACATTCAATTCATCACTGCTGCCCGTTACATTGTCAATCGACGCCGTAACCCCAATCACACGCACAGGAAGACGACCAAGAAAAATGACTTGTCCTAACGCTTCACTATCCGCAAACAACTCTTCTTTGGTATTTTGATCAATAATGGCAACTTGCTCTAAGGCTTGGACACTATCATCATCAAAATATTGTCCTTGCGCTAGAGAATAACCTCTAACTCGGAAATACTCTGTTCCTACTCCTTGTACTGAGCCAGTTACCGTTTCGCTAGAATAACGAATAGCGACGTTGGCTCTTACGGTAGGCGTTACGCTATCGACAAATGGCAAGGTTTTCAGTGCAATCGCATCATCTGCTGTTAATGACTGAACTCGTCCTGAGCGACGATCGCCTAAACCGGTTCCCGGTTTAATTTCTATCGTATTGGTTCCCATCGACGCGATATTGTCTAAAATAGCTTGCTGCGATCCTGTACCCAATGCTACAACTGACACCACCGAGGCAATACCAATAATAATGCCAAGCATGGTAAGAAATGTGCGTAACCTATGATTGCTCATGGCTAACAGGGCCATCTTGAATGCCTCAAAATAACCAGACCAATTAACCGTTAACTTCGATGACTTATTGGTTTTCTCTGGTTGATGATCCTTGTTAGTCAGTGGTTTTTTAATCGCATCTGATGCCGATTTTTTATCACTAATAATTTCGCCGTCTTTAATTTCAATTATTCGATCAGCAAATTCAGCCACGTGAGGGTCATGCGTGACTAAAATTATGGTATGGCCATCCTTGTGCAGCTCTCGCAGTAGGTTCATCATTTCTTCGCCACTACGACTATCTAATGCGCCCGTTGGTTCATCGGCAAGAATGACATCTCCACCATTGACTAACGCTCTTGCAACACTGACACGTTGTTGTTGACCACCACTGAGTTGGCTAGGTTTGTGATCTAGACGATCACTTAAACCTAAACGAGTTAACAATTTTTCAGCTTTAACCTGACGGCTGGGTTTGTCATCATTTGCATAAAGTGCAGGCACTTCGACATTACCTAACGCCGTTAAATCACCTAATAGATGATAACGTTGAAATATAAAGCCAAAGTATTCCCGTCTGAGTTTCGCCAATTGATCGGCACTCATAGTCGATGTATCTTGCCCATTAATGAAGTAGCTTCCACTGGACGCTTGATCGAGGCAACCAAGGATATTCATCAACGTTGATTTACCGGATCCTGAGGTTCCAATAATCGCGATCATTTCCCCTCGATTAATCTCCAAATTAATATCTTTAAGGACCGTTAATTGTTGATCACCCGCAGCAAAGAAACGCTCTACACCGACTACTTTTAATAATGCTTCAGTCATACATTATCGTCCTCTTCCCATATCCGGTCGACCATTACCCATGCGAGGGCCACCTTGTTGGCTAAGTCCAAGAGAAATAGCAGAAGAATTTGTGCCACTAGCCGAAGACTCACCGATGATCACCTCTTCGCCTTCATTTAAGCCAGATAGAATCTGAGCATAAATTTTATTATTAATGCCCACTTCAACATCTCGATACTCTACTTTTTCACCGTTCTTAACTGGTACTTGATATGACAGTTTCCGGCCTGGTTTCTGGATTAAAATTTGAGAAGGCACTAATAAAGCGTCCTCAGCACTATCTAAAACAATCGATACTTGAGCGGTCATACCCATCCGTAATAATCCATCGGTATTATCTACGTCGAATAGCGCGTTGTAATAAATGGCTTCATCATCCCCTATCACTAAGTCGCTATCATCACCATCAAGTAATGTAGGGCCAGGTTCGATCGCTCGTAAAGTCGCAAAATATTTTTTACCTGTAGAACCAAGTATGGAGAAGTACACTTTTTGTCCCGCTTTAACATGAATAATGTCCGCTTCAGAAACTTGTGCTTTAACTGTCATTACATCTAATTGAGCAAGTTCTATTATGCTCGGTGTTCCTTGGTTAGTATTTACCGTTTGCCCCTCTTCCACCGACACATACACAACCGTTCCATCAATCGGAGATGCAATGGTGGTATAACCAAGATCCAGTTCTGCATTATCGACACTAATAACCGATTTCTCTTTGTCGGCACTTAACTGATCCAACTCAGCTTGATAAACAGCTAATGTCGCTTCAGCAGTATCATAATCAGACTGCGAGGTAGCGCCATCTTTTAGCATCTTTTTCTTACGATTAAATTCTGCTAATGCACCTTTTATTTGCGCTTGTTTGGCTCGATATTGAGCATCTATACTTTTGAGTGACGCTTTTGCCTCTTTGAGCGCATTTTTCTGGGTTAGGTTATCAATTTGAGCAATTAGATCACCCTGTTTTATTTTGTCACCCAACTGTACTGGAATGGTTTCGATCAAGCCCGAAACTTGCGCACCGACACTCACTAATTTAGATGGGTACAACACACCATTAGTTAGAACCACATCTTCAATATTGCCACTCCGAACAAAGTCAGTAGTAAAGATCCGCTGGACCTTGTTATTCATCATGTACTTATAGCCTAGAGTCGCAGCTATTCCACCAAGAATGAGCAAAACGATCAGCGTATTTCTGGTTTTATTTTTCATGTAAATCTCTTAAATGGTTTTCCATTACTGTAAAAATCTTAAACACCAAGTTTTTCTACCTTATTGACACGGAGGCAATGTTTCTGGCCGCGGTTTTAAGGGGACAGTCCCGTTATTTTGAAGCTCTTTTAAAGGGACAGTCCCGATTTGTTCGGTGTTTTTAGGCTTTGGTTGAGGTCTTTCGGGAGTTCGACAACTACGAGTAAAACTCACCGTTAATGAGTCTGAATCAATGATAAGGTCACGCATACTCTGTCTAATAGTTTCAGCAGAAATCATACTGGGATTAGGAAAACTTAAAAAATCTGACAGCGCGTACAGATGAAAAGTGTATTTTTTCTCTCCCGGCCCTTTGGAACATGGTGGCGCGTATTGATTCGATTTGTTGACAGAGTTATTACCAAGTAAACCAACAAACTGACCAGCATCTACCGAAAGCACATCTGCCGGAATATTCACCATTCCCCAATACCAATGTAATCGATCATTTTCTGGCTTAGGTGGTTTAGGTGATTTAGATGATTTAGATGATAGCACTCTAGGCTGATCCAATTCGTTCGGCCGAGCAGCTTTTTCTGCTGGCAGTTTTCGTTCCCTTAACACTCCATGTTTTGGAATATGATCCATGATAACTACTAATGATTGGGTTCCTTCTGGTACACCATGCCAATTTAACGGTGGAGAAATGCCTTCTCCTTCACAGGTAAATTGACTCGGCAAAACACCACCATCTATAAATGCCGAACTGCTAAGCTGTAAACTTGTATTATTGGCCGAAGCGTTATCGGATAATGAAGGCGTTATCGTCGAGTTTGCCCAACAAACAACCGAAAAAGGCAAAATTACCATTGCAAGAGAAAACATAACAGTTTTGTTCAAAATCCAATCTCCTGAGCGATGTAAATGATCAATTAATGCATGATATTAAGTGTATCGATTACTTATCGGAGATGGATGACAATACTGTCATTTTACTTTCGTATTTGTACCGCTAACGGCGTTTATAACTAAATGTCGATAGATATGGACATTGGACTTTGATGTTTTATTGCCATTGCAGGTAACTATTTAATAAGTAGCAAGTTAATAGGTAGCGAGATTAACCTGCCACAAACTAGGATAAGTGGCAAAGTTAACTATATGGTAAAGTTAAATGTAACTGAAACACATCATTATCGGTGTCTGCAAGAATTAGCTTTCCGCCATGAGCTCGAGCAATTTCGCGAGCTAAACTTAAGCCCAAGCCACTGCCAGATATACCTTGTGTAAAAGTGGCCTCGCCTCGATAAAAACGTTCGAACAGTTGGCTTCTTACTTGGACTGAAATGGAATGACAATAATTCGTGACCACAACCTTAATACCGGCATCTGTTTTATGTGCTGTGATACTCACATCCTTATCGTGCACACTATAACGCATCATATTAACTAATAAGTTGTTAAAAAGTTGGCGCAATAACACACTGTCGGCGTTTATAATCAGTTCTGGTTCGATAACACATCGCAACTTAAATTCGTCAATCAATAAATCATCAGACCATAATTCTAAATCAGCAATCAACTCTTGTAATAAATCTGTTAAATCTACCGTTTCAATATGTAATGCCATTGTTCCTGAATCGGCTTGAGACAAAAGCAGTAGTTTACGAGTAATGGCGGATAAATGACCGACTTCATCTAGAACCGTATTTAAATCAAGTTGAGAGGTGTCATCACAAACAACCGCTTGTTCTAATTTGCCTCTTAAAACGGTTAATGGCGTTTTAAGCTCGTGCGCTGCATCTGCGGTGAAACGCGAGGTTTGTTGGAAGCTTTGTTCCAGACGATTAAGCATCGTGTTGTAAGTATCTATCAGTACTTTGAACTCTTTGTCTTCCTTATGCTCTGGTAAACGATGGCTCAGATCCTTCTGTGTCACCATTTGCATCGATTTATGTAACCGATTGATAGGACGCATTGTATTAGTAGAGATAAACCATGCACCCAAAATACTAAGCAATAATGAAAACGGAATAACCACAATAAGTGCAGATTTTAAGGTGCTTTGTAGCTCACTAGTAGTCGCGGCCACATCAACCGCGATAAAACCTTGCGCATCAGAAACGTTATAAAAGCTGCCTCGCCATTGGGTTTTGTTATACTGAAAAAACATTAGCTGACATGCACTTGAGCGACGACGATTCTGACTGTCACTAATAAGTGGCGGTGTATAAGTTTGGTCAAACTGCTGAATTAAATTTGCAACATCAACCCCTTCCGATTGAGTAAGAATATTCTCTCGATCAGATTTCAGATAGATCATCAGTTGACTAGGCAAATCAACGCGCAGCTTATCCACTAGATCGTTTATTAATTTTTCACCGGTAAGTACGGAGCTTGATAAGTTGTTTTCGTTAAATCCACTATCATTGGATTGATTCTGGGGTAAAATACGTTTGGCTTCCATACAAAGGCGTGAATCGAGATGCTCAAGTTCTACCTTATTTATACGTGACCAACCGAGCGTGATAATAACCGCAAGAACAACACAAACCGTTAAAATGGAAATAGAGAAAATACGAGTGCGAAAATACATTTATTATCCTCAACGAACCATTAAGCGATAACCACTACCACGCACAGATTCAATAGCCCCGACCATTTTTCCGGCACTCTCTAAACTGGCTAGTTTACGACGAATTCGCTTAATACAGACGTCAACCACATTAGTACAAGGATCAAAATCGTATCCCCACACATGTTCCAGCAACTGACCTCGCGTAAATATTTGTTCCGGTGAGCGCATTAAGTATTCTAAAAGACGAAATTCTCTACTAGTTAATTCTACCGACTGTTGGCCGCATTGAATGCTGCGATTAATACAATCAAGCTGCAACGAACCGACTTCAACTACATGTTGCACAGCTCCGTCATGTCGTCTTAATACGGCGTGAATTCGTGCAATTAACTCTTCAACATAAAAGGGTTTAGCTAAATAATCATCCGCGCCTAATTCTAATCCTTGAACACGGTCTCCTAGCTCATTTCGCGCAGTGAGAAGGATTACCGGGGTATCGATACCAGTTTGTCGAAGCGAACGTAAGATATCTAACCCATCACGCCCTGGGAGCATAATATCTAAAATAATTGCATCATAGGCGTTATTTTTTGCCGCTACGTAACCTTGGTTACCGTCTGAACAATGAGTGACATCAAACGTTTTAGCACGCAGCCCCTCACAAACAAAGTCAGCAATTTTCTGTTCATCTTCAACTAGCAATATTTTCATAGAAGCGGTTCCTTTAATCACCACTGAAGTATTGCACTTATTGATCATTAGCTGCAACAAGTATGACAAAGTTGTCATACTTGTTGCTAAAGCATACTAACTATAGTTTGTGAATATATTAGCAAAAATAAATTACAGGTTATCTAGACGAACATGGCTATTTTTAAGATCATCGCGAGTAATCCCCACACCATTATTTACACCATTAAAATGGCGTAGTAATTGGGTAATGGCTTCAATTGATGCCAATAGATCCCCTGTATGCGCAGATTCTGATGATGTATGCATGTTTCGAATCGGATAGCCGATAGAAATCGCAGCACTATCAACACCAGCCAGTGCTGCCGCCATTCCATCTGTTCCCATATCGCGACCAGCAAAATCAAGCTGATAAGGTATTTTCTGTTCACGGCATACACGTTCTAATGTCTGAACTAAAAATTCAGACGCAACGGAGCCACGAGTCATTGTAAAACCCTTGCCCATTTTCAACGGGTTCATATTACGAGCCCCAATTCCGGGAGCTGCTTCGTAATCATGGTTTACATCAGTGGCAATTAAGATGTCAGGTTTAAGTTCACCAACGACTTGAGTTGACCCAAATCGGCCAATTTCTTCATGGGTGGCAATAGTATAAAATACACGGATATTATCTAACTTTTCTTGCGCTAAAATACGAGCTATTTCTGTAACCGAGAAACAACCTAAACCATTATCTAGATATGCACCATAAAAGGTATTGTGGGCAACACCCCGCTTGATTGGGCGATCCAGTAAGATTGGGTCACCGGCTCGTAATCCCAACGCTTCCACTTGAGCTTTACGATCGTCACCGTGAGTATGTAATTCCAAGTAAATTGATTCTGGTTTAATGCCCTGTTCACCAGTCCGTTGCGAAGGCGTAGAAAAATGGATAGCACCGAGAGCTTCTACCGTACAACCTTGAATAACTTTAAAGCTTCCTAGTTTTTCAGGGTTTTGGCAGAACACCTTAACTTCATGCCCTATTAACGTGGTTGGTAAAAATGAATCTGTATTTATCCACACTTTTCCATCACTATCAATTTTTCGTACTTGCATGCGAATTTTATCGGCATGACCAACGATCATGATACTGGTTAGATCATCGCGACCAGGATGAGAATCGAACACGATACTAGCATTAGATTTAAACTGATGAATCCCCCAAGTTTTAGGCATAAACGATTCAAACTCCGGTTTAATTACGCCATAGCTCATCGCTGCTTCAAAACCTATTGGCGACGGAGAAGATAATACCTTTGACATAAAATCAAATTGATTCTGGCTCATAGGCATTAGCCATTTTTGATCTAAGTTAACATCATTAATTTGTGATTTATCAATAACTTTATTACTCATACTCTCTCTTATATCCATCTAAAAATCACTCACAAGCTAATTAGTTATGCTATTCAATTCAAGCTTCAACCAAATAAAACTTCAATTAATCACACAAATATTGATATTTAATATAAAATCGGGAGTCTAGAGCAAGAATGAGGTCACGCTACTTATAAATGAATAAACTCGAATGCCATATTCCAGTTTGAATTCAATAATCACTTTATTATTTATTCTATCAATGACATTTATGATATTTTAGGTAGCAAGGATATAATTTTTGCAAACTCAGTAAACTTGATTACTTTATTGAGCTCAAAAAATGGAAGGACTAGAGTAAAGACATGGCAAGTAAAGATTTTAATAAAGCGGCGCAACTGCTAAAAGCAACCGTTCCGTTGATGATAAAATATCAAACGCCGACTACTCCAAAAAACTATGAGTTATGGTACACCTACGTCGAAAAAACCAAACCAGAATTGAATCGAGAATTGGATAAAATTATTGAACAATATGGTTTTTGCTCTCCTAGCCACACTGAAACACTCTACCAAAACCATATTACCGGCAAGCGCGAATCGAATATTCGAGAGTTAAAATCTAGCCTCGAAGTATTAGTCAATCAAGTCTACCTTTCCATGCAAGATACCTTGTTAGATACTGAGACGTTTGAAAAATCAGTTGAGAGTAACGTTTCCGATTTGGCACAAATAGATAGTGAATCCATCTCCTTCGACGATCTTCTATCGTTGGTACAAAAATTTGTGCAAAATTCAAAAGATGTCGCAAATTCTGCTCAATTTTTTAATAAACAAATGAATACCGCTAGCACTGAGATCACCAACCTAAAAAGAGAACTACAGAGAGTGCAAAACGATGCTCTGCAAGATAGTTTATCTGGCTTGTTCAATCGAGGCGCTTTTGATAAAGATTTACTCAATTATTGTAGCTCGGAACACCACCATCCAGTAAGCTTGATATTGATCGATATCGACAATTTTAAGCATCTTAATGATAGTTATGGTCATGTTTTTGGTGATCTAGTAATAAAAGCTATTGCTAATAAATTACAGACAAATTGCCAAGATGGTTATGCTGCTTATCGGTATGGCGGGGAAGAGTTCGCGTTATTAATGCCTAATACAACAATTGGTGATGCTGAGCGTTTTGCTGAAATTTTACGTCAATCAATTGAGAAAGTTTCAATAAAAAACAAACGTTCTGGTATTCAAGTGGGCAATATATCCGCTTCATTCGGCGTGTCGACACTTATGGCGGGTCAAAGCCCAATATCGATAATAGATTGTGCAGATCAACAACTCTATAAAGCTAAGAACTTAGGCAAAAATAGAGTCGTCTCAGCTGAACTTGAAGACTGCCTATCTGCTGGAACCACCGCTTAATCTAATATAGAAGTTAACTCGCCAATGCAAAAAACCATTAGAACAGCCAAACGTATCGAAAGTGTCATGAATTCCGCATTGTGGCATTTAGGACAACGTGACATGACTGAAAATGAACTATTGGCAAAATTACGCATGAAAACTGATAACCAAGCGTGGATAACAAACACCATTGAAAAGTTGAAAGGTTTTGGCTATTTAAAGTCCGATCAACAGTTTGCAGAACATTTCTGTGAGCGCGCTTTTATGAATGAATATGGCAGTGGCTATATTGTAGAAAAATTAAAAAAGAAAGGGATCACAGAATCAATAATACGCCAAGCTATTGATAAAATTAAACAACAACACCGTATTTGTGAACAACTTTTGCTAAATAATCGTGTTAATAATTACTACCCTACTTTTACTATTAGTAAGGAGCGACTTACCTCCACTCTACAAAAACGAGGATTTAGTTACGCTCAGATAGATAAAGCAATAAAACAACACTCTTGTTATTTACAGCTTAAATCCAACTTGGAGATTAAAGCAGAGAAAATCGATCTTGAACAAGAAATACTAAAGTATCAGCGTAAAGGCAAAGGTGTCTTGTTTATCAAACAAGCCCTCAAACAAAAAAAAGTGAATATCACTGAGTTTGATTCAATACTCGATTCACTAATTCAATCAGAACAAGTGGACTTTTTTGACACCTGTTTACAACAACTAATTAGAAAAAAATACAATATTAATGATCACAAAGAACGAGGAAAAGCTTACGCAATGTTAAGTCGTAAAGGATTTTCCTCCGAACAAATTCAATTCGCTTTTAGTGAAATTGAAAACACTGATAGCCATTAAATTCAATATTGCCAATTAAATAGGCTGGTTCACTCAGTGGGCTTATTTGAAGTCTGTTGTTTCTTCTGATACCAAAAACCCATAAAGCGTTCAGTGATCTCTTGCTCCAGTGAATGAGCTTCTTCAGTAGGACAAAAAATCGTAATTGAAATAACCTGATTACCCACATCCGTAGTATGAATATCAATAAATGGTTCGCTAGAAGTTGCCTCAATTTCCAAACGTTTACTGATCAAATTAGAATACCTCGATGCTACCTCTTGAAAAGGGCTAATCAATGTTTCAATGGTATCCATTATCGATTGCTTCAACTCAAATAAGTTTACTTCATTACCTCTTACAATCGAAAAACTATGCATAACATAACGCCGCATAAAGTTTAAGTTGGTTACCGGTTGAGCAAGTAAAACGCTATTCATTATCGTAATAGACTTACCTGTATAGGCATATCCGTTGTCTAAATCCACCTCTAGTAACCGAAACTTCACCCAATCGACACTCGCTACTTCACCACAATGATCATTAACTTGAATCCAATCTCCGACACGAAAAGGGCGATTGGTCATCCATGCAAAGAAGCCGAGAAAACATTGCAATAACTCTTTTGTTGCAATGACAATTGCAACGGTAAAGGCGGCAACCGAAATCGCAATATTTTGTAATTCAGATAACCAAACCACTGCAATGCCAATAACTAAAATGAGATTACTTACGTTTCTAGCAACACTAATCCAGTTTTTATGTTTCTCCTGCAATGGATAGTTATTATGCCTAATGGCCGCAATCCACAAGTATTTAAATATCAATACGACAGATATTAAAATAAACGTAACAAGCACTTTAGGTGGTATTTGAATCTCAAGCATAAACAATTTAACTCACTAAATAGTAAACGAGTGGAATTTTGAACAATAAAACCTCTAGCCATATGATTTTTAAATACATAAAACCTTACAAACTCAATACCCAGAGGCTTAAGTTACGTTGGGGTTAAACATCTATCGTACAAAGGAAGACGAATTATAGAGACTCTCATCAATAATGTAAGACATTTTCTGTTTAATCAACGAAATAATTTTTATTGAAACAATTAAAAATTGTTATTAAAAATGTAGTAAAAATTACACAAAAATAATTTATGGTTGAGACTAAAATTATTTGTTGTATTTTTGTCAAGATACAAAATACCTTTCATTCTACAGAGCTTGCTTACGCTTTTTGAGGATAGAAAAATGATTGAAACAAAAATTAGAATCGGCGAAAAACGCTTCAACGATAACAAGGTATTTCCACGTGGTTTCGGTAAGTCCGGTGACTTTACGTTAGAAGAAGATTTTTTACTGACGACCTATGGGCAGACATTACTGGCTTTAGAATCAGGTGATATTAAGCCATTAAACGCAGAAGAAAAACACTTTCTAAAAGTGATCAAAAACCCGGTTAAAGCCAAAACTAAATTAGAACGAACTTGGTTGAAATACATTCGACTAGCGAGAAATAGACGAAATTTCTATACATTAACAAGCAATATCAAACATCAACAAAATTTTACAGACAATCTGGTCGGAAGCATAACAAATAATGACAATTCATTAAGCGAAAACCATTTAGAAGCGGCTTATGAATAAACGCAGACAAGCAAAATCAAGATAGTAACTCATGTGTTGCTATCTTGGATCTCGGTTAACACTGCGTTGTTTAGGCTTAGTATTTGAACGTTTTTCAATGATTGTGATAGCTCTCTGTTTTTGTTTAATTGAGATGTCTTCTTTAAACATAACTTTATCTAATAAATTGGTAAGAAATGCTCTTTCCCATAGATTGAAACGTTCAAAATTAAACAAGATAGCATCATTCAATTTCGTGAAAAATTCATGTTCTTTCATAGCCCCTCTTTAAACATTATATATAGTAAGCTCAGCCTAACATGAATACGAGCATATTGATTGAACAATCAGACAACAACGATGCTCGGACAGAAATTTAGAATAAATCTTTACAATCGAATAAATTAGTGTATTCTCCTCGCTACTCTGTTGCTCAGAGTTATTAGTGAAATTTAGTAAAAGTCAAACCTTAGAATATCTGCATAATTGTTGTAATCCTCAGTGTTTCCCTTAACTTCATCATCTTAAATAATTCCAATTATTCATTGTTATGTGATTTTTCAAGCACCTAAAATAACATGAATTGAGCCAAGAACGGATCTGTCTTTAAAATGACAGGAAATTTTATAGTAGTTCAAACGCATAAGAATTTGAGATTGGTTCTCATATACATGCTTTCGCTGCTATTAAATATTAATTTATATCGAAAAACCGAATAAATAGACATTCCAAACTTCTTTGTTTGAATGTGTCATGATTGTTATTCTTATCTCATTATAAATAATAGACCACAAACTAATACTAAGAAGTAAGTATATTAACGATAAGTATGCACTACTCTTTAATTAACAAATATTTAAGGATTTACTATGTCACGATCAATTGGCCGTAAGCGATTTTGGTTCCAACAGTGCCGCGAAACAAACACCGAAAAACTTCACAATAATAGCAAAAGTAAATAATACCAAAGCTGAACGAATTTATAACAAGCCCATCGGTAACTAAATTAGCGAAACAAGCACCACTACTTCAAATTCAATAGTGATATCTATACGTCATATGACAACATGCTATTAGCAATCGAGTGTAAAGGTATATACTCGATACAGAATATCACTATTTTATATAACCAACCGACTACTCTCCTCTATTTACTTCTAACCTCAACTTCTCTTAGCTCAGAATGCTTAAAATGCTAAGTAAGCTCCTCATATTAACCAATAGATAGCCGACGTGACCACCATCTCAAAAAATAAATTAATATACATTAATTCCTAATTTTGTGATCTTGGTTCAATATGCAATTGATCTCTGTTTCATATTTCTGTAAAATTTGGGGTGTAAATCAGGGTATCTTCTACACAGTACATGGAGTACATCGCAGTGAACTTAGAACAAGCCTATTTTTGCAGCGTTGCCCTAGTTAACTTGGTGTTCGCTTTCGCCGGCACACAAATAAAAAAAATAGATAAAAGCTCCCGATCTATCATCTATTTTGTGGTTTCTTTTTTTGCCAATTTTGTAAGTTGGTTCATTTATGTTTTTGAAGTTACTGAATTACTAGAAATTCTTTCTGCAATCACATCAACAACCTTTATATGGGGAATGGTGCTGTTTGCTTGTAGCCGCACGTTAACCCAAACACCATGGGCAATTATCGCTGCTTGTTTTAGCTTAAATTGTGCAGCACAACTCTATTTCATCACTCAAGGTACCCTGATTCAATATCTGCATATCAGCAGCTTATTTGTACCGATCGCTTTTTGGTCAATTAGCTTCATGTTTTTAAAGCTAAAGAAGAACCGTCATCCTTCTGATTATATTATCGCTTACACATATGTTTTAATGGCATTTGTCATTATAGGTCGTTCTGTATTAATGGAAGCATCACCGGAAATATTTGCACGTTCGAGCATGTATTCACAGATTATCTGGCCAGCATTCTCGGCTATTATCGGTGTATTTGTATTGTTAAGTTACACAGAAGAAGCCCAAACGAAGCTCAAAATTGAATCTAACACCGATCAATTAACCAATATATATAATCGTCGTAAGTTTGATACAAAATTAAAGGAACTAGTAGAAGATTTAGCGACAACCAATCAGTTTGGTGCACTAATATACCTTGACCTTGACGGATTTAAACCGATTAATGATCAGTACGGCCATTACATTGGCGATAAGGTTTTAATTGAGCTTGCTGATCGTTTAAATAAGCTGTGCAGGAATGATGACACTGTCGCTAGATTGGGCGGTGATGAATTTGCAGTGTTAGCAACTAATGTGTCTGGTCCCATCGACAATGCAAAACTAACGACCAAACAAATAGCTATTAAGATTCAAAACGTTATTAAACAACCAATTGTAACCCACGGACTTACCTTGCAAGTTGATTGCAGTATTGGTGTTCATGTTATTCAAGCCGATTTACATAGCGCACACTCCGTGTTACTGGCCGCAGATAATGCAATGTATAACTCGAAAAATGTGAAGCGAGGTAGCATCACTTTTTCCGATGAATATTCCAATGCCAAGTACAGTTTGCTAACGATTGGTATCGATGAAATTGATCAAGATCACCAGAAAATTGACCAAATGATTCAATCTATGGTAGATGCCCCACAAAACATCAAAACCGAAATACCGAAACTGATAGAGTTGGTCAGACAACATTTTCAAAACGAAGTAAATGTAAGTAAGCAATTTAAACTTAATATGACAGCTGAACATATCGAGCAACACAAAACCATTTTACAACAACTAGAGTTATGTTTACCTCAAGATGATGAAAGCATCGTGTTAGCTTCACTTACAGAGATCTATAAAAGAATAGAGAATCATGCACTTCAATTTGATTCAACTTTAAACAAAAAATGACGAGCATAGTTACTCTTTAAAATTTGCTTGTATTCTTTGCTTTATATAATCACTCGCTGTTATCGCTTGATACTTTTTGAGTGGCCCTTGGATAAGTTGATCTTTATTAGCTTGACAAAAAAATGCCATACTATAACGAGCCTTTTTGCCTTCTATCTCATTTGGCATTCGCACTCGGTGTAATGTTGACCTCAATTTATCATCACTCCATCTCATCAACATATCGCCAATATTACATGTAATGAGATCGATACGAGGCTCAACATCCGTCCAAGCATTTATGGAATTTGAGCTGGCAGTGTTAAGTGATGTATCTTTACCAGGACAGACCTGAAGGCCTCCTTCGCCATTTTGTTGAAAAACCATTGTTAGACAATCAAAATCCGTATGCGCACCTGCACGCCAAATCCCTTTTGCTGGCGGTTGATTGGTTAGTAATGGTAAATAGTGAATTAGTCGTAAAGTCGATTGATATTGCTGCGACTGTCTATCGTGTGCAGTAGTAAAAAAATCACTATCCATACCCAGTTTTTCAGCGAAACATGACAATATATCCATACCTAACTTCCAAGCTTGCTGCTCCATATGGAGTAAAACCGGTTGAAAAATAGGTAACAACGCTTGATCGGGCCATAACCCTACCATTTTCGGTAGGGTTATTTGATAGGATTCTTTTTCATCTGGTGTTCCCGTTGAAGGGCGAACTTGGCTTTTATACTCCCAACCTGCATTCTCCCCTTCGAGTAAAGACACCGACTCTTTAATCTCCATTTTTTGGCTAAAAAACTGAGCAGATTGAGAAAACGCGTTTTGTATCAGACTAATGGGTATGGCATGATTACTTAATTGAAAGAATCCCACTTTTGTTGCTGCATCCCACAACGCTTCCTTTATCTCCTCTCGGCGATGATCAAAATCACTAAGATCAATAACAGGTATTTCACGATCATTATCAATACCGCCAAAGTCACCAATTGTTGTTTCAAAATTTAGTTCATCAAGTCCATAACTCATAATATCTCCAATTCATTAAATACTAATTGAATGGAGCAATGCCAATCGATCCGATTTGCCGCTTCTACTCCTCTAAAGGTTTATCTAATCATTTCCCGATGCTCCAGCTAAAAAATAATTTTTGAACCACTTTTATGCTTTGGAACAAAAGCAAACTAATAATCGATAATAAGAATAGTGAAGCAAAAGCTTGTGGTATTTTAAAATACGAGGTAGAAAACTGAATAAAATAACCCAGGCCTTTTTCTGCTGCCACAAATTCGGCAATAACCGCACCGATAATCGCTAATGTTATCGCCACCTTCAAACCGCTAAAAATATAAGGAATAGCGTAAGGTAATCGGATTTGCCATATCTCTCTGCTCGGTTTCGCCCGCAACGATTTAGACAACTCAATTAATTCTTTTGGTGTTGCTTCCATGCCAGTCGTTGCCGCGACAACCAGAGGGAAAAAAGTAATTAAAAAAGTAATAGCTAATCTCGGCGCGTCTCCTGTGCCTAATATGACAATCAGTAACGGTGCAATGGCCACAACTGGAGTCGACTGAATAATCACTAATAATGGGTAAATAGTCCGTTTTAAATAATCAGAACGAACCATAGCTATCGCAATAGGAATACTCACAACAATAGCAATAATAAACCCAGCTATAGCAATATGCAGCGTCGCCCATAAATGTCCTAACCAACGAGATAATTCCACACCAACTAAGGCCTCATATATATCGCTTGGAGCTGGAAAAATATAGACCGGAATACTCGCCACAAAACATATCAGCTCCCAAAATGGCAACAATAATGCTAATGTAAGCGCTGGCATATACTTACGTATTGATCTGTTCATATAATCGTCCTACGCAACCGTTTTCAGATGAGAGCTAGAATCACCCATTTTTTTTGGTTGAGGTTGGTAAATGTGTTTACGAATAATCGAGGTATAGTCAGCAAACTTAGGATTATGGATAGTCTCAATATTTCTTGGTCGGTCTAATTCAATATCCAACTCTTCAGCTATAGTTCCCGGTCTTGAACTCATTATTAACACTTTATCCGCGAGCAATACTGCTTCAGAAATCGAGTGAGTAATGAATAGCACTGTTTTTGGTTTCTCTTGCCAAATACGCTGCAACTCAAACCCCATCTCTTCACGACTTAATGCATCTAACGCTGAGAAAGGTTCATCCATAATTAGTATTTCAGGATCAAGCAGTAACGCTCGAGCGATACCGATGCGCTGCTGCATTCCGCCTGACAGTTCGTCGGGTCGTTGAGTAAGAAAGTCACCTAATCCAACCATATTAATCAGCTCTATACCACGAGCTGTGTCTTTCTCACTGACATAATTATATTTGTGCTTAAGAGGAAACAATACGTTATCGAGAATACTGAGCCACGGTAGTAACGTTGGTTTTTGAAAAACAATACCAACATCATCTCTAGGCTCAACAACTTGATGGCCAAAAACAGAGACCTTGCCTTCGGAAGCAGGAATAAGCCCAGACAACAAACGCAACAACGTTGACTTGCCACAACCAGAAGGCCCAACAACAGCGATAAACTGATTCTTATCAATACTAAAATTCACATCTTGCAAAGCGGGAACCGCTTTGCCTTGATCCGTGATGTACGTATGTGAAACTTGTTCGAATTCAACAAATTTGGTCATTACTTAGCCTCCAATACGAAGCCTCGATTAAGTGCGGTTTCTGGATCGAAACTATTTTCATCAATTCCTTGTGCTGCTGACGTCCATTTCCAAGTAGAAGCAAGATGTTTAGGATCGAATTGACCAACACCACTTGCATCACTTATTGGGTTATAAACCAAGTTATGAATCGATGAGATTGTATCTTTTGCTACTTGTACATCGACTTCTGGTACTATTTTATGTATTGATTCTGCACTTTCTGTTGGGTTCGCCCATGTGTATTCAACCGCTTCTGCGTAAGCCGCTAGAAAGCGCTTTGCAACATCGGGACGTTCAGCAAGAAAACGGTCACTTGCAATAACAGCAGTAGCATACTGCTCTAAGCCAGCCTCATGCCAAGGCATTACTTTCAGTGTTTTTCCCGCTTGTTGAGCTTGGCTGATAAGACGGTCTTTACTGGTTAACCATGAGATCACCACATCGGTATTCCCTGTAACTAGCATTGGCCCAAGCGCACCAGGATCGGCTTTAACTAATTGAATATCGTCTTCAGTCAAACCGCTTTGATTAAGAATAAGAGGCAAATATAAGTTTGAAGAAGTAAATGGAGAAGTGGCCACTTTTTTGCCTTTAACATCAGCAAACGAATTTACCGAACCATCGTCGACAATAAAATAAGCGTGTGGAGCTTGACTAAATTGAGAGAAAATAGCAGAGACAGCCACATCATTTGTCGCTTTTGCTACTAATAATGCGGAAATATCAGCAATGCCAACATCAGAAATTCCAGTGGCTAATTTGGTTATAGCTTCGGTTGAACCACGTCCTTGATTGATTGAAACTTCTAAGTCATATTTTTCAAACATGCCTCGATCAATTCCAACATATACCGGCGCTTTGTCTCCGCCTGGTAACCAGTCTAACTGGAAATTGACTTTATCTGCCGCGAAAGATGAAAAGCTTAACGCGGTTAATAGAAAACTTGAGCTTAGAGTCTTTAACATATTGATGATTCCTTTCACAATTTAATATCTAAACATTGGAAAGAACGAATGTGACGCTTGCTCTCACGCCCATCCGGGCTGCACTTGCAGCTTTCTTTCCGGCTGTTGCGAGCAATGTCTCTCTTGATTTAATTCTTGTCCTTGAAATCAAGATACCGCTTCTACTCTGTATTTTTTAATCTGAGGTTGTAATGATTACAGCTTTTTCCATCGTTCAGTATTTGAACAAATAAATAACAATTCATTCACAATGGTAATATTTATTTAGCAAACTGTATGCCATCGTGAAATATCTTGTTTACATCATCGATAGATTCCATCTGTCGTCCGCCACTATTAATAAGCCACGCAATATTATGAATGCGTTTCCGTACTTCATTTTCACTACTCCGATCCAATTAAATAGCTTCATCATCCCTTTAATTTGCACCATAGTAGTGCTACCAAAAATATAACATGCCAATTTAGTGCACTTTAATGCCAATGTATTTCTTCTGTAAATCGGTTGTTAATCGATATAGTGGTCAACGTCAGTGTTCTGATTTCTGTTTGGCTTAGTTATTGCACTAGAACTAACGTTTGTAACATCGATGTTTTAAGTTATTCAGGCATCATTTTTTATTATTTTAATGTGAGTATAAGCGGTCAGGGACTCCCAGGACATTGCTCAAAAAGGAGTCTTATCATGCAATACCTGATTAAAAATGCCGATTCAATCTATGTAAACGAGCCATTAGACCAACAGACAGCAGCAAAAGATATTCGCATTCATGACGAGATTATTTGCGAAATAGGTCAAAACCTTATTCCATCAACTGTAAAGCATGAAACAATTATAGATGCCAAGAATTGTGTGGCTTACCCTGGTTTTGTAAATACCCATCACCATTTAGCGCAATCGATTTTAAAAGGTGTACCCGAAGGATTGAATAAAGGTTTAGGTGATTGGTTAGCAGCGGTTCCCTACCGTTTTTGGCCCAAAATTCCTGCTGAGTTAATGTATTTATCCGCAAAACTCGGTTTTTATGAATTAATCCGGTCTGGTACTACCACCTGCGCAGACCACCATTATTTGTATCATGCTAACGTGTCTAAACAGATCGAAGAAGCGGTATGGCAAGCTGCTGAGGATGTAGGTATTCGCTTTACTTTATGCCGAGGGAGCGCGACTTCAGCCGGTAACCACAAAGGAATGAAAAGCCTAAATTTACAACCAGAGTCGTTAGATTGCGTGATGACTAGAATGACAGAAACCGTTAAACGTCAACATGATTCAAGCCTTTTCTCAATGAAACGACTTTGCGTGGCACCAACTAGTCTCATTCATTCTTCATCAAAAAATGAATTAATTGCTCTGGCAGATTTTGCTCGTCGTCATCAGTTGAAAATGCATTCACACTTATTAGAAGTTGGCTTTGATGAACAGCAAGCACAGCAAAAACATGGATTAAGCGCGGTCGACTACGCTGAAAGCTGTAATTGGTTGGGAGAAGATGTTTGGTTTGCCCATTTGGTTAAAGCCGATGAACAAGCGATACAAACTCTAGCACAAAGCAAAACTGGAATATCGCACTGCCCCACTTCAAACTGTCGACTAGGCAGTGGTATTGCACCAGCTCACCAGATGGATAACGCAGGTATGGTGGTTTCTTTAGGCGTAGATGGCTCTGCTTCAGCCGAATCTGGTTCAATGCTACAAGAGCTCAACTTAGCTTGGCTACTCCAACGCTCGCAACATGGTGCGGAAAGCTTATCTGTAGAAAAAGTAATTAAATGGGGTAGCGAGAATGGAGCAAAAATTCTCGGCCTCAAAACAGGCCAAATTAAAGTCGGTTACGCAGCGGACATCGTTCTTTATCGTATTGATGACTTAAGAGTAAATACTGTTCACGACCGTAGACTGTCCCCTGTAATTTGCGGTGAACCAATGAACGTTCATTTTAGTTTTATCAACGGTAAACTTATTGTAGACAGAGGCGAATTTACTAGTATTGATACAATGGCCTTATCTCACGATTTACAAAACCAGATGAAGCTGTTCCTTTCTACGATTTGCTAAAAATAAGTTTCTGCCGCACAAAACAGAGCACAAACCATAAAGCGTGTGCTCTACTATTTCACTCAAATTGTAGCTTCTACTTAACTCATTGAATTTAAAATAGCTATTTTTTTGCTAGATATTTATTTCCGAAAAAAAAGATCCTTTATTGAAGATTGCCAGATCAAAAGATCATCTTGTTCGCAACAGTAAAATAAAAGTTACATAAATGGGTTGCATTCGAAATACAACGTATATACAATGTATTTAAACAAGATTGGCAATGCATTTAAAGGTGAATAACATGACAGTAAATAATGATTTAAGAGACGCTCTAAAAACTTGGAGAAAAAGTGAACTAACTGAAATGAATGAAGCCCCTCTTTTATTTAGATTAGCGGGATTGGTTGTTCTTTCTGTTTCAACAGTTTTAGCTATCGTTATGTAAATACATATACTCTTGCAAAAGAGCGTCAAAAGAAGAGCCAAGAAAGTGGGCATTGCATGCCTATTTCCTTGGCTCTTTTTGATTGTCAAAACAAAAAACCAAAAGGACACACACCGCAAGAGTTAAAGGGAACAGTTAAAGGGACATACACCTCAAAGTATGAAGAAAGTATGATTTTATTGCTACTTCTTCTAAATTCTATCTACACCCACTAGCCAACCACATTCAATACGATACTTTAACTATCTCTGCTCGATAAAAATGGAGATAAATAAAAACATGACAACAGCACGTAAGCAATTGGTTTCTATTGAATCAACACCTTATTACCACTGTGTTTCACGATGTGTAAGACGTAGCTTTTTATGTGGTATCGACCCCTATAGTCAAAAGAGTTATGAGCATCGTCGCTCCTGGGTAGAAGGTAAAATTAAATCTCTCGCTCAGCTTTATTGTATCGATGTTTGCGCCTATGCAATTATGAGTAATCACTATCATTTGGTTCTTCATATTAATAGAGACAAAGCTTTAACGTTATCATCTATTGAAGTTGCACATCGCTGGCTAGTAAATCATAAACCACCCGCTTTGATACAACGTTGGCTAACAAATCAAGCCATCAGCAATACAGAAAAAAAATCATGTTTAAAAATTATAGATTCTTGGCGTAATCGACTCTGGGATATAAGTTGGTTTATGAAAGAACTAAACTACGAAATTGCTGTGCGAGCTAACAAAGAAGATGACTGCAAAGGACACTTTTGGGAGTGCCGTTTTAAAAGCCAAGCCTTATTAGACGAAAAAGCGTTAGTTGCAGCCATGGCCTATGTCGACCTTAATCCACTGAGGGTGGGAGAAGCTGAAACGCCTGAAGAATCTGAATTCACTTCCATCAAAACCAGAATCGTCGAATTAAAGCGACAATACCAAGATACTCCGTTTTTATATCCGTTGCTCGGAAATCAAGTCAACAAAATATCTCACGGAATCCCTATAAAATTAATGGATTACCTTGATCTTATTGATTGGACAGCACGACAATATCGTCCTGGAAAGATAGTCTTAAGAACCATTTTACCTAATATTTTAGAACGTTTAGATGTAAACTCAGACACATGGAACAAAGCAATTAGTCAATTGGAACAATTACGTATAACTGCGATTGGTTGTCATCGACATGTCTCAAATGCAAAATATCATATGAAAAAGACAAGAATTCACCTTCTTCGGCTAGATTAAATATATCTTTCAGGGCGATCTGTATCATCATGCTTCTTATTAAGTGCAACTCTATTCACTATCGCTTTTGCTCACTTACTAGTTCCTAAATACACTCCTTTTACACAAAAAAATGACCTACTTTTCTACAATCACTTTTTACGATTAAGTAAAACCGTTGTGCACTGGCTTTGTTATGCGGGACTGTCCTTGTAAGCACTTTTTACGATTACGTAAAACCGTTGTGCACTGACTTTGTTATGCGGGACTGTCCTTGTAAGCATGGTCCTTGTAGACATTGTATACACTGTTGTGGTGTGTGTCCGCTAAAGAGAAGAGCTTACAGCCCTTCTCTGGCAGAAATATTAACCTTTCACGCCCAACTTATTTAGATACTCTTCGTAGCTACCATGGAAATCACTAACACCTTCTTTAGTAATTTCAATGATACGGGTAGCAATAGATGAAACAAACTGACGGTCATGAGAAACGAAAAATAATGTTCCTTTGTAGTTTTCTAGCGCAAGGTTAAGTGCCTCAATAGACTCCATATCCATGTGGTTTGTTGGTTCATCCATTAGCAAAATATTGGCTTTTTGCATGATAAGCTTACCAAACAACATGCGGCCTTGCTCACCACCAGAAATAACCTTAACCGATTTCTTGATGTCATTTTGCGAAAACAGCATACGTCCCAAGATGCCACGAACGACTTGCTCATCATCACCTTCTTTTTTCCACTGACTCATCCAATCTAACAAGGTAAGATCTTCGGCAAAGTCATGCGCATGATCCTGTGCATAATAACCAATGTTATGATTTTCAGACCACTTAATCATTCCGTCCATCGGTTCCATTGCACTGGCTAATGTATTAAGTAAAGTAGATTTACCAATACCATTTTCACCAATAATCGCAACGCGCTCCCCAACCTCTACCATTAAATCGATGCCATTAAACAAGATGTTATCGCCATAACCTTGCTTTAAACCGTCTACTTCTAATGCATTTCGGAACAATTCTTTCTCTTGCTCAAAACGAATGAAGGGGGATTGACGGCTAGACGGTTTTACTTCATCCAATTGAATTTTATCCAATTGCTTTTGACGAGATGTAGCTTGTTTTGCTTTAGATGCATTGGCTGAAAAACGGCTAACAAAGGTTTGTAGCTCTGCCATCTGCGCTTTTTTCTTGGCATTATCAGCTTGTAAACGTTCGCGAGCTTGCTCGGCTGCAATCATGTATTCATCATAGTTACCATGGAACATGCGCAGTTCACCGTAATCTAAGTCAGCCATGTGAGTACAAACTGTATTTAAGAAATGGCGATCATGCGAGATAATAATCATGGTGCAGTTACGGGCTAACAAAATCTCTTCAAGCCAAGCAATAGTGTGCATGTCCAAGTTGTTGGTTGGTTCATCAAGTAGCATGATCTCAGGTTCAGCGAACAAAACTTGCGCCAGCAAAACTCGAACTTTCAAACCAGGAGCCACTTCACTCATCAAACCAAAATGTTGTTCTTCTGAGATGCCCAAACCTAATAGCAGTTCGCCTGCTCGTGCTTCAGCTGAATAACCGTCCATTTCAGCAAATTCTGTTTCTAAGTCGCCTACTCTCATACCATCTTCGTCAGACATTTCAGGTAAAGAATAAATACGGTCACGCTCTTCTTTAATCGCCCATAATTCTTTGTGCCCCATAATGACAGTGTCAACAACCGTAAACTCTTCAAAGGCAAATTGATCCTGACCTAACTTCGCCATTCTTTCATTTGGATCACAAGAAACGGTACCAGCTGATGGTTCGAGCTCACCACCAAGAATCTTCATAAAAGTCGATTTTCCAGAACCATTGGCACCAATTAAACCATAGCGATTACCGTTACCAAATTTAATGGAGATATTTTCAAACAGAGGCTTATCGCCAAATTGCATGGTGATATTTGCAGTTGTTAGCACAGGACACCTAATTATTTTCTTAAGGACACAAAAAAGCTGGTGATTAACCAGCTTTCCAAATTTTAGCCAATTCTAACAGATTTTGTGAACTACATCACTAGTAAAAATCATCTTGAATCACTGGTCCGTCTGCTCTCTTTTATGTTTTGGAACATAATTCAAAACTGAAATTGGCACTTCTTTTTTGGGCACAAAACCGTCAATAACTCTTCTTTCAATAAGATGGCCAAGACGACTTTCAATCATGCATAAATTTTTGAAATTGTCCTTTGATACAAGGGAAACTGCTTCCCCTTGTGCGTCTGCGCGGCCTGTCCTTCCTATTCTATGAACATATTCATCCGCTGGATACGGTAAATCATAATTGATAACGCATGGTAATTCGTCAATGTCCAAGCCTCGAGCCGCCACTCCGGTAGCAACAAGATACTTAACTGAACCGTTTTTAAATTCTTCAAAAACGCGTGCTCGAGAAGCTTGATTACGCCCACTATGAAAAGCTTCTGCAGCAATGCCTCGTTTCTCTAATTGAGACACTAATTTTGCAGCCCCATGCTTGGTTTCAATGAATATCAGCACTTGTGGCCAACTATTTTCTGTCAAAAGTTGGCTAAGTAACGCCGATTTCTTATCTTTATCCACTGTTACTAACCACTGCTTAATATTACTTTTGGAAGCCGAGTGCTTAGCAATCGAAATTTCTACTGGGTCGTGAATTGCACTTCTTGCTAATTCGCGTACTGGATTTGACATAGTCGCCGAAAATAACAAGTTTTGAATGTCATTAGGTAAACGAGCGATAATTTTATTGATGTCTTCAATAAAACCCATATCCAACATTCTATCTGCTTCATCCAATACTAACGTTTCAGCTTCTTCAAAATAGATCGCATGTTGGCCATACAAATCGATCAATCGTCCCGGTGTTGCGACTACAATATCGACGCCATCAATTAACGCTTGTTTTTGTGGTTGGTAATCAACTCCACCGTACATTGCAAGGGATGTTAAACCAAGATGTTGACCATATTGAACGATACTTTTCTGTACTTGTATTGCTAGCTCTCTAGTCGGTACTAGAATCAACGCACGAAAACGTTTTTTCTTTTGTGTCGTCCCTTGGCTTAATCTATCTAAGATAGGCAAAACAAAGCTTGCGGTTTTACCTGTACCAGTCTGGGCGGCGGCAATTAAGCTTTTTCCCTCGAGGACTACTGGTATCGATTGTGTTTGAATCGTGGTTGGCGTTTTGTAACCGAGTTCGGCTACTGCTTTTAAAATAGGATCGCTTAATCCAAGCTTAGAAAATGACATCGTTCATCTCTAGTAAGTGAGTCAACTGCTAACACCGAATGAACAACTATGAGCTTATTCGGTGAATTATATTGTACAGATAATTATTTGCGCTACAGTCTAGCGTTTTTTACTGAAAAACACACCCGATTAACCCACTTACTCACTAGATAAAGACTCATTGGCGCTCAAATATTTAATCCAGTTTAAACTTTCTGAACTAGGGTTGGTTTTATGCAGATTCTTGGCAATGCTTAAAGCTTGTTGATTATTATCTAAACCAACAAAAGCCTGAATTTTAGCTAATTGTACTTGAGCCGTTGGTTTAGCGATGTTGTTTAAGCTGGCAATTGCTTGTTGATATTCTCGTTCTTTTATCAGAACCAAGGCATGTTGCCAGTAATATTTAGCGTCTAATTGTGCTGCTTTATACCAAGTGTCCTCTGCACGTGACCACTCTTTTGCTGCTTGCCAGTAAAGCGCTTGTTGCTCCAATTGAGAGACTCGTCCATCAAGATTATCGAGTCTTGCATAAACTTGTGCCGCCTTATAAGGTGCACCAGCTTCAGCGTACAATTGAGCTAAAATGACGAAATATTGTTCATTCAATTTGATTCCCGCACGTTCTGCTTGTTGAATGATCACCAACGCTTTGGCATTATTTTTTATGTGTAAATTAAGAGAGATTAATTGATACCACCACATACTATTTGTAGGTTGACGGTCTCGTAACGTTCTTACAGTTGCAATCGCAGCCTGCCATTTACTCTGTTCAATTTGTGCGGCCAATAGTAAATTTAAAGCACTAATAGCAATAGTTGACTGCGTCATTTTGAGATATTTTTGATGTTTTGTTATCGAACTCTCTACCTGTGGCCATTTTTTTTGTTGATACTGTGCTTGCGCCAAACGCAACCAGATTAACTGTAAATCGTTAGCTTCCTGATACTGAGTAAGTAAAGATTGATAACGTTGCTCTGCAGATTGGTATTGCTCATTACTGAGAAGAATATCAGCTAACATACGTACGGTGTCTCGTTGCTGTTCAGGGTCAAGTTGCTTTAAGTCGATTGCTGTAGTAAGTGAAACTATTGCTTGTTTAACCTGCTGAGTTTGCCAATACAAGCCACCTAACATTCTAGAGACATAAGCTTGATCGTAGCGCCGACTTGGCTGCCTAGCAGTTAATATATCAATGGCTTGTTGGAGTTGTTCTTCTAATTGTAATTCATAAGCACGTTGAACTTGGCGAACAGTAGATGAAGACAAATCTTGCGCCTGTGCAACTGACGTCAACAGTAGCAACAAAAACCATAACACCAATTTTCGGCTATACATAAAAACATTAGGTGTGACAGTATTAGAATCAATCATTGAATTTTAAACTCCAACTTAACTTGTTGACCAGTCCTTTGTTGCGCTTCTCCGTTTATAATCAATGGGGTATATGACCACTTTCGTAACGCTTTAAGTGCTTCTCTGTTAAATATATTTCGCGGTTGCGCGTCTTCTATTTTAATATTTGTTGGTTTACCTTGACGGTCAATATCAAACGAAAGCAATACAAACCCTTCTATTCTTCGCTGTAAGGCTTTTCTTGGGTAAACAGGTACAGATCGTTTAATCGGGGTCAGCTGCTTAATCTCACCTACATTAGATAACTCCGTGCCTTGAACAGGAGTCGACACATCACTTACCGGTGTTGGTACGCTAGTCGGTATACTGACTGCCAAATTCATCTCGGCCACAGACACATCCAACTTTATATCTGGAACAGGTTCAATAGCCGGTGTTTCGATACTGGTCTTTGGCTCAGGTTGAACTAAGGCTTTCTCTGGTGGTTGCATCGTTTCTTCTGGCGGCGATGGCAATGTTCGGCTTTTTCTTTCACTTGACTCTTCCACTTCGTGCATAAAAATATCAAACTGCAATGGCTCCGATTTAGGTTGTTGTGCAGTAGCATTTAAATCAACAATCCACACCATAATGCCAACAAGGCAATAACTTATCACCACGGCGAATGGAAAAGCGATGATAAAACGACGCATCTAATTATTCTCTGTTGCTAATGCAATATTGACAATACCCGCCCCTTTAGCGGCATCTAACACGGAAACAACTGTACCGTTAAATGCCAGTTCGTCGGCTTGCACAACTAATGAAGGACTGTTTGTTTCAGTCAATAACTGCTCTAACGTTGCTTGTACTCTTTCTTTATCCACTAGCCGTTTGTCAATATAAATGTCGTTGTTCTCGGTAATAGCAACAAAAATACTGGCCTCTTTTTTACTGACCGAATTAGTGGCTTGTGGCCTATTGACCTCAACACCAGATTCATTAACAAATGAACTAGTAACAATAAAAAATATCAACATGATAAATACAATATCTAACATAGAAGTCATGTCTATCTGTGCTTCATCTTGAGTTTTTCTTCGGTGCCCAAGTCTCATAAACGGCTCCTCATTAATTTTTCTAAATGTACTTCTTTTTTCTCTATTGCTGACAGTAATTGAGAGTAAAAAAACATGCCCGCAAGAGCGGCAACCATACCAGCCATAGTTGGTAACGTTGCCATTGAGATCCCTGCCGCCATTAATCGAGGTTGAGATGTTCCTTGTTCAGCAAGCACATCAAATACCGAGATCATACCAGTAACCGTACCGAGTAAACCAAGCATAGGAAAAAGGCTGATAATTAATCTAAGTAAATTTATATTTTGGAAAAGTTCCATATGTGCTTGATTTAACCATGAGTCTCGTTGTTTTTGAGCAAACCACGATTGATGATCTTGCCGAGAAGACCAAGTTTCGAGCCATAATTTTTGTCTACGTGGAAAACTAACCAGCACATACAAACCTCGTTCAATAGCAATTAACCAAAATAGTATGTTGAGCCCAGCTAACCACCAAAGAACGGGACCGCCCTGAGACATGAATAGCGCCATAGCATCATTACGCAAAAAGTCGATAAAATAGCTCACCCACTGTTCCACGTTACACCAACTCCAATTGTTGTTCTGCGCGCTCTGCAACCAAACCAATACCCTGTTTCTCTAATAATGACCTGACACTTTCGGCTTGAGAAGTCAGAACATTATGAATGAATAACAATGGCATAGCCGAGACTAAACCTAATACAGTTGTCACTAACGCAGTAGAAATACCGAAAGCCATCATACGAGGATCAGCATTGCCATACTGGGTAATAACTTGGAAAGTTTCTATCATACCGGTAACCGTGCCGAGTAAACCTAACATAGGTGCTAATGCTGCTAATAGTTTCAACATTGAAAGACCACGATCAAGCTTCAATTGTTCATCTAGTATTGTTTCATACAAACGCAATTCTAGCGCTTCAACATTTGGTGACTCGTCATATTTATACACACCCAGAATTCGACCCAATGCATTGTTGCCAATTGTTTGCTTATCTTTCAATTGCGCATTAATTTTGTAACGATTAATAAACAAAAAGCCACCTTGCACCAAACCAATCAGCAAACCAACCACTAATAGTCCAAGAATGACTTGACCAATCACACCACCTTGCTCAACTCTCTGCCAAATCGTTGGGGTTAGAGCTAATTGATCCAGTAACTGACCCGCAGTAGGGTCAACTGAAATAACATTAGGAGCAATAGATGCATTACTGAATGTGTCAGAGGTAGGCGCAAGTGGAGGTTGTACTAGATAAGGTCTAACACCGTGTCCTTCTGACCACATTAGATACCCTGTTTCATCAACTAAACCAAATGCTCCAATGCGTAAAACCGTTTTATTTTCTAATCGACCGTCATCTTTTACTGCATCGACATCAACTGAGCTAATAGTCGATCCGTTGTTAATATGGTCAACAAATGCAGACCAAAATGAATATAGCTGGTGTTTAGAGGGCAACGTTTTTGCTTGAATAATGGCGTCAACATCTGCCAACACTTTCGATTCATCGATACTTAGAACGCTATCTTGCAGGCTAACTTGCAGTGCTTTAGCCTCTTGCCGAACGACACCGAACAGTTCACCTAGGCTGCCCGACTCTAAGTGAAGTTGTTTCTCTTTATCTGCTAATAATTGCTCATTGTCACTAAAACGTACGGTAGATTCATCAATCGCGGCTTGTAAACTGTCCCTTTGAGCGGAGAGTTTGTCACGTAATTCCGTGAGTTGTTGTTGTTTAGTTATAAAACTCGTTTCTCTGGCTTTATTATCGATAAGTGATTGTTTTTTGGCTTCTTTAGTTACTTGTAATACACTATTTTCTGCTTGGCATGTCATAGTAAATAGAATAAATACCAACAAAGAACTCATAAATTTATTGAACATCATTTACCTCCTGTATAGACAGAGGCAAAGTTAGAATGCTCGGAGACACTCTCTTATTCGCCAATAAAAAAGCATCATCCAACTGACTAAACACAGGTTCTTCTAACGCTATCCATTGTTGTTTCTGATCGACCCACAACCAGTATTTTTGTTTATCTAAACTGCGCGCAATAAAAGAAACATGGCCAAGATAGAGTTGTTCAACTTCACGCATCACTCCCTCTATTTCGATATTGCTTACGTAACTATCCAACTTTTGCACATAATCAAGTTCGATTTGATATGCCTCTAGAATGCGTCGAAATTTTTCTGCATCACTAACATTGGCTTGTACCATCAGTTCAGACAAACTATTTAAACGAGCTTGTCTGACGTCGAATTGGATCGGCATACCTTGTTGTATTAGCTGACCTAAACCCGCTAACATCTCATACATTAGCGGCACAATACTTTGCCTTGTTTCGGTAATATCGGTTAACTGTCGATCGATACTACTCATCTCTTGATTCTGATTGTCTAGCAAATTATTTAAATGAGTTTGATAAGTTTCTAACCCTTTAATCTCGGCTTTGAGTGCATCAATTTCAAATTGAAGCTGAGCCGAATGTTCTGCTCTCTCATCGATCACTATTTGATTTTTTTGTGCATTTTTAACAATAGATTGTTCAATCTTTTCTGACGCAGCTAAAGAGCTCGCATTCGCCAAATGATGCGTCGTTAACACGCACAAGCTTGCAACAATGCAATATGAACGCATTTTATTTTTATATTTATACATAATAAAATTAACTTTCTTTTCGTCCTTTAGCGAGAAGGAACATAATCGCATTCCTTCAACTATGATCAACTAAACTGAAAATGTTTTAGGGTCTATATTCACTTAAGAAATATAAATTTCCTACCCTATTAAACTGCTCTATTGTTAAAGACTTACCTTATTAATAACGCATAGCCAGCTTACAACACATTGGATAATAATTCCCATAACAGTAATGAGAATTATTATCATACGTATGATAAGGTAAATCAACGAAAAAAGTTAACGATTAAGTGCAAAAACACAGAATCGCACTTTAATTTGATTAAGCCGCGTATTAATGTCCGCGGCAATCTACCTACACAATACAGAGAAATACTATTTATTATCGATTAGATTGGAACAGAGAGCGATAAAGCTAAATCACATGTTACAGGTGTAGGATTATTCGAAGTAAATTGAGCCAGTAACCACGTTGCGGCCAATAGGTCAGCGCTGCCTCCGGGACTTAAATTAAGCTCAACTAATTTATCTTCAAGTTGCGAAAGCAAAATATCAACATCATAGTGGCCATTAAGTAAGGCAGACAAAATAGCTCGTGATTCACTTTGAACCAATTCTATTGCCTGCAATCCACCTCTACTAACGAGATTCGTATCAACATTATTGGCCATTAGCGAAAACAAGGTGTGAGTCATGGCTTGTTGTTGGCTTTGTTGTTGCGACAAACTTTGCAGATAAACGGGTAACCCATACTCAAAAATAGTTGGGTATCCGAGTGAAGCCTCACCTCTAATACCGGTTAAACCGTATTTCTGAAATAGCTTCTCACCAGCGGTAACGGGAACGTTAGTCGTTTCTGTTAATTCATCGGCCACCAAATTCGCACAGCACTGTATTATTATTTTCCTTATTTCCTGAACATTATATGAACGATCATTACCAGCCAACCAACCTATCGAACCACAAATGACTCCCAGTGTGAATATCATTCCTTTATGAGTATTAACATTATTCGTTGCGGCAAACATAGCTTGCTCTGCTGCAATTCCGATAGGTCGTAGTTGAGCCAACAATTGATTTGCGCATAGATTGTGGCTAGCGTAACCACGCTGCACGAATTGATGCATGAAAGGCTTTAACGCATTTGAGCTGGCAACAAAAGTTGTAATATCCATATCGCTGTGCGCACCACTAGAATCGCAGTCCACTAATCCGGGTTTCGGTGTCAAATGCGCTTCTAACATCATAGCTTGATAGGCTAAATCGCCAGTCACTTGGCAAATGTCGAATACATTGCTTGGTTGCAATTTATTTTGCTGATGATTATTTCGTTTGTTAGTTACATAGCTGCCATCGCCATCTAACAGCGCTTCCATGGAATCATTTGTATTCATCAACAATCTCTAGCCAGTGCGTTAAACGGTTATCATGGCCGATTATATCAACTTAGTCTAGCTTGTGTTTATGCCAACTTAAATTGCGAAACATTGTGTTTTTGTTGTTCTGACTGCGCTTTTAATTGCTGGCTGGCTTGTTGATTTTGTAGCGCTTCGTTACTGGTGGCTTCACCTAGATCAACAATATTATGCATACTTGAATTAATTAACGCCGCGATACTCAAGCGATCTTCAGCAGTATTAGCTATTTGCTGGCTACTATCCAATATTTGTTGTAACACATCATCTATCTGCATCAATTGCTGTTCATTTTTTTCAGTCTGAGAGAAACAAGTGGACGCCATCTCCTCTCCTTGAGTTAAAATAGTGACGGTTTCATCAGAAGAAACTTGCAACATTTGAATCACTTCTCGTATTTTAACAGTAGAATCTTGAGTGCTACTCGCCAATGCCCCCACTTCATCAGCAACTACAGCGAAGCCTCGCCCTTGTTCACCGGCTCTTGCCGCTTCGATAGCAGCGTTCAAGGCTAGTAACTTAGTTTGTTCTGCAATGCCCTTAATCACGTCTAGAATTGAACCGATATCATCCGACTGCTGTTTTAATTGAATACCTTTTTCAACTGACTCTCTCATCGCTTTTTGCAACGAAATCACAATATCGTGGGTAATTTTAACATCTTCACGACCCGAACTAACCAAGCGCGACATTCCATCTATCTCATCTCGAGTATTATTAGCAAGAACTGACACTTCTTTGATGCCAGCTTCCATCTCTTCAACCGAATCGGCAACCGACTCAACTTGAGACTTTTGATCTCGAATTAATGCACGAGTCGTTTCACTAGATGATAAACCCGCATCGGCTCCACTCGCCAATTGCGTTGCATTGCTTACCACTTCACCAATAATTGAATTCAGCTGTATTGTTAATGCGTTAATTTGCTGAGCAATTTGGCCAAATTCATCTTGCGACTTTATCTCTATATTTTCAGAAAAATCACCACTAACTAGTTTATTCAAATGAGCCAATGTCTGTTTTAATGGGCCATTGATGCTTTTTATTACACTCCAAATAACGATTATGGAAATAATTACCGAGACACCCAATACCAATACCATTTGCAAAGACGCATTATTACTGCTGTTTTGCGCGGTAACTTTGGCATGATTAATTTTGCTACCAACTAGCGCACTGGCCTCTTCCAATAACACGAGTACATTATCGGTTCTTTCATTTATGGTAGCTAATTGCTGATTTTGTTTTTCTAACAACGTGATACTGGTAGACAAAGTAGCAAACAGGCCCTGCTTCTCAAAAGCTTGGTCAATCAAATCATAATATCCCACCAACGAAAAATTACTCTCTGGAATAATTGCGGTAATTTGCTCACGTTTGGATAGCATGGCTTGATGATGAATTTTAACTTCTGATAAATAACCTTCTTGCTGCTGTTGAGACTTAGCAAAAAATGCTTTCTCAAGCGACCGACCTAGCATGTTGCCTGCACTTTGTAATCCTTCTGCTAGCCACACTATGTCAGGACTGACAGACTCAATAAACATTTTGCTGTCATCGGTAAAGAACTCCCATTCATTAACAAAATCATCAACTTTTTCTTTTTGCAACGTATCCGCAGCAATCCACTGCTCTCGAATTTCAAATTGGTCGCTTACCGCTTGAAGTAATAAGTGCGACGCCGAATCTACCTCAGCTAGAACCTGTTCAACATCTTGGTAGCCAACAACATTGGCTTGTAGTGCCAGCGTTGTTTGTTGATAAGTATCGAGTAATTTTTGCGTTTTTTGATATAAATTCGTTCTAGCTTGCTCATCTAAAGAGGCGCTATGTAAACTCACCAAACGAGATATATTCAGGACCACCCCAGATAACTGGTTGGTTTTTTCTGCCATTGGTGCCAGTTGATCAACCGTTTCGTCTAAATGCGCTTCTAGCTGCCTAATATTTTTTTGCCCGATCAGTGCAGTCGTGACGATCAAGAGAAACAGAACAACAAAGCCAATAAGAATTCTTTTAATCACAGATAAATGCATAACCAATTAGACTCTCAATAAAATTAACAATATTCAAACTAATATTAGTCACTATATCGAATAGCACTCGGTTTAATATAATTTCTGTATCTCATTTAGTTAAGAAGTGTGAAGTCACTTGAATTAATCATACAAATAAGCACGACATAAGTTCTTTTGTTTGCTTCGTTACCAGTAAGTTGCACATTGGTAAATCAATCAATGAGTACTTAGTCCGATTTCATCCTTAATCTATAAAATTATCTTGTTACATCAACCATTAAAACTGTAATAATAGTGAATGTAACTTAACCCATTCACTAGGATCTTTGTCTATGCGCGCCTTTGTTTTACGAGCTCGATCTGCTCCGACTGACAGTCAACAACTTCTCGCTGCTGTTGGTAATGAAGCTCACACTGAAATTTTAGCTCATACTCTAATGAACGCTATATTCGTCGCACAATCTCACCGAGAAGATGTGGTCGTATATTTGGTATTGGAAAGTACTCAAGACTTCTCGCGTACCATTTGCTTTAGTGCGAACGACATTACTAATATTGGTGGTTTTCATGAGCAAGCTTTGCTAACAAAAATAGCTCAAGCACTAGATGTATCAAAAGGAATGGCTAAAGAACAGCAACGACAGGTTGATGAAGGGGTAACCGTTCGCACCATTAGTTTTGAGAGATTAGTTCAAGAACTCTCGCTCGACTATCAGCTGTTTATGATGGATAAAAAAGGTACGGCAATAAGAGAGCAAACTTTTCCAGAAAACAGCTGTTTCTTATTAACCGACCATATTCCAATGCCTAAAAAGAGCTTTAATAGCCTAAAACGGTTAGGTGCCCAAAAAATCAGTCTAGGCCCAAAAATGTTATTTGCTTCTCAATGCGTGGTATTGATCCACAATGAACTGGATCTACAACAATAAAAGCAATAAAGTTCAGCTTAACTTATTGTTATAAAAAGATTAGTGGCTATTTAATATATAGATGTTTAATACTCACTAACCAATCCACATAATCTGCTAGATAAAAAAAACTCACTTCAACATAAACTTACCATCGAATTTACGTTGAAGTGAGGTTCTAATTTTTAACTTTTAATTTCGGATTCTAGGTTCGGTACAGTACTTTAACCACATGCCAGCCAAACTTGGTTTTAACAATGAAAGGGTTGAGTACTTCATTTTTAAATACCGCTTTATCAAAGGGAGGCACCATTGAACCTTGACGAAATTCGCCTAAATCGCCGCCTTTTTTTCCTGATGGACAAGTAGAATGTTTTTTTGCTAACACATGAAATTTAGCGCCTTTGTTTATCTGGGCCAAAATGTCTTTCGCCATCGATTCATGTTTAACTAATATGTGCAACGCAGCTGCCGTTCTAGCCATAAGTGATTCCTTAAAAAATAGCGCTTAATTTTACTCAAATAAGGAAAAAAGTGAATGTTATTGTGTTTATAATTGCAGATTAACAAAAATAGTTACTGAGTCGCGTCCACTTATTCACTATGATAAGTGCCAGCATGGTAATACATTTGACCATTGGAATAAATCTAGCCACTGTCGTACGGTAGGAAAATACATGAAAAGCAAAGCCAATCAATCTCAAGGGATGTTATTGTTCAAACTCTCAGTACAACAACAGAGCTTTGCTATTGGAACATTAAAAGTACGTGAAATTGTTCCTTATTCGCCCACCACCAAAATTCCTTACTCTCATCATCATGTGATAGGAACCGTTACGATCCGCGACATTACTGTGCCTGTTATTGATATGGCAGCAGCAATAGGCTTCCGACCAATAGCCAAACAAGAGTACGATAACTGTTACTTAATCGTGACCGATTGTCTGCGAACTGTGGTCGCTTTTATGGTTCGAACTATTGAAAAAATTATCGATTGCGATTGGCACAACATCGAACCCTCACCAGAATCGACTGGCCCTAATGTTTTTGTTACCGGCATCACGCGTTTTGAAGATAAAATCGTGCAAATGCTCGACGTAGAATTATTGCTATCTAAAATTTATCCACAAGACGCTTCTGCTCGCATACCTATTTTGACTGACGTAGAACGCGAGCGTTTAAAGCCTTTAAATATATTACTAGTGGACGATTCTAGTGTTGCAAGGAAACAACTGTCCGATGCATTAGACAGTATCAATATTAGCTATTCTGTATGTAACAATGGAATTGATGCACTAGATCTAATGAAGAATTATGCAAGTGAAGGTAAACCTGTCGAATTATTAGTCAGCGATATAGAAATGCCGGGACTCGATGGCTATGAATTAGCCTTTGAAGTACAAAATGATCCATTACTCAATAAAGCTTACCGGATACTGCATACCTCGTTATCCAGTGAAATGAGCGCAGATAGAGCACATCAAGTTGGCGCGCATGAAGCATTAACTAAGTTTGATGCAACAGAACTAATACAAGCGATGTTGCGAGGCGCAGAACAAATTCAAGCTATAGAAAGCTGATTTTTCCTTTCTCACAAAATGATTGCAGTTGCATTAAAGCAACAAGCGAAGTAAAACCCTAAAAACATAGATTTACTATGTCCTTAGGGATAATAAGCTTCGTCAACAAATCTGCATCTTGCAGGATAACGGCTATAACTTAATCTGAATCTTATTCATCGAGATCGAGCAGTTTAGTACTGCCGCCGTGTGCTTTTTCGCGTTTTCGCTGTATAACGGCATAGAAACCAGGAATTAGAAATGTTCCTGCCAACAATACACAAAGTAAACCACCTACCAAAGATACCCCTAATGAATTTTGGCTAATATGGCCCGCTCCAGACGCAAAGATTAACGGTGTAATACCAAGAATAAATGACCACGACGTCATGTTGACCGCTCTAAAGCGCAACTTACCGCCATTGACCGCCGCTTGGTCAAGTTCCACTAACTTGTCTTCTCGCTGTTGTTTAGCAAACTCTACGATAAGTATTGCGTTCTTTGCTGCCAGAGCAATAAGTAAAACCAAGCCTATTTGGGCGTATAAATTTAGCGGAAGCCCTACTAAATTCAAACCAAGGAAAGATCCTAATGTGGCTACTGGCACGACCAAAATAATCGCAATTGGAATCGTCCAACTTTCATATTGCGCTACCATAAATAAATAGATAAAAATCAACGCTAAAGCAAAGGCATAAATTGCCTGATTGCCTGCTTTAACCTCTTGATAGGCCATTCCTGTCCACTCATATTGATAACCATAAGGTAAGACTTGCTGAGCCACTCTATCCATTGCAGCTATTGCATCACCACTCGAATAGCCATCGGCTGGTTGCCCTTGAATAATTGCCGCTCGATACATGTTATAACGCCAAGCCACATCCGGCTCAAACACTTGCTGGTAAGAAACAAGCGTACTAAGCGGGATCATATCGCCTTTAGCAGAACGAACATGGAATCGATTAAGATCATCCATACTACTTCTATAATCGCTATCAGCTTGCAGCGTTACCCGAAAATTTTTACCAAACATGGTAAAGTCGTTAACGTACAAAGAGCCCAAGTTACCTTGTAACGTTTGAAATATTTCACCTAGTGAAATACCAAGTTGTTTGGCTTTTTCCCTATCAATTTCGACATTAAAATGAGGGACATTAGCTCTGAAGGTACTAAATGTATGCTGAATTTCAGGCTGTTGGTTAGCTTCTTGTATAATTTGCCCCATGACCTGAGCGAGTTCAGTACGGCTGCGACCTAATGTATCTTCTAGAACAAACTCGAAGCCAGATGCAGCTCCCATTCCCGGAACAGCAGGAGGACCGAGCGCAAAAACGATAGCCTCTGGTAACTTTTCCGCTGAAGTCATGTTAATTCGATCGGCAATAGCAAACGAAGAATGGTCTCCAGACAACGATTTTCTCTCTTGCCATGTTTTAAGTTTTACAAATAAAGTCGCGCCATTAGAGGCTGCAGCTCCTGTTAATAATGCATAACCATTTGCAACTGTTACCGCTTCAATTCCTGGTTCTTGCTGTACAATTTCCATCAATTTTGCGGTGGTATCTTCAGTTCTAGACATTGATGCTGAGTCAGGTAACTGCACATTCACTAACAAAATACCTTTATCTTCTTGCGGAACAAAAGCGGTAGACGTGCTGGAAGTGAAATAGCTTAAAGCAGCTAAAGCAATGATAAAAGCACCGCCTAGTATTACAGTTTTCTTCACTAAAAATCCGGCTATTTTTCCATATCGAGTGGTAACTTTATCTAACCCTCTGTTAAAGGCTTTAAACCAACTAGAGGTATTATCACCTCCCTGCTTTAAGACCAAAGAACACACTGCTGGCGACAACGTTAGTGCATTAACAGAGGATATTACTACCGAAATACAAATAGTTAACGCAAACTGTCGATACATGATGCCAGTAATTCCTGGCAGCATCGCTACTGGTACAAATACAGCTAATAAGACTAATGTTGAAGTAATAATAGGCCCTGTTACTTCTTTCATAGCCAAGAGTGTCGCTTTTGCCGGAGTAAGCGACGGATCTTTCTTCATTAATGTATCAACATTTTCTATCACTAAAATCGCATCATCCACCACAATACCAATGGCGAGAATCAGACCAAATAAAGTGACAGTATTAATGGTAAAACCAGCGATTAGCATTACGGCAAATGTACCTATCAAAGATACGGGAATCGCGACCACCGGGATCAAAGTAGCACGAGCGCTACCTAAAAACATATAAGTCACAGCGATAACTAATAAAATCGCCTCGATTAAGGTTTTAACGACACCTTTAATCGACTCAGCAACAAATACGGTCGTGTCATAACTGGTTTCATACTCCATTCCTTTGGGGAAATTAACACTCATTTTGTCTAGCAGTTCAATAACTGCTTCGCCACTTTCTAATGCATTAGCATCGGATTGTAATGATAAAGTGATTATCGAAGCATCTTTCCCTCTAAACTTACCTTGACCATCATAAGATTTTTTACCAAGTTCTAACCTAGCCACATCTTTTAAGTAAATCGTTGAGCCGTCATTATTTGATCTCAATATAACCTGCTCAAATTCTTCAACCGTCTCAAGTCGACCTTTAGTAACAAGGTTAAATTGTACTTCTTGTGCATTATTGAAAGGAGGTGCACCAACTCGTCCTGCAGCTACTTGCACGTTTTGTTCGGCAAGCGCGGCGCTAACATCGGAGGTAGTTAGGTTAAGGTTAGCCATTTTGTCTGGGTCTAACCACACACGCATAGCAAACTCTCCGCCCCCAATCACGCCAACTTCACTAATACCTTTAACGCGTGCCAATTGGTCTTTTACATTTAAGTTTATGTAATTGATGAGGAATTGATCGTCATAGCGGCCATCAGGAGAATAAAAATTCAGCACCATTAAGATATCAGGTGACCGTTTTTTTACCGTAACACCGACCATGCGTACTTCTTGTGGCAACTTGGATTCAATTTGAGTCACTCTGTTTTGAACGTTAACTTGCGCCATATCTGGATCTGTCCCGACATCAAACGTTACATTCAAAGAATAAGAGCCATCATTGGCACTCTTGGAAGACATGTAGATCATATCTTCAACACCATTAACGGAAGACTCTATTGGATCAGCAACCGCTTGCTCCACTGTTTCAGCGCTTGCACCAGTATAAAACGCAGTGACACTCACTGAAGGTGGACTAATCTTTGGATATTCAGCCACAGGCAATTGAGTTAATGAGATGACACCTGCAAGCGTAAGTATAATAGAAATGACCAGAGCGAATTTTGGTCTTTGAATAAAAAATCGACTGAGCATGATTACATTTCCTCACCAGCTACGTTTATGGTTTTGCTATCTTGCTCAACTCGTACTTCGACACCATTTCTAATCCGCTGAAGCCCTTTGGTAATGACACGATCATCTGAATTGAGACCATCGACAATAATCGCTCCCGTCTCTGTCTGTTTACCTAGCTTCACGTTGCGACGTTCGGCTATATTGTCTTCCGTTAGCAGCATAACAAAGTCACCTTGCAAGTCACTTTGAACCGCCCTTCTTGGAATAGTATCTAACTCGACAGTCGTTTTTTCTTGAATATTAACCTTAACGTGCTGACCGGGTAGCAGTACTTCTTTCGGGTTTTTAAACTGCGCACGCATCGCGAGAGTTCCAGTAGTAGTGTTAATACGATTATCTATAAAGTCAATGTGGCCCATCTCACCATATGATTCTCCATTTTCAAAAATCAATTGCACTTCTACTTTGTCTGCCGCGCCTGTCCCGCTGCCATCTATCTCTTCCATACCCATCAATAAACGCTGTCTTTCACTGACAGTAAAACTGGCATGAATTGGGTCTAAACTAACAATGTTGGTCAACGTCCCAGTTGATGGTGAAACTAAGTCACCTATACTCACGTAGCTTTCGCTCACCCTGCCATCAAAAGGCGCACGAATGCTGGTATAGGAAAGATTGACCTCTGCCGCGTTAAGTTCTGCTTTTGCAGCTTGTAGTTGTGCTTCTGCACCTAACTTAGCACTGGTTAAGGCATCATATTCAGATTGAGATATATTGCCTTTGGGTAATAAGTTTTTTCCGCGTTCATAATCTAAAGTGGTTTTTTTTACGTTTGCCTGTGCCAATGCAACTGACGCATTTGCGCTCGCGACTTGTGCTTGATAAGACGATGGCTCAATTTCAAATAATAGCTGTCCTTGTTCAACCATTTGTCCTTCAACAAAATGTCGTGATCTAAGATAACCGGAAACCTGAGCGGTAATCGTGACATCTTCGACGGCATTAATTCTACCAACGTAATCTTGATTTCGATGATAAGAAATGACTTTTACATTTTCTGCCGAGACTAATGGAGCAAAAGATTGGGACTGTCCTGTAGGTTGCCCATCGCAACCCGACAGTATAGTTAAACTGGTTATTACCAGTAGAAATGCTTTATTACTCATAGAATAACCAACTATATAATTTTAAACTGCACATCGCAGGGGCGAACAATAAGTTACTCATGTAAACAAAATGTCCGAGCTATATCAGAAATTATAGCTATGTGTTTCAAAATATGTCTAAGTTGATCAATTAAGATTATTTAATTGCTTTCGGACGACACCTATCAGCGTTCTGTTACCGATGATTTACATCCAATCGTTATCTGTTTTTAATAAAAACAGATAACGCTGTTCAATCTAAGGTACACCATGACCTTTCGAAGCTACCCAAATTCTGTACCATTGCTCTCGGGTGAGTTTAATTTTGATTCCGTCAATTGCGGTTTGCACCCGCTCTATTTTACCCGAGCCAATAATTGGAATGGGTTTTGAAGGTAATTGGCAAACCCATGCATAAACAACTTGGTCAATGCTTTGAGCGCCAACTTCTATTTTAATCGCATTCAGCTCGTTTCGAACACGTTTATCTTGATCCGATTCTCCTGAGAAAAGTCGTCCACCTGCCAAACAAGACCAAGCCATTGGTCTAATACGTTTAAGCTGCAACAGATCAAGCGTTCCATCATCAACTACATCAAAATTAATAGGATTAATTTCTACTTGATTGGTGACCAATGGTACATCTAATCGAGACTGTAAAAGTTCAAATTGACGAGGAGAATGGTTAGACACACCAAAATTCTTCACTTTACCTGACTGCTTTAATGTATGAAATGCTTCTGCTACCTCATCGGCATCCATCAGTGCGTCTTGTCGATGGATCAGCAATACATCTATATTTTCAACATTGAGGCGCCGTAATGAGTTATCGACAGACTCAAGAATGTGGGTTTTGCTTGTATCGTAGTGATTAATTTTTCTCTCAGGTACGCTCGTACTACAAAGCTTGACATCACACTTAGTCACCAATTGAATACTATTACGTACCGACTTGTCCAATGCTAACGCTTCACCAAACAGCCTTTCACATTGATAATCGCCATAAATATCCGCATGGTCTACCGTGGTCACTCCTAATTCAATATGCTGTTTTAAAAATGTTAACCTTTGTTGTGGAGACATTTCCCATTCAGCGAGACGCCAATAGCCCTGAACTAACTCAGAAAACTCCGGCCCTTGTGGCGCAATACACACTTTAGCAACCATTAAGTTGCCTCCTTAAATTAATACAAAATATAAATAAAAATGCATTTGTTACTATGAGATCTCAAATCTTAACTGAAGCACTGCGCTATTGTCCAAAGCCCAATGGAGTAATCGTTAAGTAAATCATATTGTTGGCAATTCTATACCTCATCCGAACTGACAAACATGATCAATTAAATGCACATCAAAAAATAATGAGTCTACCGATAGTTAAACCATGGATATTCTATGTTATTAACAAAATAGAAATTTAGTGACGCAAGTCACGTTTTTATATAAATAAGAGTTAAAAACAAATAATTTAAAATTTAATTTGAACTATTTTTAAATTTGCATAACACTATTTAACCCATATATTACAATGACTTACAAATAATAAAAATAAAATAAATGCATTTATCTTCAGTTTTATTTCGTTTTACTAGCCTAGAAAATCACATCAGCGTTAAATCAATAACGAAAGTCAATATGTCATTGCATCAACATATTAATGCTAAATCTATTAGTTGATCTGAATAGGCATTAATGAAGTCGTTATTGCTGACATCACTATTTGACTTCCCTGAAATATAACTAAAACATGTAATTCATAGGATGAATAAAATGAAAAAGACACTGCTTGCTTTCGCTATCGCAACGATAACTACAGGTGCTAACGCAGCAAATATCTATAGTGACGACCAAAATTCACTCGACTTAAAAGGTGAAATCGATGCATATTTAAGCACTTCTGAGCTTAAAAACGCATCGATAGGTAACTACAAAAATGATCCAGATGTAGACGTTTGGGCAAAAATTCAAGTAGATGCTACTCACAAGTTAAATGACTCAGTAACGGTGTTTGGTTCATTTGAAATTGAAAACGGCGTTGGATTTGGATTTGATAGTAGCGAAGATAAAGATGTTACTACTGATGATGAATACATTGGTGCTACACTGGGTGAAAACTTCGGTTTTGCTGTTGGTGAAATTGGTGACTTCGGCGATTCTCTTGACGCAATCATTATCGATAACACTAACGAAGGTGTAGGTTATGTAGACGATGTTGCCGGTCGTTTTGAATCAAAAAGCCATGGTATATCTTTTAAATACGATACAGATAACCTAACACTGATTGCAGATACTTATCTATCAGCAGAGCAAAATCAAGACGCAGTTTACGGTTTATCCGCTTCTTATGATATTGCTGGTTTCAACATTGGTGCTTCTTACCAAGACCGCGGTAACCGCGGTACTTATGACACAACCAATACTGGTGATAACGACGTTTACGGTATCAAACTAGGATATAGCTTCAGCGACTTCTCTATTGCATCTCATTATGTTGTTGAGCAAGTAAACAGTGTGGACTATGAAGTAGTAGGTGTTGCTGCTGACTATACTATTGAAGACGTAAGACTTTATACTTCAGCATACGTAGCTGACGCTGACGGGTCTTCTGACGAAATTACTACCTATACATTAGGTGCAGATTACGCGTTCTCTGAAAACCTTTTAGGCTTCGTTGAATACTCTGCCGCTGATAACAACGACTATGAAGACAATGCTGAATACTCGCAGTCTGTAGCTGGTGTTTACTTCACTTTCTAATAGATTATTAGAAGGCATTGTAGTACCGAACGCTTACCTCCATGGTAAGCGTTTTTTATTAATCACGAAATATTCCCGCTAGATCATATTATTCTCCACAAGCACAGGTGCTAAACCTGTAAATACTTTATTATCATTATAAGTTTTATCGCGAAGCAATCCGATGCTCGATGTATTGCATATTTTTTTGATGTATCCACTAAGGAGATAGCCATGTTAACTAAACCGTTAGCCTTATTTGTTACCTTATTGCTTATAGCCTTTTCAAGCCTAGCGTCGACTCGAGCAGATATTGGATGGCAACAAATAGAGCAAGGTGCCATGCTTATTGATGTTAGGACTGCTGAAGAATTCAAGCAACAGCACATAAAAGGTGCTATAAATCAGCCACTCAATAACATAAATTTCGCGTTTAATGATATCGACAAAAATCAACCCATTGTTGTGTACTGTAGGAGCGGCAACCGTTCTGGGCAAGCAAAGAGGATTTTAACCTCTTTAGGCTTTAAAAATGTGCACAATGCAGGTGGGCTAAGCGAGTTATTACAAGCTAAGTAATGATATTTTGTGATTAACTAATTAGATTTTCTCTAAATCGTCTTACCGATTAACCTTGAAACGTTTATCTTATAAGGTTTAAATATGTTAGCGTTTAAGTGGTTTTACCAACGAATCCAAACCTTCGATTTTAAGCGCCAAACATAGCTGCATAAGCTCTCCTAATTCTCCTGATGGAAATTGGGATTTATTAGCAAACCATAGTAGGTATTCTTCAGGTAAATCTATCAATACTCGACCAGCATACTTACCAAACGGCATTTGAGTCCGTGCTAGTTTGATCAAGTTTTCTTTCTGTAACACGATATTACTCATCCACTTTAGGAAATTATAAAAAGAATTATAACTAAATTTCGATGTAACGTTTAGCAACTCGCTTGGTCAACTTTATTGTAAGTTCATACGGAATGGTCCCAACCGCATTTGCGACTAATTCAATCGGTAACTGGTTGCCCCAAAACTCAACCTCATCACCCACTATATCTTCGCTGTTTGCTCCCAAATCTACCGTGATCATATCCATAGATACTCGACCAACAATTGGCACTATTCGTCCATTAATCCAAACAGGCGTTCCCTCTGGAGCAAGACGTGGGTATCCATCACCATAACCTAAAGCAACAACACCAATGTTAGTATCATGCTTCGAAAACCAATTCTCTCCATAACCAACAGGTTGATTAGCTTTATGTTCTCGAACTGAAATTAACTTTGACTTCAATGTCATTACTGGCTGAAGATCTAATTCTTTTCCCGTTTTATTATCAACGGGTGATATGCCATAAAGTGCTATTCCAGCTCGTACCACATCAAAATGAGCGTGAGGCCAAAATAAAATTCCAGCTGAATTAGCAATCGACTTTAAACCTTTATAACCCGTAAGTAATGAAGAAAATGCACTAATCTGCGTGGGAGTAGAAGAGGAATCTAAATCATCAGCGCAACTAAAATGACTAATAAAATTCAGCTCACCCTCAAGGTTATTCGACGTCTGTAAAGATTGAATAAAGTGAGGTAATTGCTCAGGGGTCACGCCAACTCTATGCATTCCAGTATCAAGCTTCAACCATACTTTAATTGGTTGACTTAGTTCGAGAGATTGGAAATGTTCAAGCTGTTGTTGATGATGGATCACGGTTTGAAATTGATAGCGAGACGCATCGAGCAAATCCTCACAATTAAAACACCCTTCTAACAACAATATTTGGCTTTTAACGCCTAGATTACGTAATTCGATTGCTTCTTCTATCCTAGCAACCGCTAACATATCAACATCTGACAAGGTTAGCGCTACATGCTTAGCACTATGACCATAAGCGTCGCCTTTTACCACCGCAACTAATGGTTTATTGCGACACAAAGATTTGAGATGGCGATAATTGTATTGTAATGCAGATAAATTGATAATTGCTTCGGCAGTAAGCATAAAAAACTCCAATTTTAGACAAAAGCCTACGTCCTTCAGAGGCCAACTGATATTCCGAAGGAAGTAGTTTAGTTAGTTAAGTTCGGTTTTTACTGAAATAACTCTTTGTTAGTTTAAATACCACTGGGCTCAATACCGCAAGAGCAATCAAGTTTGGAATAGCCATCATTGCATTGAGTGTATCACCCAATAACCATACAAAATTCAATTCCATTAGCGCACCAATAGGTAAGGCAACAATAAAGATAATACGGAACGGTAAAACCGCTTTTGCGCCAAATAAGTATTCCGCACAACGTTCGCCATAAACAGACCAGCCAACGATAGTTGTGAAAGCAAATACAGCCAAACTAACCGCAACCAGATAACTACCGCCAGGAATAACCTGACCAAAAGCTGTTGACGTCAGTGCCGCACCAGACTCTCCACTCGTCCAAGCACCAGAGATGATAATAACTAAACCTGTAATGCTACATATAACTAATGTATCGAGAAATGTTCCTAACATCGCGATTAACCCTTGGCGAACGGGATCATCGGTTTGTGCACTTGCATGCGCAATAGGAGCAGAGCCCAAACCTGCCTCATTAGAGAAAACACCACGAGCAACACCAAAACGAATTGCCATCCAAACCGTCGCGCCTGCAAAACCACCTTCTGCAGAAGCTGGTGTAAAGGCATGTTCAATTACCAATGCAAAAGCAGGAATGATAGCACTGGTGTTCATAAGTAATATCGCAACACCGCACAAAATATACGCCACTGCCATGACCGGAACTAATGCGCCAGCAAATCGTCCAACACGCTTTAAGCCACCAAGTATTACTCCTCCAGCTAGAACCATTATAATGAAGCCAACAACAAGTGGCGAAAAGGAAAAATTAGATTCTAAAACTTGAGCAATCGAGTTTGACTGTACCGCATTACCGATACCAAAACATGCAACCGCACCGAAAATAGCAAATAACGTACCCAACCAAGACCATTTTTGCCCCATACCGTTAGTGATGTAATACATAGGGCCACCAACATAGGTTCCTTTGTCGTCTTTCTCTCTATATTTTACTGCTAATACTGCTTCAGCATATTTGGTTGCCATACCCAAAAGTGCTGTGATCCACATCCAAAATAATGCACCTGGACCGCCAATAAATACTGCTGTTGCTACACCAGCAATATTACCTGTACCTACTGTGGCGGACATCGCAGTCATTAATGCTTGAAAAGGCGGTATTTCACCTTCACCGTTTGACGCTCGACCATTCCACATTAACTTAAATGCTCTTCCTATATTAAGAATAGGCATAAACTTCAAGCCAACGGTCAAGTAAATACCGACACCTAAAATAAGTACCAACATAGGTACCCCCCAAACGATACCGTTGACCTGACCTATCAGTTCGGAAATAAATTCCATCTTGTGTTCTCCCGTTATGACACTTTTTAAAATTGTTCCTTTCAGTCACAAAGCAATTTGCAGACCAAGCATAAGAAATGATTAAACTCATTTTTCCTTAGAAAGGGTTAGCCGTCGCAGTGAACCAACAATAAACTCAGCCTGCAAGTCAAATTGCAACCAATAGGTATTTATTTGTTAGTTAATAAAACCATTTAAAGCTCGAATAACAGAATTAATATCTATTAATATTTTATTAACAAATAACAAAATAGTTAAAAAATCAAATTAGATATTTAATTTAACATACAGATTTAATCACTATTTAGCTTGCTAAAAACCTATCATTGGATCAATATGGTGCATATAGTGCACAAATATGATCCAATAACGTGCAAGAAATAACGAATTATGCTGTTCTGTTAATTTTAACTTAGCTTTGAAATTGTTATTTATATCATGTATTCGACTAAACACCCTCAAACTTAGATCAGGGGAATATGTTGCAATATAGGTAAATAAGTAAAATTATATGTTTCTGAAATAACTTTGATTTTGATTCATTTCTCTACACGAAAACCAAAATTGGAATTTAAAACTAAAATCCGAATATTATTTGGAATTATTGCCAACTTGCATTTTTACCGACAGAAATAAAAATTTTTACTATTTTCATACTCGTCACGACTATAGAGGTAACAAATCAAAATAAATTTACTTTTATCTGCATTGTTGTCACGAATTTTGCAGTGGTAATCACTACAAACCCAAAGATATCCAAAATCATGGGAGTGAGTCGTGTTGAATCGACAAGCAAAATACGCAGCCCATTACCATAGATTGACTATAAAATTGGAGTGTACGAGCGCATCAGCAACGAAGTAACTTCAAAGATAACGGATATAAACTTAATTACGTAAACACGGAGTATTCAAATGGAACTGAAAAAACCTTATCTACTTTTTCTTGGTGACGCAGCAGATCCACTAGCAGCAAAGGTCGCTCAAGGCATTAAAACCTGGCACCCAGAATATTGCGTAGGTCAATATCGCTTACCAACCTGTAATGCTGACTGTGGACTTGAAGATTTATCGATTCAAGAAGCCGTTAAAGCAGGCGCACAAACTTTAGTGATTGGCGTTGCAAACCGTGGCGGCGTTATCTCTGAAGAGTGGATTAGTATTCTTATTGAAGCACTTGAAGCTGGCTTAGATATCGCATCAGGTCTACACAACAAGTTAAGTGACATTGCTGTGCTTGTGTCTACAGCAGAGAAACATAACCGTTCACTTTTCGATGTTCGTTATCCAACTCAAAGCTATCCAGTCGCAAACGGCAAAAACCGCCAAGGCAAACGTCTACTAACCGTTGGTACCGATTGCTCATGCGGTAAAATGTACACCTCTCTTGCCATCGAAAAAGAGATGAAAGAACAAGGTTTAAATGCTGATTTCCGCGCTACAGGTCAAACCGGTATCCTAATCGTTGGTGACGGAGTGAGTGTTGATTGTGTAGTAGCCGACTTCATTGCTGGTGCCATTGAGACTATTTCACCTGAAAACAGTGCCGATCACTGGGATGTTATCGAAGGACAAGGTTCACTTTTCCATCCTTCATTTGCCGGTGTCACTACTGGATTAATACATGGTGCACAACCAGATGCATTAGTTTTATGCCATGAACCAACTCGAACTCACATGCGTGGGTTACCGGATTACTCAGTGCCTGAGATTAAAACTTGCATGGAAGCTAATCTAGCCACTGCTCGACTGACTAATCCAAACGTTAAGTTTGTGGGTATTTCAGTCAACACCTCTCAACTTGAAGAAGATGCAGCACTTGAATTTATGGCTAAAGTAGAATCAGAATTTGATATTCCAGTGGTTGATCCATTCCGTCAGGGTGTTAGCCGAATAGTGAGTGCGCTCGAGGAGGTTTAATGCAAATCAGCTTTAAAGTTAAAAGTTGGCCAATTAGAGGAAGCTTTACCATATCTAGGGGAAGCAAAACTCAAGTTGACGTTATCCAAGTTACGATTGTTGATAATGGCGTCGTGGGACGAGGAGAATGTGTTCCATATGCACGTTACAACGAATCAATTGACAGCACGTTAACGGAACTTGAAAACGTTCTTCCAACTCTAAAACAAGGCATTAGCCGTTCAGCACTTCAGTCATTACTGCCTTCTGGAGCCGCAAGAAATGCAGTTGATTGCGCTTTATGGGATTTAGAATGTAAGCAGAACAGCCAAAGTATATGGGAGAGAACAGGCGCAACATCTTCTCCTGAGCGCTTGGTTACTGCTTTTACATTATCTTTAGATACACCTGAGAAAATGAAACAGGTAGCAATCGACAATGCTTTTCGCCCTTTATTAAAGTTGAAACTCGGTGGTGGAGAAGATTTGGCTCGAGTGGCAGCGGTTCGCGAAGGTTCTCCTAATGCAACCATCATCCTAGATGCCAATGAAGCGTGGACGCCAGAACTTTACCAACAACTGATACCAGAATTGGTTAAATTAGATGTTGCAATGATAGAGCAGCCTTTTGCTGCTGGAGAAGACCAAGCGTTAGAATCACTACCAAGACCTATTCCGATTTGTGCAGATGAATCATGCCATGACAGAGCAAGTCTTGAACAGATCATTGGTCGCTACGATATGATCAACATCAAAATCGACAAAACGGGTGGACTAACTGAGGCACTAGCCCTCAAGCAGCAGGCTCAAGAAGCAGGGTTACAGGTGATGGTCGGCTGTATGCTTTCAAGTTCATTAAGCATGGCTCCAGCCTTTGTTGTAGCACAAGGTGTTGACATTGTTGATCTCGATGGGCCACTACTGTTGAGTGAAGACATTGAGCATGGTTTCACATTTGAAGATAGTTTCATGCTACCGTTTTCAACAGAACTCTGGGGTTAATGGGATCCAGAATAAATAGATTAGGAAAAAATTATGCAACGTACGGTTTACTTAAATGGTGAATATTTACCTGAATCTGAAGCGAAAGTGTCTATTTTCGACCGAGGTTTTTTATTCGCTGACGCTATTTATGAAGTGACAGCAGTTGTCGATGGCAAACTATTAGACAACGATGGACACGTGGCTAGATTAGCTCGTTCATGCAATGAACTAGATATGAAGAACCCACTGACTGCCGATGAACTGGTCAATATTCAAAAAGAGCTTATTCGTCTTAATGATGTGCAAGAAGGCGGCATTTATCTTCAAGTTACGCGCGGCTCTACTGGCGATCGTGATTTCGGTTATCCAGAAGATGCAGAGCCAACGGTTGTTCTATTTTCACAAGCACGTTCGGTAGTTGATTCTCCTAAAGTCAAAAAAGGCATTAAAGTCATTTCAATACCAGATATTCGCTGGAGACGTCGCGACGTTAAAACAACATCACTTCTCGCTGCCTGTATGGGAAAACAAGCTGCAAAATTACAAGGTTGCGATGATGTTTGGTTAATCGAAGACGGTTTTGTTACTGAGGGCGGATCAAGCAATGCCTATATTGTGACGCAAGACAATACTATCGTAACTCGGCCATTAAGTAATGATATTCTACATGGTATTACTCGAGCGTCGCTCATGAAAATGGCATCCAAAGCAAACCTAGTGATCGAAGAAAGATTGTTCACCATTGAAGAAGCTTATGCAGCGAAAGAAGCCTTTATTAGTTCTGCTTCTACCTTTGTTTGGCCTGTTGTGGAAATTGATCACAAACCGATTGGCGATGGAACACCGGGTCCTGTCGCGTTACAGTTGAGAGAAATTTACCTCGAACTAGCGAGAGCATCAGCTTGCTAAATGGTGATTAGCATAAAGATTTATTAATCACATGTTAATGCCAAGTAAATGAAATTTTACAACACATTGTATTGCAGGAGCCTTCTAGGCTCCTTTTTTAATGTCGTTAAACTGACTCATAGCAAATTTTTTGCCTAGTACTCTTTTCTGATTCGCCAAACTCAGTATACTGTGCGGTCATTTGGCATCTATTACATTAAAACTAGCCAAATTGAATATTTTTTAGACAGAGAATTATTCCAAGGAGAGAAAATGGAAATGTTAGAAAGTTTTTTCGGGGTCATTGGTGATCTCACATGGGGGTGGTCATTAGTGCCCTTCTTGGTTATTTTTGGGTTGTTTTTTACCATAGTAACTGACTTTGTGCAGTTTCGATTTTTCGGACGTATGTTCAAAGTACTATTAACTAAAAACCAAACTGCAAGCAAAGACAAAATTTCTGGTCGTGAAGCACTTTTATTGTCTGTAGGTGGTCGTGTTGGTGGCGGTAACATCGCTGGTGTAGCCGTGGCAATTACCCTTGGTGGCCCCGGTGCCGTATTTTGGATGTGGGCAATAGCATTAGTAGGCATGGCAACCAGTCTAGTTGAATGTTCTCTAGCTCAACTATACAAGCGTAAAGAAGGTAACGAGTTCCGTGGTGGTCCCGCTCGCACAATTATTCATGGCTTAGGCGAAGACTACCGTTGGTTAGCCTATGTTTTAGCGGTTTGCCTTATCGCTTCGTTTGCTTTCGGATTTAACGCATTCCAAGGCAACACTGTAGCAGGTGCGGTACAGGATAGCTTAGGTATTGATCGCATGTACACGGGCGTTTTCTTGGCTATCGTCGTTGGCTTTATTATCTACGGTGGTATTAAGCGTATTGCCAAAGCCGCTGACTTAGTTGTTCCTGTTATGGCGATTGCTTATGTTGCTATGGCCTTGGTTGTTATTATTACTAACATTACTGAGATTCCAGCAATTATCGTTAATATCGTATCCAATGCATTTGGTATTGAAGAAGCGGTTGGTGGTGGTATGGGAGCCGCTTTAGCGCAAGGGCTACGCCGTGGCTTATTTTCTAACGAAGCCGGTCTTGGTTCAGCTCCTAACGTAGCCGCAACCGCTGACGTAACCCACCCTGTAAGCCAAGGTATCACTCAATCTTTATCAGTATTTATTGATACTATTGTGGTTTGTAGCTGTACCGCTTTTGTTATTTTACTTGGTGACGTTTACGTACCAGGTGCTGAAGGAATTGATGGCGTTGTTCTGACTCAACAATCTTTAGTTTCTCACTTCGGTGCATGGACGCAATATTATCTGACTTTTGCTATTTTATTGTTCTCTTTTAGTTCAGTTATTTATAACTACTATTTAGGTGAAAACGCACTAACATTTATGACGAAGAAGCCAATGGCGGTACATATATTACGTTTACTGGTTATTGCTATCGTATTTGTTGGTGCTGTTGCACCGGGCGCAACAGCGGTATTCTTCTTCTCAGATCCATTAATGGGTGTGTTGGCTATCGTAAACTTACTTGCTCTAATCATGTTGTTCCCGACTGCAACACGCTTAATTAAAGATTATAGAAAGCAACTTAAAGCTGGTATTGAACATCCGGTACTTGACCCTAGCGAGTACACCGATTTAGATATCGATACCACTGCATGGGTAAAGAAAAACTAAGCCATTAGTATAGAAAATTATTTGCACATCAATATATTAAAGCCAGATCATTGATATAATGACTGGCTTTTTATTCTATTTGAGTTGAGTAAACATTTCTCGGAGTTACAGCCAGCGATTCTAGCAAAAATGAGCAAGTACAAATTGAAATGAGAGATGTGAAGGTTAGAACAAAAAATTTACATACCGCTTTATTCTTTACATTGATAAGTTACTCTATCAATGCACAATTCCTTACGAATTCAAGAAATACAATCCTTGGCACGTGCAATTAAACTCATCTAAAGCAAACCATGTTTTTTCAACTTCATCTCGCAGGTAGAGTTTACCATCCGCGTATTTGAATTCGTGGGTTTTGTAATCATGGTCGGTATAAGACAATCGAATATCATTTGGATAAGCGCTGATGATTGATACTTTGCTGGCATCTGCATTAGTCACATCAATAAATTTATCAAACGCCTCTTTTATTTGATAACGCATTATTCCTTCCTCCCAAACATGATATTTGACGATATAAATGGCCGTATTTTACCAAAACCACTCTTTAAACCGCGTTATATACATTGTAATCCAAATGCCTAAACAAAAACATCAGTTACAAATCAATAAATGCAAACATTTATTTCAATATCTAGTTGTACTTATTGCAAAGAAGTAACAAGATATGCTCAATTTCTTAATCCTTTCGACGGCACAATACATGTCACTACGTAATGCACTTCAGCTTCTGTTACTCGCCTCTTTGTGGGGTGGCTCATTCTTGTTTATGAAAATCGCGGCAAATTCACTCGGACCAGCAGTATTGATTGAAGCACGCGTATTATCCGCTGCGTTATTTTTATTGATTGTATCTATTTTCATAAAGCGTAAATTATTGTTATTGGAGCATAAAAAACACTTTTTTATCTTAGGGCTTTTTAATACCGCTCTGCCCTTTTTATTTTTCGCTTATGCCGCGCAAACACTTAACGCATCTACCTTATCAATATTAAACTCCACCTCGGCAATTTGGGGTGCCGTGATTAGCGTATTTTGGACCAAAACAGCATTAACTAAAAAATCTATACTGGGGCTTATACTAGGTGTTATTGGTGTGATCGTATTGGTAGGCTGGAATAGCGAACAGTTAGGAATGGATTCGACGCTACCAATTATTGCCGCTATTTCAGCGTCAGCTTGCTATGGGATAGCTAGTAACTACTCGCGGACGGTTCGGCAAATCACCTCATTTGACAACGCGCATGGCAGTATGTGGGCAGCGGTAATAATTGTTTTGCCGCTGGTATTTTTTATCCCTATGCGTGAAACACCAACATTAGACATCAGTTTATCTGTTGCGGCTCTCGGAGTTTTGTGTACTGGCGTTGCTTATTTGCTTTATTTTAACTTGGTTGCCAATATAGGTGCGGCGTCTGCGCTTTCTGTTACCTTTCTAATTCCCGCTTTTGGTCTATTCTGGGGATATGTAGTCTTGGATGAGCAAGTTGGATGGAATACGCTATTTGGCACTATTTTAGTCCTCTCAGGTACCACTCTCGTAACTGGTTTCTCATTTAGTGCCTTAATAAATAATCGAAAGGCTAGACAATCTTAGCGGCTAGGCGCGCTATGATTCGACATATATTTTTTTAACACATTGCATTGGTACGATTGATGAAAAGACCCTCTAAATTATTATTTTGCACCAGCTTAATACTTACTGTTGCGATCGGACTAGTGGCTTGCTCCTCTCTAAAGAATAACCTTTCTGCAGATAGCGATAATGTTATCGGCTTTATTACAACAAAAACATTGCCCGAGGCGAGTGGATTAGCAGCATCGAGCCTTAATCCCAATACACTCTGGAGTCACAATGATAGTGGCAACACGCCCTCTTTAATTGCTTTTGATCAACATGGACAATTTCAAACTCAAATTCATATTAGCGGCGTTGAAAATAACGACTGGGAAGATTTAGCGACATTTGAATATAAAGGGCAGCACTATTTACTCATTGCCGACACTGGTGACAACTACGCAAACAGAGATGTGTACCAACTTCATATTATCCGTGAACCCAAAATTACCGAACAAACCACCTTAACGGTTAGTCCGGAATGGACGATTCGTTATAATTATCCAGATGGCGCACACGATTGTGAATCCGTCGCAGTCGATCAAATTAATGAAAAAATACTATTACTTTCTAAAAGAGATGAGCAACCAATTTTATTTGAACTGCCTTTGACCAATAACGTTTCATTATCCAATCAAGCTTTAACCACTAACCACGTTTCAAAACTCGATCCAGATTCTTCAATATACCTGCAAACTGATAACCAAATAGCTAAGCAAGTTGCACTGCTTGATCCATTCCCTAATTCTAGTAATCCAGAATTCAGCCTGATTGATTTATTTGGTTACTCAACGATGCCAACCGCAATGGATATCTCAAAGAATGGCCAGTTTGTCGCAGTGCTCACCTATAACAGTGCCTTTGTATATCACACTCATCAATCAACGAACTGGGCAGAAATAATGCTGTCTACACCAACTCAAATTGAATTTTCTCCACTTAAACAAGCCGAATCAATTGCATTTAGCTCAGACAGCCAACATATTTATATTACCTCAGAAAAACTTCCTGCTCCTATTTTGAAGATAGCAACTCCTAAATAATTAATTAAGATATTATCTATAATGAATATTGAACATTTAAAACTGTTTATTAGAATCGCTGCTAGCAACAATATAAGCCAAGCAGGACAAGAGCTTGGTTTATCGCCTGCTGTAGCGAGTGCACATGTCAATAAGTTAGAAGAAAGTTTGGGAGTAAGGTTAATTCACAGAACCACTCGGAAAGTCTCTCTAACCGAAGAAGGCATTGATTTTCTCCCTCATGCAGAAGAAGTACTCGCAACAGTTGATGCAGCCAGAGCATCGGTAGGGGCAGGTAAGCTTTTACCTCAAGGTACGCTACGAATTACCGCTCCGGCTTCTTTTGGGCGAATGCATCTTTTACCTGCTCTGAGAGAGTTTTTGCTTGCTCACCCCACCCTTTCTATTGACTTACGTTTGTCTGACGCGATTGTCGATCTAGTTGAGGGTGGTTTTGATGTTGCATTAAGAAACGCGGAGCTGAAAGATTCAAGTTTGATCGCAAAAAAGATAGCATCCGATAACCGAATAATTTGTGCTTCGCCAGACTATCTAGCAAATTTTGGCGAACCTAAGACTCCGCAAGATTTACTTCAACATCAATGCATCAATTTAAGAGGCTTAGATCACTGGTTATTTAAAACGCCAACAGGTGAAATCAACATAAAAACCAAAGGCCATTTCCGAACAGATCATGGTGAGGCAGTTCGAGATGCTTGCGTACAAGGGATAGGAGTCGCAATGAATGCTAAATGGAGTGTTTATAAGCATTTACAAAGTGGTGAACTCATTCAAATATTAAAAGATTACCCTTTAATCTCACACTCGGCTATTTGGGCGGTTTATCCAAGTTCTCGATTACTTGCGCCAAAAGTGCGAGCCTTTATTGATTACTTCGCCGATTATTATGGTGATCCACCATACTGGAATACTACGGTATAACAACTAACCAAACCTAAATCAGAGGGAATCGCAATAATAATATTCAGCGAATCCCCCTTTCAATTATGTAAAACTGTCTAGACCGATTATTTATCTTGGCATTGCACTTTCAAGTTCTTCTTTAGTCAAAACACCATCTACGTTGCTATCTGCTCGCTCGAAAAGCTCATCGGCTGACAGAGGTTTAGGCCCGTGATCTCTATCTCCCTTAGGCTTTGGCGCGCAAGCACTAATGCTAAATGTTAAAACCGCTAATATTCCGACAGAATAAATTTGTGTAAGTGTACGTCTCATGATCCATTCTCACGTTATTTAACCAAGCTTTACTATTGATTATAAACATGCAGAAAATAAGGAGAAATAATGAAAATAGTTAAACTATTCATATAAAAGCAAGAGAAACAGATTAGCATCAACACAAATTTTGTAATTAAATTACAAAATAACAACATTTTCACTATTTAAAAATAGATATTGATCACACTTTAGCTTTAGTTTATCGTATACATACTAAATTAAGTAATTTAATTACAAAGAGGTTTACTTATGTTATCTGTAATCAAAAATCTATTTATCTCCCAAAAAGACTATGCTGGCCGTAATGTTGACGCGGTTATAATGCGACTTGCAGCACGCACAGGCACTGATACTTTCGCTTGGTCGTATCTTACAGAATTAGCTGTGTACGAAAATACAGTCAACGGAATGCGTATCTATCCACACGAACTTGCTAAACATGCTGCTTAAAAGCAGCCATGTTTAGTCTTGGACTAAATGTAACCCGTGTGGTAACGCGTCACCAAATGCGCGCTTAGATTCAGTTTCGTCCATCTGTTTGACTTGCTGAACTAATTCTAACCACGCCTTGGGGGAACGACTTTTATGTAGTTTCTCGATAACTTTTGTTCTGATGTCATCCGAGATATCAAATAAACGATCACCGGTTTTTCGACACATCATAACGGCAGAGAAGGCAATAATCGGTTCTTTAATCCAATTTTGCTCTAACAGAGTCGGTAACCAATGCTCAACTTGCTCTCTAGGCAGCACGGAATGCTGGCTACCATACATAAGTTGACGAGCAGCCAGTCGACCCAACGCCCACCAATGAGCTTGTGCGAATTGAGATTCGTTCACAGCTTTATTCATAAACCACTTAGCCATCAATGTCTTATCTTCAACATCAAGATGCTCTAAAGAGGCGGCTAAACGCACCATTGCTTCATAACTTTTTTCTTGGGCTTCTTTTGCTACTTTCGGATTACGTAATGATCCCGGGTGCAAATATTTGACAATATCAGTCGCAATAGTCTCTTGTTGCTGCTTATTTAAGCCACCTGCAATACGTCGCCAAAATACCCACCAATCACTCCAACCCTGGTGGTTTTGATATTGAATGCCTTGCGGATAAAGACCCCAAACCTGTTCAATACGCCATGTATCTGTTGGATCACCAAAACCCGGTCGTAACGCATAGCCAGATAGCCGAAGCCAGTTACGTTCATGCTGCTCCGACCGTCGTCTACGTTTTCTACCTTTGGCAAAGGCATCGAATAGTTGCCTAGAGATAGAAAAATCCCACTCAGCTCGTTTACCTAACTTATGTTCTAGTTGCTTAACCAGCATTTTTATTGCTTTGGGATCAGCACTTTTTTTATTGCCACTGTAAATTACGGAAATCAGATCTAATGCAGATTGAAGATTTGGTGATAGACTGTCTGGCTCTTGTTCAGATGCTTGTTGCTTTCTTACTTCGAACTCTACTGCCCAGCGTTGTTGGTCATTTTCTATGCTCACGCATTCCAACTGTAATGTACCTACTTCTGTTAACTTGCAGGCAAGTTGAACCTCTACTCGCTGTTTTTGGTTAGCATGTAATTCTGTGTTGTTTTTCTGTGTTTCGGTACTGTCTAATGTGGTGATATAAGGCGGTAAAGGAGTGAAAATATCGGTATTGACTGCATAAATAGCGCCGTTGGTTGGCGGTTTATTGTCCGTTAATACATTGTGAATCGAGGTTAGTAAATTAAATCGTACTGGCTCATCAAGAGTAAGAGAAAACCTACGCCCTGACAGGCGAATTTCCTGCCCTTCTTCGATACCTTTTGCCAATAGACACAAAGCATTACCGAAACCTTTTTTCTCCGCTAAATGAAGAAAGTAAGAACGAGCCGAACCGCCACCAATTTTTAACTGCGCACCTCGGCGAGCTTTAGCAAAAGCAACCGCACCCAATGCAACCGCGAGATCTGGATGCGGATTATCTAGCACGGTGACAGGCGCACCACGCCATTGAGTCAAAATATCAGTCAGTTTATCGGTTACTAATTCACTGTTAAACACACCACCATTAAGCAGTAAACCAGCAGGAACAATGGGTTGTTCGGCTTTTAGGTCATGAACAGAACCGTCATTCTGTTTCGAATTATCAACTTGCCAACCTAAAGCATTTTTTGCTACCGATTGGTGTTGAGTGATAAATTCAGCAATATGCTTGGTAACCGCAGGATCAGCCACGTAAGGCAGACCAAACTCAATAACCGCGCTGCGTCTTTTGTCTGGTAAATCAGTAAGACTACTACTAGGAAAAAATCCCTCAAGCACAATTTGATGGACTTCTTGTTTAGATAAATCGACACTTTTTGTCCCACCAATCAAACGCGAGCCACTACCTAACATGGTGATTTTTACCTGCTGTTGATCATTTCGACTCAACAGACTTTCTTTCGCTTTACGAGTTTGCTGAATAAGTTTAGACAGACTTGAGGCATTGAGCTTTTTTTGATTACTAAATCTTTGCTCCGCGAGATGAGCCAATGCAAGATCGAGATTATCTCCCCCCAACATCAAGTGCTCACCAACGCCAATACGATTTAACGCAAGTTCACTGTTATTAAACTTAGCTTCAATTAAGCTTAAATCGGTGGTTCCGCCACCAACATCACAAACCAGAATTAAAGGTATTTCTTGTAACTCTGTGTTAGCAGAATCAGCATGGCGAGCGTACCAGTCATAACAAACCGCTTGTGGCTCTTCTAATAGAACCACATTGGTCAAGCCGGCTAACTTAGCCGCTTTTACGGTGAGTTTACGCGCACTTTCATCAAACGATGCTGGTACAGTTATCACAACTTCTTGGTTTTCCAACACATTAATTGGATTATGATAATTCCATGCTTGCTTAACATGGTTAAGATAACTGGCGGTCGCCACTAGAGGAGAAACTTTATCAACATCTTGACTGGCAACCCAAGGCAAAATATCAGACTCTCGATCAACACTTTGATGAGACAGCCAACTTTTTGCGCTTGAAACCTGACGTCCTTCAACTTTAGCGCCTAGTTCTCTAGCCCACTCGCCGATAATAGCAAAGTCAACATCGCCTTCAACTCGTTGATTTTCCCACGGTAATATCATGTCGCTCTGCGACACTTGACCTTGAGCAGGATGAAAACGAAATGAAGGCAATAACGGTTTACGGCTCACTTCACCCGGTGCGATTAATTGATCTATTTCGAATATCGAAATTGGCGAATCTTTAAGCTGCTGAGTAATTTCACAGTACGCGACAACAATATTAGTGGTACCTAAATCTATACCGACCAAATAACGCGGAGTAGCCATGACACTTCCTTTTTAAACCGATTTTATTGAGCAAAATCGTGTTTTGCTCATGGTACTAAACCTACCGCTCGTTAATTTTCTCGAACATCAAATTCAACATGCCATTTCTGACCGTTGTCAGTAGCAATCGCTTCGAGATAAAGCGTCCCTAATTCGCTCACGCGCGAAGCCAAAGTAACGGGAACAATGTCCCCACTGTTTCGTCCATCAGTGGCTTGCAATGTAACTTGTATTTCTGGTAATTCTTCCAGTTCATCAGGTTGCCAAAAATCCAAATGCGTTCCGGCTTGATCTTCACGCCGAGTCGTTGAGCCATAAAATTGAAACTGGACCGGTTGACCGATAATCAAACCAAACTCTTTGTTTTCAACTTGGCAATGAGAGCCCTCTTCCATTCCAAATGGCGCAACACAAATCGCTTCCATTGGCGCAGGGAAACCTGGTATAGCCGGCATTGCGCTCTCAATCCCTACGTAATAGCTGCTGGCAATACCGCCGCGAATACGCACGCCGTCACCTTGCCTAACCGCACCGTAATAACAAGCACCACTAGCCACTGCCAGGTCTAGATCTAAACCGGTTAACTTTTTCGCTACAGGATTATTTGCTTGTTCAGGGGTATTTGCTTGTTCAGGACTGTTCGTGTGTGCAGGACCGTTCGCTTTTTCAGAACTGGCCGCTTGTGCAAGCCAGGAATTAATCGTGTCAGTAAGACGCGTTTCTAGTAAGCTCGATTTCAGTACTCCACCATTAAATAAAATAGCAGTTGGTTTGATAAATTCTAAGGCTTGAGGCTGACCAAACATTCCTGCGAACACATCCTGTGTTGCGTTATTTTGTTTGCACAAAAACGCCGCAATATGACGCGTTATGGCTGCATCTTGTGCATAGGGTAAACCTATTTGCGTTAAAGCACTACGCGCTTTCTCTATTGGGTGTTGATCTATCGTCACTTGAGGAAAAAAACCTTCCACTAACGTCTGTTCAACTTCTTGTTTAGTCAATTCTGTTTTCAGTGTGGTACCTAACAGTTTGGATCCGCGACTTGGAATAACAATCGGCACTGATTGCACATCAGAATCTTCCAATAAGATCTCTTTTGCGTCTCGACACGCTTGCGTTATGGCCTGAATTTGCCATGGTTGCATCTCTTTACCCTGTTGAGACATCTTCATTTTGATACGATAAGCAAGCGCAAGATCCATGTTGTCGCCGCCGAGCAAAATATGCTCACCAACCGCCACTCTATTTAGATTGAGATTCCCTTCTTCTTCAGTCACAGCAACTAAAGATAAATCGGTTGTTCCGCCTCCAATATCGACCACTAATACTACATCACCAACTTCTACTTCATTTCGCCATTGGTCTTCATTGTTGTTGATCCAACTGTATAGAGCAGCTTGTGGCTCTTCTAATAATGTAAGATGCTTTAAACCAATATTTCTCGCGGCTTCCGCGGTTAAATCTCGAGCAGCAGGATCAAAAGAGGCCGGAACCGTAATCGTTATCTCTTGGTTTTCAAGTAAATGTTGCGGATGGCTATGATTCCAAGCACTTTTTAAATGGTCTAGATACGTTTTGGTCGCCGTAAGAGGCGAAACTTTGGCAACTTCTTCAGGACTACCTTGAGGAAGAAATGCGCTGCGGCGATCTACGCCAGCATGGCATAGCCAAGACTTTGCACTCGCGACAAGTCTGATCGGTGTTTTTGCACCTAAGTTGCGAGCAACGGCACCGACTAAAGCATTTGGTTCAGTGGTCCAAGGCAGTACTCTAGAGCCTTCACCCATTTCATAGTCAGAGGCTTGATACAAAAATGAACCCAGTTGAGAGAGTTCTTTTACCTGACCCGGACCAACGAGCTGAGGTACTTTAAAGGTTTTGACCACGGAATTTTCCGCGTCAATTTCCGCATAAGATAGAACGCAATGGGTGGTACCTAAATCAATACCAATGCTGTATTTTGTCTCATTATTCGCAGAACAAATGTTTTCCATTAAAGCTCAACCTCAGCTGGTGCAATAACCGAAGCATCATAGTTTTCTGATAATTTTGGCAAGGTTATTTTATCAGCCTTCCAACCGCGATGAATCAAAGTACCACTGAATGGAGCATTGCCTGTTACGTTACCAATCAAACGAACTAATTGAGGGTTGAAACCTTCTTCAATCGTCACTCGAGACTCTTCTTCTTGCTCTTTAATAGGCGATAAAGAAACGTATTCTGACAGCACTTTCTGACCACCTGCATGGATAACTCGTGCAGCCGCGCCCACTTCATCATCAGAGAATCCGCCTAAATCTTCTTTTAGAAAGTCGACCAATCTCGCTTCTTGTTGCATAATCGCCAACAACTGCATTGCCGAGTCGGTAGTTGCGGTCTTTAATTTGGATTCAACTTCAACCACTTTCTCTACGACTTTTTCAACCTCAACCACTTTTTCTACTTCAACAATCTTCTCTACTGGTTTTTCCACTTCAACAATTTTTTCTACTGGCACTTCAACCGTTTTCTCAATGACTTTAGATTTACGTGCAACAGCAATAATCAGTAGTAAAAGCGATGACGCCGCAAGGCCACCATGAAGCATATCAAAAGTAGTAGGGATCAAATTTAAGTCAAAAATCATTTTACGCTCTCTTCAAATGGAGTTTCTAAGGGTGCTTTACACATTGTCGTACAGCAACCTGTAAAGTATCAACAAATAATTGGGCGTATTGTCCCATAATTCAAGATTGTTTGGGTGACAAAATTTGTCTGCTTAGTCGATTCTTGCGACTATAATTAATTAAACACTGTCAACTATTAGCAATCACGAATATAAAAATGTAATATTTCACTTTGATTTGTATAGTTAACGTAATGACTATGATATAAAACTGGCTATATCCATTATAAAAATTAAATTACCAATAAAAACAACGGATAAAAATTGAGCAAATCATTCCACAAAGCGTTAGAGTTAAGTAATGTTGACAAGTGGTTCGGCGATTTTCAAGCCTTAGACCAAATCAGTCTTTCAGTAATGCAGGGCGAAATTGTCGTTATTTGTGGTCCTTCTGGCTCAGGGAAATCGACACTAATCCGCTGTATTAATGGTCTTGAGCAATACGACGCTGGTAATATCACCGTACTCGATAGCGGCAATCTCTCTAAACAGAGAGGTAAAGTCGGTATGGTATTCCAACATTTCCATCTTTTTCCACACCTAACCGTATTGCAAAATCTAACCTTAGCACCAATACGAACATTAAAACTGTCCCAAGACGAAGCCAACAGCCGTGCAATGCATTTTCTTGAGTGCGTTGATATTGTCCAACAGGCCGACAAATATCCAATACAATTGTCAGGTGGTCAGCAACAGCGTGTCGCTATTGCCCGCTCCCTTTGTATGAAACCTTCTATTATGTTGTTCGACGAGCCGACTTCGGCTCTTGACCCAGAAATGATAAATGAAGTGCTTGATGTGATGGTTGAGTTAGCCAAAGAGGGTATGACCATGATTTGTGTTACTCATGAGATGGGCTTTGCTAAGAAAGTAGCCGACCGAGTTATTTTTATGGATCAAGGAAAAATAATAGAAACCGCCCCACCAACACAATTGTTCACTCATCCACAACATCAACGCACTCGTGCTTTTTTAAATCAAATATTAAGCCATTAATATGAAACGTGTATTTAAACCCGTTTTGTCCGCCATAAGTCAAATTGTCTTGTTACTGATCGGCGTATATTGGTTACTCAGCCACGGTGCAGAGGCAATGGGTTACACTTGGCAATGGGATAGAGTTGGCGAGTATATTTTGATCTTTGAAGATGGAGAATGGTGGTCAGGTGAATTGATTGACGGCCTACTCGTAACCATACATATTTCATTGTTAAGCCTGATCGCGACCTTAATCATAGGATTAGTTACTGCTTTACTTAGATTATCCGATTCAATTGTTGGCAGAATGCTTGCCAGAAGTTACATAGAGTTGATCAGAAACACACCGCTATTGGTGCAAATTTACTTACTTTATTTTGTTTTTGGCCCTGTAATTGGACTGGATAGATTTTCTACCGCCGTATTAGCATTGGCATTATTTCAAGGCGCTTATACAGCAGAAATAATTCGCTCCGGTTTAAACAGTATTCCTGCAGGTCAATTTGAAGCGTCTCGTTCTCTTGGACTGTCAGGCTTTAACACGTATCGCGATGTCATATTGCCGCAAGTAATTCAAAAAACGTTACCGCCTCTTACCAATGAAGTGGTTTCCTTAGTCAAAAATTCATCTATTGTTAGTGTAATGGCTATTTTTGATTTGACTACTCAGGGGCGTAATATTGTCTCTGAAACAGCGATGCCATTTGAGGTCTGGTTTACTGTTGCAGGTATTTATCTTCTATTAACTCTGTCGCTATCCGCTTTTGCGGCACTACTTGAACATAGACTGGGTGCGCAATGGCGAACTCAATAATAGAAGAACAGCATTTATTCACAGTAACAAAAAGTTATTACCAGCCCATACTTAATACTTAATACTTAATACTTAATACTTAATACTTAATACTTAATACTTAAAGATATAAATACGGATAATAAGCAAAAATGGAGAATCTGCATGAAATTAATTAAAAATGCGTGTATTGGCCTATTAGCGTCACTATTATCGCTGCCCACTGTAGCGAATACGACTAATTTAGACGATACCTTAAACTTAGACGAAATCAATCAGCGTGGGACTTTAAGAGTCGGAATGTCTACTTTTGTTCCTTGGGCTATGCGAGATAAACAAGGCGAATTGATTGGTTTTGAAATCGATGTAGCAAAACGATTAGCTGAGGATTCAGGCTGGAAGATTGAATTTGTTCCCACCGCATGGGACGGTATTATTCCTGCGCTTCTTGGCAAGAAGTTCGATGTTATCATTGGTGGAATGTCTATTACTCCAGAACGCGCCAAAAGCGTTCTATTTAGTACTCCTTATTCTCATTCAGGGGTTCAAGTAGCCGCCAATAAAGAACTCGCTGCCGGATTTAGTCAATTTAGTGATTTTAATTCTCGCAAAATTAAAATAGCGGCGCGTCGCGGTGCCTTCACCGTTCAAGTTGCACGCGAAACCTTTCCCAAAGCGAAAATTTTACAATTTGATGATGACGCACAAGCCTTTCAAGAAGTGTTGAATGGCAATGCACACGCCGTAATCGCTTCTAGTCCAAAACCAGAACAAGAAGTGATTAAAAATTCACAAGTGCTGTTCTTACCTTTCAGTGAACGATTATCAAAAGGCAATGAAGCGTTTGCAGTGCGTTTAGGCGAAGAAGATAAAAAAGCCTATTTTGATCAATGGATCAAAGCGAGAACCGAAGATGGTTGGTTACAAGAACGCTATGAATATTGGTTCGCTACGTTAGATTGGCAAAACCAGATAGCACAAGGACAATAAACACATTGAGCACGACAGGTACCTTGAGTACAACCAGGAGAAAAAAGCCAACACCGTTGCGTCCATCGCGTAGATTAGGTCGATTAGATTATATCCTAATTGGCCTAATCGCATTGACGATTGGCTGGTTATATTACCGCTCATCCATTGGTATTAATTATCAATGGAACTGGGCAAATGCTATTGAGCTTATTTTTACTCCGCGAGCCAATGGCGATATGCCGTATTTTTTTCAAGGCTTGATGTACACTTTACGCCTGAGCATTTGGGGCGTGATTTTCTCTGTTGTTTTAGGCGTGATTTTAGGTATTGCTAGGCATGCCAACAACGCTATTTTTCGCATGTTGGCAACGGCGTATATTCAATTAATTCGCAATATACCGCCTTTAGTTTTTGTCTTTATCTTCTACTTTTTTATCTCTAATCAACTCATTCCGTTACTCGGCATGGATCAAATATTTAGAAATGCTTCAACTGATCACGCGACTATTTGGACCATTCTTTTTGGCCAAGCGAGTTTATGGGAAAACCTGTTTTCTGGTGTTTTTTGTGTTGGCTTACTTTCTGCCGCTTATATTGCTGAAGTAGTACGAGCAGGATTAGAAGGAATAGAGAAAGGCCAATGGGAGGCAGCAGATGCACTTGGATTATCAATTTGGGCCAAATATAGATACGTTATCGCGCCTCAAGTTATCAGTGCAATCGCTCCTCCTCTTGCGGGACAGGCTATTTCATTAGTAAAAGATTCTTCTATTGTTTCCCTTATTTCAATACAAGAGTTAACCTTTGTTGGTACCGAAATAGCCAACTCATCAGGACTTATTTTTGAAATATGGTTATTAGTTGGCTTAGCTTACTTTGGTTTATGCTTTAGTTTATCACTGCTGTTTTCTCACTTTGAGACCGCCAGCCGTAAGCACTTAGCTAAGTGATTTAACGCTGTTTCTAACCACTAAAGTTGGTTCTAACTGAACCTGTGTAACCTCTTTATTGCTTTTATCAATACGGTTTAACAAGGTATCAACGGCCGTTTTACCTAAGCGGAACTTTGGTTGATGAATAGTCGTCAGTGCCGGCACCATAAATTGGGCAATATCAACATCATCATAACCAATTACCGATATATCTTGTGGAATTCGAATGCCTTTTGCATGGGCTGCATTAATCAACCCCATCGCCATCATATCATTACAAACAAAAATGGCCGTTGGCAGCGGGCCTTTATCAAATAGAGTATTAAAAGCATCGTAGCCACCATCGCACTCAAAGTTGGACGGTATTACCCAATTTTTGTTTAGCTCTAGGCCTTGATCTTGCAATGCTTGTTTAAATCCTGCGAAACGTATTTTAGCTTGATAACGTTCTAATGGCCCGGTGATACAACCGATTTTTGTATGTCCATTCTCGATCAGATGCTTGGCGGCCATGTAGCCACCAAGCTCTGAGTTATCTTTTATTTTATCGCTAGGAAAATGGGTTTCACCCCAATCCATCACCACTGTTGGGATATTTTTATAGCGATCAAAAACATCTAAATGTTGCCCTTCTAGGGTCGAACAAAGCAGTAACAAACCATCCACTCGCTTTTCCAGTAGAGTATTTATCGAATCCTTCATTCGAGCCTGATCCCCTTCAGTGTTACACAGAATAAGATTGTAGCCTTGCTGGTAACAACGCCGCTCTACTCCTTTTACCACTTCGCCAAAAAAAGGATTCGTCGAGGTGGTCACTAACAAACCGATGGTACGTGTTCGGTTCATCTTCAAACTTCTCGCCAAAGCCGAAGGCGAATAATTAAGCTCGATGGCTGCCTTTTCCACGCGTTCGGTTATTGCTTCGCTTACATAACGGCTTTTATTGACTACGTGACTCACCGTTGAGGTTGATACCCCTGCTAATTTCGCAATATCCTTCATCGATGCCATGTCACTACCTTATTCAATTTAAAAACGTCGTCAGCTTAACGTTGTTTTCATATTAATGCTCATTTTATATTAACGCTTTGATTATATTGACACTCTCTTTGCTAACAAGCTTCAATAAAATCGTTTACCTCTTGTCGAGTAGGAATTGATGTTTGTGCGCCAAAACGCGTCACTGATATTGCCGCGGCAGCATGCGCGAACTGAATTGAATCATGCAAGTTTTTACCTTCTAACAATCCTGTTACTAATGCACCATTAAATGTATCGCCAGCAGCAGTAGTATCGGTAACGGCGACTTTAAAACCGGGAATGATCTCGCCTTCACCGGTTGCCTGACTCAACCATACCCCTTTCTCGCCGAGGGTAATCAATACGGTAGCAATGCCTTTTGCATGTAGGACGTTCGAGGCTCGCCTTGCAGATAGTTCGTCAACGACAACCACCCCAGTCAGTACTTCCGCCTCGGTTTCATTGGGAGTAATAATATCAATGCAACTAAGCAGTTCATCTGTCAATGGTTTGGCGGGAGCGGGGTTTAGCACCACTTTAGTTTGCGCCGATTTGGCCGTTCTAGCCACAAGTTCAATACCATCAAGCGGTGTTTCTAACTGCATTAATACCAATTCTGCTTGCTGTATTGACGGTAAATAAGGTTGAATACGCTCCGAATCTAATTTGGCATTTGCTTCAGCTGATAAACAAATACTATTTTCTCCTGTTTCAGCCACTTGGATCATCGCTATGCCGGTTGGAGTGTGTTGCTCAACCAATACTGCGTCGGTATTAATGCCTTCTTGGGCAAAACTCTGTTTGATACCAATACCAAAATCATCATCGCCAACACTAGCAATAAAAGCAATATCGGCACCTAAACGTACTGATGCGATAGCTTGATTGGCTCCTTTACCGCCTGCTATAACGCGATATCCATTACCATGGAGGGTTTCGCCGGGCCTTGGAAAAGAGGGGACTTTTAAAACATGGTCTGCATTCACGCTACCAACAACAATCAGTCTACTCATAGATTCAACCTATTATGTGAAAGTTTACTTATTAATTTTAAGGTAAGTATCGCTTCAGTATCTACTGGCTGTTTAAGTCAAAAGCGTATTTACAAAGCAATTAAAGGTACAACCGTTAGACTTGTATAAAAAATTGACCGAATACCGTCACTCACTGTCAAGGGTACAGAGAGTGACGAACCGAATGACCTCTGTGAGTTATACGATTATTTAAGAACCAATTTTAAAGGGACAGGAATGTAAGCTTCTACTTTTTCACCTTTTAGAATTTTATCAGCGGTTTCAATCCCTAGCGCACCGATCAGCTCTGGTTGCTGAGCAACTGTCGCCGCTAAATCTCCACGCTGAACAGCAGCAACACCATCATCCGTGCCATCAAAACCAACAATCATCACCTCTTTTCCAGATGCTTGTACCGCACGTAGGGCTCCTAGTGCCATTTCATCGTTTTGTGCAAATACAGCTTGCACATCTGGATTTGCCGCTAATAAGTTTTCCATAACATTCAAACCTTTAGTGCGGTCAAAATCGGCAGGCTGGGTTGCTAGCAGCTGTAACTTGCTATTGTTAACCGCTTTCATAAAGCCTTCACCACGTTCACGTGCTGCCGAGGTGCCGGCAATACCTTCTAACTGAATGACTTTTGCATTATTACCGATGGCTTCAACAATAAAGTTACCGGCAAGTTCACCACCCACTACGTTATCAGAGGCAATATGGCTCGCAACTTCACCGCGACTTGCTCCACGGTCTAATGTTAACACTGGAATATCAGTCCGGTTAACCATACGAATAGCATTAGAAACTGCGTCTGAATCGGTTGGATTAATGAGAATCGCTTTCACTCCTCTAACGGTTAAATCTTCGATATTTGAAAGTTCTTTACTTGGATCATTCTGTGAATCAAGCACAATAAGTTTATAACCTAGCTCTTGCGCTTTTTTCTCGGCACCATCTTTCATAGAGACGAAGAATGGATTATTGAGCGTCGATACCACTACGGCTAATGTATCTTCAGCGAATGCACTGGCACTCATAGAGGCTGACAGAACGGCAGCTGATAAAATAGTTGCGATCTTTTTCATTGTTATAGTCCTTTGTTTCGTAGGGGAGCTAAAGGCTAACTTAGCTCATGTTGTTTACGTTAAAGTTGTTACAGTTACTTATTTTTATTGTCTACTAACACTGCCAGAAGAATCACAACGGCTTTTGCAATCATCTGATAGTAAGAAGATACATCTAATAAATTTAATGCGTTGTTTAAAAAACCAATGATCAATGCACCAATTAGAGTGCCCATGATACGCCCACGTCCACCGGCTAAACTGGTCCCTCCCAATACCACCGCCGCAATAGCGTCTAGTTCATAAGCCATTCCCGCGGTTGGCTGAGCGGAAGACAAACGTGAAGTCACGATAATTCCAGCCAAAGCGGCAAGTAGGCCACAAATGGCATAAACACCAATTTTTACACGGTCAACATCTATACCAGAGAGACGAGTGGCCGACTCATTACCACCAAGCGCATACACATAACGTCCAAATCGAGTGTGGTTTAGTACATACCAACCCGCTGCAAACACGATGACCATAATCCAAACTGGTACTGGAATACCTAGCGTATAACCCGTTCCAAACCATGCGAACGCATCGGCAGTATCGGTAAAGCCTGTTGATATTGGTCGTCCGTCGGTATAAACCATTGTGACCCCGCGCAATAAGGTCATCGTCACTAATGTCGCAATAAAGGCTTGTACCTTACCTTTAGCGATAATAATGCCACTGATTGCACCTAGAGCCGCACCAGCCAATAACGCTGTAGGAACAGCAATAAACACCGACACTTCCATCGCCACTAAACTGGCGGCAAAAGCACCGCTAAGAGCGAGAACGGAACCAACACTTAAATCAATACCAGCGGTAAGGATCACTAATGTCATCCCCACGGCAATAATGGCATTCACCGAGGTTTGGCGTAAAATATTCAAGATGTTATCGACTGTAAAAAAATACGGGTTAAGAAATGACACTACCGCAATTAAGAACAACAAAGCTATCAAGGATTTCTGTTCTATTAACCACTCTTTTGTAAACAATTTTTTATCTTGCATTGGCTCTATCTTTTTCGTTGTTGTATGGTTCGTCATGCTGCTACCTCACTGGCGTTCTTACCAACGGCACAAGCCATAAGTTGTTCTTGGTTAGCATCTTTTGCAGCAAATTCACCGCTGATGCGCCCTTCATGCATCACAATAATACGATCGCTCATTCCTAATACTTCTGGCATTTCTGACGACACTAAAATAATGCTCATCCCTTCGGCTTTAAATTTATTAATAAGTTGATAGATTTCCTTCTTTGCTCCCACATCAACACCGCGAGTTGGTTCATCTAAAATTAGTACCTTAGGATTGGTCATTAACCCCTTAGCAATCGCAACTTTTTGCTGATTACCACCTGATAAATTACCGATAATTTGATCGCGAGTCGGCGTTTTTATGTTGAACAAGTTGATAAAGTTCTCGACCGATTTAACTTCATCTTTATGCTGTATTTGAATACCTTTGCTCAATTTATCTAGGCAACTCAATGACATATTTTCTTTTACCGACAAACTCAGTACCAAGCCATCGCCTTTTCTATCTTCCGATATATACGCAATGCCTTTCGCTAAACCTTCTTGGGCGCTTCGTGGATTAATGACTTGGCCATCTAACATTACTTGGCCCGCTTGTTTAGGACAGGCACCATAAATCGCTTTCATTAACTCAGTACGTCCCGCGCCCATCAGGCCAGAAATACCCAGAATTTCGCCTCTATCTAACGAAAAGCTGACGCCATCAACACCTACTGCAACCAAATTTTGTACTTGCAAACACGGTGCTCCGTGTCCAGCATTAATTCTGGGGTATTGCTCTTCAAGTTTGCGTCCAACCATCGATTCAATCAGTTGATCTTCGTTGGTTTCTGAAACCTTACATTGCTTAATAAACTTGCCATCGCGCAAAACGGTAATGTCATCGCAGATCTGGAAAATTTCTTTGAGTCGATGCGAAATATAAACAATGCCACATCCTTGCTGACGCAGTTCATTGATAACGCTGAATAATGATTCCGTCTCGGTATCAGTAAGCGCATCAGTCGGTTCATCCATAATGATCACTTTAGAATCGAATGACAGTGCTTTGGCAATCTCTACCATCTGTTGTTCGCCAAGACTCAATTCGCCCAGTAGCTTTTTAGAACTGTGTTTTACATTCAATCGCGCCAGTAACGCATCCGCTTGCTTAAACATTTCAGGCCAGTTAATCCGACCGAATTGCGATACTATTTCACGTCCTAAAAAGATGTTTTCCGCAATGGTCAGCTCAGGAATAAGATTTAATTCTTGATGAATAATACTAATACCCGCTTCCTGAGAATGTTTCGGCCCATTAAACTGAGCGTTACTACCTTGATAACGAATTTCACCCGCATCTAGCGAATAAATGCCGGTTAATACTTTCATCAAAGTCGATTTACCGGCTCCATTTTCACCAAGCAACGCCATCACGCGACCTGGGTAAACTGTAAGGCATGCGTTATCGAGTGCTTTCACGCCAGGAAAGGATTTATCAATTCCATTCAACTCTAATATCGCTTTAGTCATTGTTATTCCCCACTTTACTGGTCATTAAAACGTCACACCGGTTTGAAAAATAACGTTAGCGTAAGGAGTGCACTCTCCCGTCCGTACTACCGCTTTACTGCCAAAAGACCGTTCTTTAAACGTTTCATGAGAAACATAGCTGACGCTGATTTTTTTGCCTGTTAGCTCGCTATCTTTTTCCAATAAAATGAGAAGTTGCTCATGAACCAGAGGGTTATTGTGTTTCGTTTCTTCTGCTATCACTACCCCTTCAATTTGAGATTCACTGAGTAGAACTTCGACAGTATGAAGAAAACTAGGCATACCTTGGGTTAACGCAAGATCGATGCGCTCAACACCATCTGGCACAGGCAATCCCGCATCCGCTATGGTAATTTCATCTGTGTGTCCCAATGTGGCAACAAGGTAAGAAAGTTGCGAGTTTAGCAGGCGTGTCTTTTTCATATCGATAACCTAAGTGTGTGCAACCAAATTCATTATTGTTGCTTTATTTTCTGCAACAAGCGAAGTCATTAATTTCCATCGAAACGTTTCGATATAAAAATAAAGCCATCGATACGTTTCGATGAAATATAACGGCTAACAAAAAAAATACACCTTAACAAAAAACAATGTGTGATAAAGATCGTTAAAATCAACAGAACAGTCGATAAAAAACAGAGGTCCATCACTTAGTAGAGAGAGTTTAGCGAGTAATAAGCAAAGTTTTACGGGCACTAAAATTAGGAAGTAGAATTAAAAAAACCACCTTGCGACAGCAAGGTGGTTGATATTGTTTATGTCATTACTGGAAAATACGGCTCAGCAATATAAATATTAAGTACTACTTTAAAATACGAGCTCTAAATTTGCGCCCTTTCAGTTTGCCATTTTCTAATTTTTTAAGTGCCGCTTTCGCCACATTTTTATGCACAGCAACATAAGAACGCATATCAAATAAGTTGATTTTGCCTACTTTCTTACCATCAATACCATCTTGTCCGGTTAATGCCCCTAAAATATCACCAGCACGCACTTTCTGTTTTTTACCGCCAGAAATTTCTATGGTAATCATTTCCGCTTGGTAAGTTGGCTCGCTTAACACCGCTTCATTTGGCAAAGAAACCGGAGTAATCGGCATATCCATATACTCATCGATTAAGGCGACGCGATGCATTTCGTTGTTGCTAAATAAACTGCATGCCATTCCCTTGCTACCCGCTCGACCAGTACGACCGATACGGTGTACGTGAACTTCTGGGTCTCTAGAAAGTTGATAATTAATAACCATATCTAAATTATCGACATCTAATCCACGAGCAGCAACATCGGTGGCAATGAGTATAGAGATACTTTTATTGGAAAACTGGACTAATGATTGATTACGATCACGTTGTTCTAAATCACCATGCAAATCAATAACATCAAACCCTTCTTGGTATAGCTCTTCTGCGACTTCTTGTACTTCACGTTTGGTGTTACAAAAAATAACCGCAGATTCTGGACGATGTTTTAACAGAAGTTTTTTCACCGCATTTAAACGATCGGTATTGTCACCCACTTCGTAAAAAAATTGGCTAATGCTTGAATCATCATGGGTTGCTTCCACTTTTACTAATTCAGGCTTTTGCATTATACGATCGGCAACCGCTTTGATTTGTTGTGGGAAGGTGGCACTAAACAGCAATGTTTGACGCTGAGACGGTGCTTGGTTAATTATCGCGTCAAGTGCATCTTGAAAGCCCATATCCAACATTCGGTCTGCTTCATCGAGCACTAAAGTATTCAACTCGGAAAGATCAATTCGGTCTCTTTCAAGATGATCTAAAATACGTCCCGGCGTACCAACTAAAATATGGGCACCGTGTTCAAGTGAGCCAATTTGCGGCCCCATTGGCATACCACCACACAAGGTCAGAACTTTAATATTGTGGATGGCACGAGCCAGTGTTCTAATCTCTTTTGCAACCTGATCGGCCAACTCTCTTGTTGGACAAAGTACCAACGACTGAACTCTAAAACGTTTTACATTAAGATTGGTTAACAAACTCAGCCCAAATGCCGCCGTTTTACCCGAGCCGGTTTTCCCTTGTCCAATAACATCAACACCTTTTAGCATTAAGGGTAATGCTTTAGCTTGTATTGGAGTCATTGATGTATAACCAAGAGTGTCCAAGTTTTGCAGTAATGCAGGCGATAAAGTGAGGGTAGAAAATGGAAGCTGGCTCAAAAGAGTATCCTTCAGTTAGAGAGTGACAAATTGCGAAGCGCAAGATAACTGTATCGTATGTCTATTACAACCATTAGTTATGTTTGCGCTACTGATAAATTGGTCTTAACGTCTTTATTCAAGAATTCTAGCAGATAAGCGTGAATTTGGACTCTGTGTTATTACAATTAGCCAAGTGACGGTAAATAACCGACAGTAATTAAAAACTGGGCTGAAACGATCATTACGCCAAAAGACAGAACGACTACTAACGGAACTGCGCCACCTTTCACTCTATAAGTGGCTTGATAGCGGCTATCGTTCCTTGATTTTACGATCATCGCGACTGGAAGAAAGAGCGCTAACACCGCTAAAGCGATAGCTGCGTACCCAAGTGCCATAATAAAACCTTGCGGATAAAACAGCGCAAAACACATTGGCGGCAAAAATGTGACCAACGCCGAAATAATACGGTTCTGTTTATCTGCATTTTTATTTAGTGAATCACCAAGATACTCAAACAAGCCTAGGCTAACCCCTAAAAATGAAGTAAGCAGTGCAAGATCAGCAAAAATACCGATAATTTGCTCAAGCTGGCTGAAGTGGATTTTTGTGGCCAAAGCAGAAATTAGAGCCGTTAACCCTTTGCTTTCGACTAATTCTTGTTGACTAATAACGCCCAATGTCACGACTTGCCAAAACAGATAAACCACCAAAGGAATCGCCGATCCAATCACCACCGCTTTTTTCAGCGCTTTGGTATCACCATCCAGATAATTTACAATGGCAGGGATACTGCCATGAAAACCAAAAGAGGTAAATATGACTGGAATAGAAGCGACAATAAGTCCTTGTTGCAAAGGCATGTTAAGTAGATAAGATTGTGTCACATTGGGAGCGAGAAAAAATAACACAACCACCATCGCCACCAATTTCATACTGAAAAGAACGCGATTAATGTGATCAACCGTTCGTGTTCCAACCGTAACAATAAAGGCAACAATAGCGGTAAAGATAATCGTGGCAATCGAACCACCCACCTCTATCCCTGTTAACTGGGTAAGCCTACCGGCAAACTGCGCACCGCCACCCGCGATATACGCGGAACAAAGCGCATAAAACAAGAAGAGCATTGCAATACTTGCAACCCATTTCCCTTTACCCCCTAAAAATTGCTCGGCCAAAGTATGCAAAGTTGCATTTGAAGGGGCATGCTGATGAAGCTCTAACATAAGTAGTGCGGTATAAGTCATCAATAACCACAAGACTAGCATTATGCTAAGTGACGCTACGAAGCCAATTCCAGAGGAAGCTAATGGAAGCGCAAGCATACCTGCGCCTATGGTCGTCCCAGCGATAATTAAGGTACTACCTAAAATCTTCGATCTTGTCATCGTATATTTTTCTTTACAGTATGCGTGAATGAATCAATTACCCCATCAACCTTTAGTTTATATGCAGTAATAATTGGCTACTAAGGCTGAATTGTGTCGTATGTGACAGCATACTTCAAAAAAACCCGTAAAATCACAAGCGACAATGTGTATCGAAATATTTACATGAATTTAAAAATTACCGTTTGGGTTTATTAGCAATCGAATAAAAATTTACAGCCGTTTGTTTCAACTGTTATTTATCTAGACTGAAGCCTTAACGCACAACCAAATATAATTGGGTAAAAAAACATAGCAATTATTCGTGGGTACTCGAAATTTAAACAGGCAGAAGCTAAAGAAAATATCGCTAAACCATCCACAAAGTTTAAGTAAGTATTGAATTTATAGAACGACAAAAATTTAATTTTGTGGTTTCCCTAATCATCCATTTTTTCTGACAATATACCACTTATTAGATTTCCTCATTTCACGATAACGAATTTATTGCATCGAACACACTCGCAAACTGAATTTTTGTTAAGCACATTTCAGCTTTAGAGAACTCGTGAGCCTGTATTAAAAGTGTCACTTCGTCCGTTGAGTAAGTGCGACTAAGCGGCTCCAACATTATATTCTTGTAGCTGCTGTAGTTTAATGAATAACATTGACCAACTGAATCGATTAGATGATCATCTTCACTCAAAATCAGCGAGTTACACTCTCTCATAAACTCTACTTCTGATTTAAAATACTCGAGCTCATTGTCACCTTCTAATTTTAAGACACAAGGCCAGTTAACCATATAATACCTCTCCCAACCTCTTTCACGCACCCAATTAACATCAATCGCTGTTAAGGTACCAATAATACAAAACGGCTTCAGAATATGTCTGAAACCGCTTAATTAATCATTTATTTTCTGGTCAATACTTGTATCGACATTTCTATTGATACTAGCCCAAACTAAGATTCCGTCGGCATTGGCAGAATTTCAAACAAGCCATCAAAAGTGTCCAGTGTTTCGCTCAATTGGTCTAATAATGCCCCATTACCCTTAATGCCTGCTTGGCCAGATTCAAGTAACGTATCCAGTGTTGTCTCTCCTAATACTACCTTGGTAAAGTCCGTTTTGTTAATAATTAGTTCAAAATCGACTGCTGGCATCGTCGCAACTTGAATGTTGGCCATATTGGCGTTAGATACTTCACCATAGTATTGCTCATCAATATCTGGATGGCGCACACCAAAGGTAAAATCTAGTCCCGCGGCCTCTACTTTCGGCGCATTAAGGCTTACCGCAACGAAATCTAAGAACATGCCTGTTGGTGTGTTGGCAATAACATCAGGAGAGCCCAATTTAATCGAAGGTAAAATTTCACCCGTTCGGAGTTCTGCAGCGGCTTGCAAATAACTATTACGCCATGCCATCGTTTCCGATTGGTAGCCTTGTTGTTCAAAACTGTCCGCCAATGCAAAACGATAGTCAATATTCTGGGGACTGCATAACACTAAATCATTAAATAACTGAGATGCCTCTTGGTATTCACCGTTATCAAAGTGCTGTTGACCCGCATTATACAGAACGTCAGCACCAGCGGCATTCACATAGACACAAGACTTATCAATCGATTGAAGCGGGTTAGTATTGACCGGATTCATATCGTGATAACCAAGATATAGATTCACTACCCCACGTGCATTGTGACTGTATGAACCGTGGTAACCGTTAGTGTGCCATGTATCTAGTTGCGTTTTAGGGACGATTTTCTCAATCTCTCTACCCACATCATTGATAGTGACACCATGATTGGCTAAACGCATCGCTTGATTATGAATAAAGCCATAGTTATCACGTTGTAACGTCATATATTCAGAGACTTCATTAATATCAGTACTTGGTTCATTCCATACCGGAGCGGAGTGTGCCGCATGAATATTATCAACTAGGCCACTATCTACGAAGCGTACTTTGAGTTCAGTCAAGTACTTAGTCCAAACCAAAGAATCACGCACTTTTGCCCCTCGGAAAGTATATATATTGTGCATGCCATCGTAAGTTAACTCAGCCGTATTTAGCGAGCGATAAGCCGGTACATAAACCACAATCTCTGCTGGTGCTTCTGCGCCGGGCATATTAATTGTGTGAAAATCTAACCCATCAATTGTGATTATTTTTTCACGTTCTTGAATTTCATCTGTCGGCGCAACAAGGGTTACAACGCCACGCGATGTCCCCAAGCCTAATGCGTTATCAACAATACCTTTGGTGTTGTTATCTAACGTGGTTCCGTATTGATAGTTTCCACGTCGACTCATCGCTGCCCCTGCAATCACGTTTTCATCCGCGAGTTCTTTAAGGAAGTCTTTTGGCGCGTAAATTTTTGCGTTTTCATCAAAATCGCCAGACTCGATGATCCCTCGAGAGCCACCGAAATGATCCGCATGCATATGAGAGTAAATCATACCGGTGATCTTGTGTTGTCCATTAATTGCTGGAAGATGTTGTTTGGCAAATTTCCATGAGGCGTCTGCTGCTTCTTTAGAAAGCAAAGGATCATGGATCACATAACCATTTTCTGTTCGATAGATGGTCATATTTGAAAGGTCTGCCCCACGAATTTGGTACACACCATCGGTCACTTGATAGAGGCCACCAGCAGCGTAATTCAACATACCTTGACGCCAAATAGATGGATTAACCGTTGGCGGTAAATCCTCAACCGACATATCTGTCATGTATTCAAACCTATTTTTTAATTCTCCTGCTTCATGTGTACCAAACTCAGCAATCAAACCGCGTGTTGTTCTATCGAATGCGGATGTATCGTCCCAAGGCAGAGTTTTAGACATTAACGCATTCGCTTTTACCGTATGTGGTGTCGCTGGTTTACCTTCATAGGTATCGATTGAAGCATAGTCATTTGCAGTAACGCTAAATGACATAACAACGGCTAAAGATAATACTGAAGGATTTAAATTGGTTTTCATGCTGAGCCTCATTTTGTGTCTCAAGTTTGTATGCGACTAATTTAACCAATTGACACATCACAATATATAAATGAAACTATATTTGAAACATCACATATTGTTATGAATAGGTTCATGGCTCATGATAGATAAAATCGACTTAAATCTTCTTCAAGTATTTGCAACCGTATATCGTCACCAATCCATCACCCTTGCAGCAGAAGAAATGGGAATGACGCAACCAGGTGTGAGTGGTTTATTAAAACGCCTGAAAGCGCAGCTAGGGAGCGAACTTTTTATTCGCTCTGGTCGAGGTATCGCACCAACTCGTCATGCTCGAGAGTTGATCCGTCAAATCGAGCCTGCCCTGATTCAAATTAATAACGCGTTAGAAAACTTGGATGGTTTTAATACCGAATATCCACACCGATTTGTGGTGTACACTTCGGAACCGATCATGCTAATGCTGTTACCTATGATAGAGGCCGATACTGAGCTTGGTCAGGTCCGTATCGAATTGCACCCTACACGTTCAAACGAAGATCAATTAATTAGTGACCTTCAGCAACGTCAGGCAGACTTAGCTATTGAGTTCTCTAACCATGCTTCCAGCTCTTTTTTTACAGAAATGTTATTTGAAGATGAGATGTGTGTAATTGTACGCAAAGGCCATCCAAGAATAATCGATTCAATCTCAGAACAAGATTTTTATAAAGAGCGACATATTACCTTGAAGCTTCGTAGAGAACAGATCTATTTAGCCGATTACTTCACTACAGAAAAACTACAGGAGAGGACTGTCGCCGCCGAATGTACCTCATTACTTTCACAAATGTCGATGGTCTCAACCAGTGATTGTATCGCCATTATGACCAAAAGCATTGCTCATATGTTTGCCGATAAACTCGATATTCTGATTCTACCGAGTCCATTTACCTCTATCCCCATTAATCACCGTCTCATGGTGCACAATCGCGATAAGAAAAGTCCGTCAAGTATATGGTTAAGAAACAAAATTAAATCCTATTTTAAGTAGAGCGGTTATTGGAAGAATAAGCGGAACATGTTTTGTTAATTGAAGATGGCCAATTCTACTGCCAGTTCAGGTCAATCGGTTGTTTTAAGCAATGAAGCCATAATCACACAAACAAAAATTATACAACCACCGATAATTTGTATAATAGATAAGCTCTCATTTAACCAAACTACCGCAAACAGTGCGCCAAACAGAGGTTCACTGCCCATAAGTAATGAAACCTTGGTTGGTGATAACTTCCTTACTGCATGATTCTGTACAAAAAACGCGTACAAAGTACAGCAAACCACCAAGTAACACATCATTCCCCAAAACAGATAATGTGTTGGAAGCTCAAAATTTAAGTCAGAATCAATCAACACGATCCCTAACGCGCACATTGCAACTACAAATGATTGAATACAAGTTAATGTTCCATTGGTGATTTTTTTACCATCGGTCAGCTTTTTGGTTGTCGTCACCATCAATGCACGCAACACAGCAGCAGAAAGAATAAAATAATCACCGTAATTTAATTCCATCTCAAATCGAGTGGAACGGGTTAATAAGAAAACCCCAACAATACTTGCTAACACGAGTATCAACATTGTTTTGTTAATCGCACTTTTATTGATGAGCGCTTCAACAAATAAAGTAAAAATGACAGATAGGCTGATCAAGAATGCAGCATTACTGGCCGTGGTTTTAAATACACCCATCACCTCAAATGCGAAAATAGCCGCCAAAATTAATCCTGTTGGCAACGCCACTTTCCAATCTGAACTCCTTGCTGTTTTTAAGTCTCTCACTGTCATTGGCAGCAGCACTAAACAAGTTAGTGAAAATCGTATGGCTATAAACATCATAACGGACGTGTAGATAAGCGATTGTTTTGTAAGCCCATAACTTGTACCCCAAAAAATTGCCACTAGTAAAAGTGCGGCCTCTAAAGTAGGAAAATAAATTGTACTGTTAGTATTTCTTGCTGGCGTAATATTACTCATACCGTCCCTCTATTTTACTGATGTAGCCAGAGAATGATTTCACTGCTTTGACATACATAATATAAATCAGTAACTTTAACGTAACAATTAGGTGATTATGCAAAGGATAATTGCGCTGTGGACACAAATAAAATTATGAATTTGATGCCTGAAATGGCCACATTCGTTAGTGTTATAGAAGAAGGCAGTTTTTCTAAAGCTGCACAAAAGTTAGGTGTAATGCCTTCATCAGTCAGTCGTTCAATCAGTAAACTTGAAAATGCGTTACAACAAAAGTTAATCGAAAGAACCACTCGAAGTCTTCGTTTAACCAGTGTTGGGGAAGAAGTCTTTCAGCTTTGTTTAGCGATGCTTCAATCGGCAAAACAAGCGGTTCACGCAGCGCAAGCTAGTCAAAATGAAGCCGTAGGTGAACTTACCGTTGCTGCGCCTAAAGCACTGGCTCGACAAATTTTGATGCCACGAACTCTTGCCTTTGTAAAAGCGTATCCAAATGTTCAGTTAAAATGGAAAGTAACAGACCATTACATTGATCCGATAGGTGGCGAGGTTGATATTGTTATTCATATTACCACGCACCCTGTTGAGCGTTTAGTTGCCAAAACACTCGGTACAGTAAAGCGAATTGCTTGCGCCACTCCCGAATATATTAATAAATATGGCTTACCCACCCACCCTAGCGATCTCATTTCACATCAATGTATAGGCTATGGTGAAACACCAGCTGATGATTCATGGACTCTTACATTGGGCGCAAAAAAGCACACCTTAAAAATTAAAGGCCCTCTGGCAGTTAACCACAGTGAAATAAGACGAGAAGCGGTATTACAAGGATTAGGTATTTCAATTTTTCCAGATTTCACCGTCGCTAAATACCTCGCGTCAGGTGATCTAATTCAAGTCCTACCTGAATGGCACATTAAAGGGGGTTATCAAGGCAGCATTATGGCGCAATATCCACAATCAAGGTACATTCCAAATCAACTTAAAGCTTTTATTGATTTCCTAGCTGCAGAACAATTACTACTCTAAAATTTCTACGACAAAAAATGATTAAAAATTGGAACATTCAATACCTAACCAGCTTCAACAGACGCTTCCAATGAGCTTGTCGAAGCTGGTTGTTGAAAATAAGTTAATCAGAAAATATTCAGTCCAAAAATACCTTTTACGTCAAACAGTACTTGCGCTGTTTTTTCTCTAGAAACCCGGCTTCCCTTTACTAAAATATCAACAAGTTGAGCCTTATCGTTTAGAAATTCTGCTCTTCTATCTCTTATTGGCCTGAGCATGTCCTGCAAACACTCTTCCAGTATTTTTTTCGTTGTTCCGTCACCAAGTCCTCCATGTTGATAATGTTGTTTTAGTTGACTGATATAGCCTTTATCTGAATGAAAAGCATCAAGATAGGTAAACACAATATTTCCTTGGATATTGCCGGGATCGTCAACCCTCAGGTGATTAGGGTCGGTATACATCGATTTAACCGCTGCGGAGATTTCCTTCTCAGTGGCACCAAGATTAATGGCGTTGCCCATCGACTTGGACATCTTACTTTTGCCATCTGTGCTAGGTAAGCGTGATGCTGTACTCAATAAAGGCCTACATTCATTCAAAACATTATGCCCTGCAAGTGCGTTAATCTTTCTCACTATCTCATTAGTTTGTTCAAGCATTGGTAACTGGTCATCACCAACAGGAACTAAAGACGCCTTGAACCCCGTGATATCTGCAGCCTGTGATATAGGGTAAGTAAGAAAACCAGCTGGAATAGATCGTTCAAATCCTTTGTTTTGGATTTCACTTTTAACGGTTGGATTGCGCTCTAATCGACTGATGGTTACAAGGTTACTGTAATACATTGTCAATTCAGCCAGAGCGGGCAGTTGTGATTGAAGGCAAATAGTTGTTTTAGAAGGGTCGATGCCAACCGCTAAATAATCTGCAACGACATTTAAAATGTTGGATGATACCTTTTTCGGATTATGAGCGTTGTCAGTAAGGCCTTGCATGTCAGCAACAAGAATTGTTTGTTCATGCCGCGCTTGTAAAACAACGCGCTGCTTTAAAGAACCGACATAATGACCTAAATGCAACGGCCCTGTCGCTCTATCACCGGTTAAAATAATTTCTGGTTTATCAAAAGTTTGCTTTGTATTCATGAGTATATCTCCGGGTTAAAATAGATCACTACTGGAGATATAAAAGAAATAACAGTCTTAGCTACCTTCCAGCAGCTTAAGAATGTAAAAATTCCGCGCCGCTCTAATTAGAGCGCCACCAGAAGAAGAATGATGTAGGCATTGAAATGTATTTCATCGGGATAATCTAGCAACAATTCTTTTGAAATTCAACTCTGCTGAGTGTTGGTTTAAAGAAAAACTTAAAATCTACAACAGCATGACAATACAAATACTATTTATATTTAATTTCAAATAGTTACCTACATTGACTAGAAGATATATCTGTAAGTTACTCCTTGGGTTGGTAACCCGTCTTCTTCGCAAGTTTTTGCATCGCCTCGGCAAACGTTGTTGTTCCACCTTTAGCTTGAACCTGTATCACTTTATATCCCATGTTTTCCAACGCTTGGCGTTCAACTAAAACCGCCCTATCATTTTGTTGACTGCCTTGTACAGGCTGATGAATATAGCACCCTTCTAGTTGACCATCTTCAACCAGTTGGTGGTGTCTCAGTGCATTAATATCAAAATTCATAATCAGTCTTTTCGTTTAAAATGGAGAATTTTTATAGCAAAAGCCACAAGCTTTTATAATTTATCAGCCTGTATCATAAAGCATTTCTAGGGCTTTCTGTGAGGCTAAATACGGCTTTATTTTCCATTTCACTATGAATAAAAACAGTATTTAGCCAGTGGTACAATTTCTAGTTTAGATCGGTCTTATACTCTACTCCCAATCCAAGATCACCTTGCCAGACTGCCCGCTACGCATGGTGTCGAAGCCTTTTTGGAAGTCGTCAATCTTGTAGTGATGGGTGATAATTGGGGTAAGATCTAAGCCCGATTGGATGAGGCTAGCCATTTTATACCAAGTTTCGAACATTTCACGTCCGTAAATACCTTTGATGACCATGCCTTTAAATATCACTTGATTCCAGTCAATTCCCATATCTTTAGGCGGAATACCTAGCAGAGCCACTCGGCTACCATGATTCATTGCGTTAAGCATGCTGTTAAATGCCATCGGATTACCTGACATTTCTAAGCCTACATCAAAGCCTTCTGTCATTTGCAATTCGTTCATTACTTGTTCAAGGCTCTGATTGGAGACATTGACTGCTCGGGTAACGCCCATTTTTTTGGCCAATTCTAGCCGATACTCATTTACATCGGTTATCACAACATTACGAGCACCAACATGTTTTGCAACCGCCGCAGCCATAATACCGATAGGTCCAGCGCCAGTAATTAGCACATCTTCGCCAACAAGGTCAAACGATAGCGCGGTATGTACTGCGTTGCCAAATGGGTCAAATATAGAAGCTAGATCGTCGGAAATACTGTCTGGGATCTTAAAGGCATTAAATGCAGGAATCACCAAAAACTCAGAAAATGCACCAGTACGGTTAACGCCAACACCAACAGTATTCCGGCACAGATGGGTTCGACCCCCTCTACAGTTTCGACAGTGCCCACAGGTTATATGACCTTCACCTGAAACTCGATCCCCAAGTTCGAAACCTCGAACTTCTTGGCCTATACCGACAACTTCTCCAACATATTCATGCCCAACGACCATTGGTACTGGAATAGTATTTTGTGCCCACTCATCCCAATTATAGATATGGATATCTGTACCACAAATCGCAGTTTTTTTGATACGGATTAACAGATCATTGTGGCCAATTTCAGGTTTGTCTACCTCAGTGAGCCAAATACCTTCTTTTGCTTTTAATTTTGCTAGTGCTTTGATTTTCATTAAATAATACCCATATCTTTGCCAACTTGAATGAACACATCAATCGCTTTATCAAGTTCTTCACGAGTGTGAGCCGCAGACATTTGCGTACGAATGCGAGCTTGCCCTTTAGGAACAACAGGAAAAGAGAAACCAACCACATAAATGCCTTTTTCTAATGCGCGTTCGGCAAATTCAGCAGCAACTTTAGCATCGCCTAACATAATAGGAATGATCGCATGGTCGGCGCCACCCATATTAAAGCCAGCACTTTCCATACGAGTACGGAAATGAGCGGCATTTTCCCATAAACGATCACGTAACTCGCCGCTTTCTTTCAACAAATCCAATACACGGATAGACGCAGACACAATGGCCGGCGCAACAGAGTTCGAGAATAAATACGGACGAGAACGTTGGCGTAACCAATCGATAACTTCTTTTTTACCAGAGGTATAACCACCTGATGCTCCGCCCATGGCTTTACCAAGCGTACCAGTAATAATATCAATACGATCGATCACGTCATGATACTCATGTGTGCCCGCGCCATTTTCTCCCATAAAACCAACAGCATGAGAATCATCAACCATAACAAGTGCATTGTATTTATCCGCCAAATCACAAATAGCCGGAAGGTTGGCCACCACGCCATCCATTGAAAATACACCGTCGGTAACAATCAGTTTATGGCGAGCCCCTGCGTTGTCAGCGTCGATCAGCTGTTGTTCTAGCTGTTGCATATTATTATTGGCATAACGAAAACGCATGGCTTTGCATAAGCGAACCCCATCAATAATTGAAGCATGGTTTAAAGCATCGGAGATAATGGCGTCTTCTTTGCCTAAAATCGTTTCGAATAAACCAGCATTAGCGTCAAAGCACGACGTGTACAGAATAGTATCTTCTTTGCCTAAAAATTCGGATAATTTCTGTTCTAACAGTTTATGGGTATTTTGTGTTCCACAAATAAAGCGAACTGATGCCATACCAAAACCGTGTTGGTCCATACCGTCTTTTGCTGCTTGAATTAGTGCTGGATGATTAGCCAACCCCAAATAGTTATTTGCACAAAAATTAAGCACTTGTTCTCCAGTTGAAATAGAGACGGCGGCCTTTTGTGCTGAAGTAATAATACGTTCAGATTTATAAAGCCCTTCTTCTTTTACTTGTTCAATCTGTTGACTAATTTGCTCATAAAATGCAGAAGACATGCTTGTATTCCTTATAAGAGGTGGTTATTCGCCTACAATGCTACTCGACGTTTTGTCAGAAGGCGATTACACCGTTCACAATGTGCACGCCTTATCTATTTACAGTGTAAAGTTATTTTAATTGATCTAGATAAAGACTATTATCCCCTGTTATGGAAAACCATTAATGAATCTTAGGCACAAATAAGTATGATTTCTAGCCAATTACTCTCTTTGCTGCCCGATCTAGCGGCTTTTATTCTTGTTGAACAAGAAAAAAGCTTTACCGCTGCGGCAAAAAAACTCAATGTCACCCCGTCAGCGTTAAGTAAAACGATCACACGGCTAGAAAAAGCGTTATCAGTCAAACTGTTTGAACGTACGACACGAACCTTGATCATTACTGATGCTGGAAAGAAAATTTACGATGAATGCATCATCATGGTTAATTCGGCACAGCAAGCAATAGAAATTTCTAACGAAGATCATAATCAACCTAGCGGTTCCATAACTGTAGCCGCACCGGAAGCGTTTTTAAACTCAGTATTGCAACCGTTTGTTATTCCTTTTTTAAAGCGTTATCCCGATATTCAGTTGAAACTGCGCGCCGCCGATGGGTCGGTAGATATTTTTAAAAACGGCATAGATATTGTTTTTCGCCTTACCGACAAACCAGATGAAAACTTAGTATTGAAAGAGATTGGTGAAACAAAATTGATGCTTTGTGCTAGCCCTGAATATTTACGCAAACGAGGAAATCCTACTCATCCAAAGCATTTACTTGATCACGATTGTCTCTATTTGGCAGAAACAGAAGGCGACAACAGATGGAATTTGGTTAAAGATGATCAGCTACATCAAATAACCGTTTCAGGCCGCTACGCAGTAAACCATTCGCAAATGCGGTTAAATGGCGTGAAAAATGGGTTAGGCATTGGAATATTTCATGATTTTGTCGTACAAGAGGCAATACAATCAGGACAAGTAGAAGAAGTCCTTAGTGATTGGACCATCAAAGGCAACTATCACGGTATGGTGGCATTACAATTTGCACAAACTAACTATATGCCAGCCCGTTTTCGGGTATTTATTGACTACATGATGGACAATTTATCTATTAGCAAATAACTTATCTACAACAAATAAATGTATAAGGATTGATTATATGTTGAAACGAATTCATCATGCCGCGATTATCTGTTCCGATTATCAAGTTTCAAAGCAGTTTTATATCGAAATACTAGGCTTGAAACTGGTGGCAGAAAACTATCGTACACATCGGGATTCCTACAAACTGGATCTTGCTCTGCCAGACGGCGGACAAATTGAATTATTTTCTTTTCCAAATGCTCCAGAACGGCCTACAACACCAGAGGCCCAAGGATTAAGGCATCTTGCTTTTGTTGTTGATTCGGTTGAAAAAGTCAAAGCAGAATTAGAAGCCAAAGGAGTAGAAGTAGAGCCAATTCGAGTTGACGAATATACCGGTAAAATGTTTACTTTTTTTAAAGATCCAGACGATTTGCCATTAGAAATTTATCAGCAGTAGTTTATACACAACCGTTCCATTTGTTCTTAATTGGTCGCTCTTTCAGCAACAATCTGCTTTTAATCACATTATCTGGGTAAATTGACAGCAAATAAATACCATTTTGATGGTGTACGTGCAGCATGTTTTTACTGTTACAGCGCCCTATATTTGTATCTTGTAATGCCTACGCCTTATCATGATCAGTTAAAAAGTCTGGTTTAGGTTAAATTTGTCTTATCCGCCTCTCTTTAATCTAATGAAAATTTAATATCCATTGTTGTTATATTCATAGCAATACAATGGCATGTGTCAAAAGTACAACACCGCTGCACATGCGTAAATTATCAACTCCGTTTATTAGATAAGGAATGTGCCATGGACAGTATTATTGTTTCTCCTGGAAAATACATACAAGGCAGTGGTTCAATCAAAAATATTGCAAAATATGCCAATAAGCGTTCGCTAGTCATCGCTGATGAGTTCGTTATGGGGATAACCAAAGATTTGGTATTAGAAAGCTATACGTCACAGCAGGTAAACGTTGATTTTGAATTATTCAATGGAGAATGTTCAAAAATCGAAATCGACCGATTAACAAGCAAAATATCTCAATACGGCAGCGAAATGATTGTCGGTATAGGAGGAGGAAAGACTCTAGACACAGCCAAAGCTATGGCTCATTATCAAGGTCTTCCAGTAGTCATTGTACCAACTATCGCTTCTACCGATGCGCCATGCAGCGCGTTATCTGTCTTGTACACCGAAGATGGTGTATTTGATCAATATCTTCTATTACCCAGTAACCCTAATGTGGTGTTAATGGATACCGATATTATCTCCAACGCCCCTACTCGTTTATTGGTTGCTGGAATGGGCGATGCGCTAGCGACGTATTTTGAAGCAAGAGCAGCAAAAACAGCTCAAGCAACGAACATGTTAGGTGGTTTAACTACTAATGCCGCACTCACACTCGCTCGTCTATGTTATGACACTCTAATTGAACAAGGTTATCTTGCTAAAGCAGCAGCAGATGCCGACGTATCAACTAAAGCTCTAGAAAATATTGTTGAAGCCAATACCTATTTAAGTGGAGTTGGGTTCGAAAGTGGTGGTTTAGCCGCTGCTCATGCGATTCATAATGGTTTAACCTTATTAGAGGAATGCCACCATCTTTATCATGGCGAAAAAGTAGCATTTGGTACTATTACCCAACTCATATTAGAAAATGCACCGACTGACGAGATCGAAGAAGTGCTGAACTTCTGCCATAGTGTGGGATTACCGACGTGTCTTGCGGATATGGGAGTAAAACAAATTGATAAAGACAAACTATACGAAGTAGCAAAACTCGCGACGGCGGAAGGTGAGACAATTCACAATATGCCATTTATTGTGACAGCAGAAAGCGTCTTAGCAGCAATATTGACCGCAGATAAAATAGGTTCTTTAGACTAGTTAGATCAAAAGCCACAATCGGTAGAATGATCAAGCTAGCAAGTGGTTAACTTTAATTTATTTTGAATAAATTGAACTCAATTTTAAACTTACAAACGGGCATATGGATATCGTTCATTCATAGCCCGTTTACTTAAATCTTTGGTAGCCAAGCTTTGTCTGGACGCCAACTCTGTAACCATCCAATAAATTGCCCTGCAGGCATTGGCCTTGCAATACCATAACCTTGTGCTAAATCGCATCCCATTGATAAAAGCTGAGTGCCATGATCAATACTCTCTACTCCCTCTGCAGTGACTTCACGATTAAAGGCTGCTGCTAAATTAATAACCCCTTTAACTATCGCTCTATCATCAGGATCAATCAGCATATCTCTGACAAAACTTTGATCTATTTTTAGTACGTCCGCAGGTAAGCGTTTAAGGTACGTTAACGAAGAAAACCCTGTGCCAAAATCATCCAACGCAAAGTTAACACCTATATCCATACATTGTTTCATCGTCGACATAACGTCAGCTAGATCTCCTAACGCACTGGTTTCTAAAATTTCAATTTGCAATGAGTGCGGTTTTACCTTTGGATACTTAGCAAGCAACGCAGAAAGGTTATCAACAAAATCTGTCTGTTGGATCTGAAAAGCATCAATATTGGCGCTGATAGGAATATCGTAGCCTTGAGCCTGCCATGCTTCAATTTGAGACAATGCCGAGTCGAGTACCCATTCGCCTATAGTGATACTTAATTGATGACAATCTATAAATGGCAAAAAATCATCTGGAAGAAGCAAACCTAATTCAGGATGGTGCCACCTTATCAAAGCTTCAACCCCAACAACCTCACCAGTGCGCATGTTAACTTTAGGCTGATAAAATAATTCGAACTCGGAACATTCTAAGCCGTTTTCTATATATTCAATCATTTGGCGTTGAGTTTTTATTGACTTATCTTTATGTACATCAAATAAATGGTACTTGTTCTTACCTGATTGCTTAGCGATGTACATTGCATGATCGGCGTGTCGTAATAATTGGTCTGCGTCGACACCGTCTTGAGGGTACAACGTAATTCCAATACTAGTTGAAACCTGTAATGTTTGATTACCAATGTTCACCGAGCTCATTGCCGCTTTTAATAAACGATTTAAAACTGCTTGGCATTGCTTCATATTTTCAATACCAGTTAGCACAGCAACAAATTCATCACCACCAATGCGAGCTAAAGTATCTCCCTCGCGTAAACAGCCATTCATTGAAGTCGACAGCTGAATCAAAAGATCATCACCTACATTATGCCCGTAGGTATCATTAATAATTTTAAAACCATCCAAATCAAGATAAGCAACTGCCGTTGACAGGCCCGTTACTTCTGCTTCTTCCATTGCTAAATTTAATCGCTCAGCCAACAATATTCTATTAGGTAAATTGGTTAATGTGTCATAAAGAGCAATATGTTCCAGTTGCTTTTGGTGTTTCTTCATTGGAGTAATATCTGAAAACAGTGCCACGTAATTTTTAATTTTTCCACGAACGTCTAACACAGCACTAATAGTAACGAGTTCGGCAAATAATTCACCGTCTTTGCGTTTATTCCAAATTTCACCGGACCACTGCTTATCGGTGACTAAAGAGGCCCACATTTGAGAATAAAAGGCTTTATCCTGTAAATTAGAACTCAAAAAACTTGGATTCTGTCCTAATGCTTCTTCTCTGCTGTAACCTGTTATGCGGCTAAACGTGTCATTAACATCAATAATCAGCCCTAATGGGTCAGTGATGATGATACCTTCTCTAGCATGTGTAAATACACTCGCCGCTAATTCTAGTTGCTCCTCAGTTTTTTTCCGCTCAGTAATATCTCTAATCTCTAGTACCTGAGCATCAATCCCTTTATAGGTAATATGTTTGCCCTTTACGGCAATCGGGAAGCGTGAACCATCTTTACGAATGCCCTCTATTTCATAACTATCTTCATTCTGTGTTGGTATTTTATGTAAAATAATCTCAAGGTATTCTGGGGCAATAAACCTAAGATCATTCATGCTAATCAATTCAAAATAGTTAAATCCGGTAATATCGGTTAAGCCGCTATTACATTCTAAAATTTGCCCATTATCATGAATGAGTATCCCACCATACGTTGCAGCACTGAGTGCTTTGAATCGTTCTTCGCTCTCAGATAGAGTTTTCTGAGCAACGCCAATTCGTTTATTAAAACGGTGCAAATAAAAAGTAATCGAACTAGTAACAATAACCAAAATAGACGCCATAAATAGTGCAGGAAGCACCCAAACAGGTAAATGGCTCGATGCTTTTTCATAGATAAACCCATCAAGATACTTATCATCAACAACCAAACCTGTTTTGATAAATGTATCTGCCATGTGTTGCCAGCGTTCTGGATTAGTGTGTCCAATTTGAATAAGGTCCGGAATAATCAACTTACGTATTTGTTGCGCTTCAAATCGAAGATGGTCACGTGTTTTATTCACGTGATATTTGGTTTTTAAAAGCTCTATTATTTCTTCGGGATTATCTAATGCGTAGCGCCACCCTTTTAGAGTAGCACGCAACATTGCTTCAACACGTTCAGGATTATTTTTTACTTCATGCTCCGAAGTGAAAAATATATCACTATAGAAATCTACACTATAAGAAATCGGATCAATAATATTATAGGCAATATTATTCTGCTCTAATAAATAAGGCTCATTGGTTGTATAAGAATTAAACGCCGCTACTTTGCCAGAAATAAGATCGTCCAACTCATAACTACTCGCGACAATATCGAGCTGTGAGAAAGAAATGCCTTCATTAAGAAACATGGTAAGGAAATCAGCATCTTCAGACTTACTGGTTAACATGACCTTCTTACCAACAAGATCATGCACAGTACGAATACCTGAGCTTTGTAGGGTAATTAATACCGATGGTGAATGTTGGAAAATAGGTGCTAAAGCAACTAATGGTTTACCGAGTAATCTTTGATAAAGGATCTCGCTATTGCCTTCGGCATATTGTGCTCTTCCTGATAATACTTCTTTCGTCGGTTGATGTGCAGGATCGCCACTTCTAATCTTAACATCCAAGCCTTCATCTCTATAAAAGCCTTTTTCTAATGCAGCATAATAACCGGCAAACTGAAATTGATGATGCCAGCGTAGCTGTAAATTCACTGTGTCTAACTGCTCAGATTCAGTGGCAAATGAAGCAGAAACATTAAAAGTACTGATAATAGGGAACAAGTACGAAAGGCAACGAATTAACATTATCAATACGTTGTTTTTTTTGGAAAATTTAAATCTAACCACATGTAAAACAGCCAAGAAAATTGAATATTCTTTAGAAGAAGTGTGGTTTATTTTTACCAAAACAATGACATCCTGATGCTGCACTTCTAACTAAATATTATTGTAGTTTAAGTGAAATAATTAATTTCAGAAATATCAATATAGCGTACTGATTAAATTATATAAAGGACTAAATATAACGGTTTTATATACTTGAGAATTCTAGCAACCATAAGAAATACAACTAATATCATATTAAAAAGCTAGCAGGACGTTCCTGCTAGCAGTGTAGAATAATGTTACTTTTTACTTAACCAACTTCATTTCTTGAATAATTTCTGAGGCAATCTCTGGTTTGGTGCTAGTTGGTTTGGCATGAAGATCCGATTTAAGCTGACCTTTACGATTGCTTAACCCTGCTTCTAATTTTTTCAATGCAGCTGAAATGGCAGGATACATGATTGCGTTGGATGACTTGGCTGATACTCTTACGCCCTCATAATTAGTAAATATTTCTACTTCATGTTGTCCGTGTTCTTTGGTGATGATGATGTCACTACTGATGAGTTGAGGAAAGTGAGCAGATATCTTTTCAAATTTACTTTCAATTTCTTTACGTGAGTCGTCATTAATTGATACATGATGTGTTTGAACATTTACTTTCATATAGTTGTACCTTTTCAATTACTGTGTTCGTTAAACTTAGCAAAGGTAGAGAACCTTGACCAAGTATAGATTTGCACATGTGTGATTGAGTTCCGTATTATCAAATTTTATGACTCTGAGCACTTGAATACACAAAACGGTTAAATTGCGACCTACTCCTTAATGTTTATTTCATTTATAAATTAAATATAACCCATTGATTTACAGATGCAACAAAACTTAGCTATTTTCATCTGCCCAGTTAAATTTACTTTTATCTATGCCTTCTTTAGCTTCTTTTATTCGCTCTCGTCTAAATTTTTCTTCATCACGAGCAGCATCAATCTCTTGCATGATGGCGGCAATATCTGCTTCAGTATCCCCTTCGACAAATTGTCCAGTCAGTTCGCTATCCGGTTTCAAATCACCTTTCTCGTATAGCGCCCATATTTCTTTGGCGTATTCTGTCGCCAATAATTCTGGAGCAAACTGGCCATAGTAGTCACGAATGTTGTTAATATCTCGCGCTAGCATCCACTCTGCATTATTATTTGCCGCAGCATCGACAGCTTGTGGTAGGTCAATAATAACCGGCCCATACTCATCCACTAGCACATTAAACTCAGATAAATCGCCGTGAATAATGCCTTCGCATAACATTTTTACGACGTAAGACATCATCTCTTGGTGATCTTCAATCGCCTGTTCCGCAGACATCATGACATCATTAAGTCTAGGCGCGACGTAACCTTCATCATCCGTGATCAATTCCATTAACAGTACGCCATCAACACAGCCATACGGTTCTGGTACTCTTACGCCTGCCGCAGCGAGTTTATACAACGCATCGACTTCTGCATTTTGCCAGACTTTTTCTTGCTGTTGGCGACCAAACCCCGAACCTTTTTCCATTGCTCGAGCTCGACGACTGTTGCGGACTTTGCGACCTTCGCGATAAGCGACCGCTTGTTTAAAGCTTCGTTGATTCGACTCTTTGTAAACCTTAGCACAACGGATACTCTCTCCGCAGCGCACTATGTAAACAGAAGCTTCTTTGCCACTCATAAGTTGGCTTTGTACCTCGTCAACCAGACCATCGTCGACTAAAGGCTGTATTCTCTTGGGTATTTTCATAACAACGTTATACCTTAGTTAACGGAAAGATGTAATATTCAGCCGTTAATTGAACCAATATTGTTGGAATTAGATTCATAATCTATCTAAATATAATTACTATTCTCAATTCCAATATGTCATTTGGTAAAAATAACTATTGATTAACTTACTCACAAACGACTCCTTGCCAGTGATACTTTTCCGCTAGTCGATAAATCATCTGTTTTTCTTTGTCGGTTTCATCTTTTAGCCAATTAATAAGCTCATCTACGATTGGTGATTGATTTCTATAATGACAAAAATATTTCCATGCACTGAACTGAACGGATGCAAATTCTGGACAAACCAAATAACCACGCTCTAGCTCAGGTAACACAAGCAGTAAATCAGTCACCGTAACGCCTTGACCGGATAAACAGGCACTTAAGGCCATATCTAGTGTTAGAAATGTGGTATTACGCGCATGAGAAGTTGTGTCATATTCTGTGGCATTCAGCCAAGTGCTCCAATCATGGTGATCCATTGTAGGATGTAATCTCGGCAACTGGATGATAGTTTCGATTGTTGCTTGACTGGTTATTAGCTGCTGCGCGCAAACTGGCGCCATATATTCGTCACGCAAATACATAACATCCGGTTGGTTGCTGTAAAAACTGCCGCGACGAGAATTGAATATCAATAGATCATAATCATTAGAGTTAATACTTTCATCTTCATCAATAGTTGGGATCACAACTATTTCATAGTTTGGGTATTTTTCGTGTAACTGATGGATTTTAGGAATAAGAGAACGGGTTGCATAACTTAGTGCCGCTTTTATGACTATTTTTTTCGGTTGTTCTTGTTGCCACATAGCAATGAGCGACTCTAGAGCCTGATAGTTTTTTTGTAGCGTTGCAAACAGTGACTGTCCTTTTAAGGTCAATTCTATCGAACGATTATTTCGAATAATTAAAGATTCCTTGAGATCATCTTCTAATTGCTTTATCTGTCGGCTGACTGCACTTTGTGTTACATGCAACTCTTTTGCGGCTGAGGTAAAGCTCATCAACCTTGCGACTGATTCGAATACTTTTAGACCTTTATGAGAATACGGTAAATTTGGATAAGGTTTCATTTTCATCCACATGAGTTTATGTAATGACAGATTGACATAAATGTAAATTGAACTCCAGAAGAAAAATCGATATTTTGAGCTCAAAATCACAGAGGTTGCTATGCAAAAAATATTCTCACTCGCGCTACCGCTCATTATTTCTCAGCTTATCTCTATGGCTTTGGTACTGACCGATATTTGGATGATGTCGCGTATAAGTATGACATCTCTTGCAGCGGGTGGGTTGGGTGCATCAGTGTATTCGTTTGTTTTTCTTATTGCTGCGAGTACAGTGGGGTGCAGCGCTAACCTTATTGCTATTGCTTATGGACAAAGTTTATCTCGCCCAGAATTTGGCACTCAGCAAATAAAAAATGCGGTAAAAGGTGCCGTTATTCTGTCAATATTATTCACCATATTACTCTCTGTTAGTTTCTACTATGTCCCAAGTTTTTTACGTGATACCAACCAATCAGACGCGGTTATTTCAATCGCTATGCAATATTTACATACTTTAAAATGGGCAATGCTTCCAACACTTTTATTATTAGTTTTACGTGGGTTAACCAGTACTTTTGGCGACGCACGTTCGGTAATGGTCATGTCTATTGCAACGGTTTGGCTGAACGTCCCTATCAGTTATTTTCTCGCTTTTACCTTAGATTATGGAATAGCGGGTCTTGGTGCAGGGACGTCATTCGCGGCATTTATTGCCTTATTTGGTTATGGGTATTGGGTATTTAAGCGCAAAAAATACCAACGTTTTGCTCCTTGGCTATATTTGCACGACTATTCATTAAAACTCATTTTACCTTTACTGAGTATGGGCATACCGATTGCTTTAGCCAGTGTTTTAGAACACGGACTAATTTATGGAGGGACACTAATGGCAGGAATGATCAGTATTGCATCATTAGCAACACATCAGATTCTTTTGCAATGTTTAAGTTTCACTTGGAATATTAATTTTGGTTTCTCTCAAGCTGCGGCAATTTTAGTGGGTAAAGACTACGGTTCAAACAATATAGCCGGAATAAAACAAACTTGTCTTAAAAGCTTTATATTAGTTACAGCGATCAGTTTGATACTTTCCGCATTATTTATTCTTTGGCCGGAAGCTATCGCCCAATTATTCCGCTTAGAACAAAATAACCAACTCGCTAATATAGAGCTGACTGACCTACTGGTTTCATCTATCTGGGTGGTAGCTTTGTGCTTTATTGTTGATGGATGGCAATTATTAGCACTTAACTTGTTGAGAGGGATGAAAATCGTCCTTTCGCCTACCATTCTTACCGCCATAGGTTACTGGGTATTTGGTTTACCCGCGGCCTGGTGGTTAATGCAACGTTATGGTCTATCTGGTATATGGGCAGGAATTGGTGTTGGTTTGGCAATCACTGGGATTCTGCTAGTCATACAGCTATTGAGCGTTATTAGCCCTTCTGCATCAATAAAGATATTTAGAAAAAATGCTGCAACAACGCACTAATTGAATGAGGCGACCATCAAAGAGTTTGCTAGTCACCAACTTCAAATTAGCGGGATCAAATGTTGCTACTCAGCCCTGAGAACTCTTCAATAGGCGAGCGATTACGTAACGTTAAAAACTGCAAAAACTGTTGAGTAGTATGCGTAATCACTTGTGTGGCTGGCATTTCTATTTTATCAAGCATCTGACTTACTTGTTCTAACTTGCCAATATCGACACAAAAATGAGCATCGGACCCTGTTGTCACGAATGTGCCTATTTCTTTTGCTACTTTTGCAATCTGCAAACAACGGTCTACACTGCCTACCCTGCTGTGACCTTTAAGCGAACTATTATTAATTTCCACGGCAACGTTATACTGTTTAGCACACGTTAATACCTTATGAAAATCGAAGTCAAAATTAGGGTTACCTAAATGGCCTAGTGCATCAATACGGCCACTTTTTATCACGTTGATCAAGGTTTCTGTATGCGTTGCGCTATCGGACGGTGCATAAACTGGTTCGTGAAAACTCGCAATAATCCAGTCCAATTTTTCGTCTAGGGAAGGATGTATATCTAATTCACCCTTAATATTAAGAATATTGGCTTCCATGCCTCGAATAATTCCTACGTCGGATAGAAAACGTGGCAAGATTTTCTGATTAGCGAAAAACCAATAATGTGGTGCTCCTGGCATCGATTCAGCGTGGTCTGTACTACAAAAGATCTTCACACCATTCTCGTGTGCTGACTTGGCATTTTCAATTAACGTGCTATACGCATGGCCGCTAGCATACGTATGGGTATGGGTATCCACTTCAAACTTCATAAAGCCTCACTAACGATTTTTTGCTGCTATTATTTTAAAATCAAACAATTATGGACTTGCTTATTTAGCGTCCACGTTAAATAAGTCTAACAATTATTTTTCAGAACAGCAGGTTTTCTTTTACTATCCAATCTATTTGTTTTACCAAGTAGACTATTGTCGACGTACTTGAGCAGGACTACATTGATATTGTGATACAAATGCTCTACTTAGCGCTTCTTGGCTGCTGTAACAATAACGTTGAGCAACCGTTTTTACTCTGTCTCCTTTAGCTAAGTCTTGGCGGGCAAGTGATAGTCTCCATTCGCGTAAATATTGCGCTGGAGTATTACCCACACAACTTTTAAATCGTTGCATGAACTGGCTACGAGATAACCCTGCAATATCAGCTAAGTCTTCTATTTTCCAATTAAACTCTGGATTTTCATGGATAGCAACCAAGGCCTTACTCAGTTTACTATCTGCCAAACCAGCAATTAAGCCTGGGTTGTCGGCATGCTGCCGCATTACTTTTCTGAGTAAAATAATAACCAATACTTCAAATAATTTTTGCAACGTAGTAGCGCTTCCACAACGTTGGGCATGTACTTCACCCAATATCAATTGGGCCAATTCCTTTAAATTATTATCTTCATCTATAGAAAGCGTAGTTTTCCTTGGCAATGCTCTAGCCAATGGATTGGCTTCCCCCCCTAGGTTTACTAATGCGGCAATCAACAACTGCTCTTGTTCGGCCACAAAATCTAATTCTCCTAAAGAAATAGGCCAAAACTCTATACGAGTCAATTCACCGCTATTTTTATCCGACAATATAAAAAGATTGGCTCTAGTAAGATCATCGGTTACGTCTGCTTTTAGCTCAAATCGAGCAATTAGTGCTGAAAGTCTATCTAATTTTGCCATCACATCTCACTTAAAAACGGACTTATTATCATGTTATATGGACTTTATAATGACATTTTTATCGCATTCTAACAATCAAGGCGCAAACCAATCACTTAAAACGCCCTAAAACCTTATTCGAACGGTCATTTCAAGGATGTAAAATTTATGAACAAAAATATCGACTATTACTTCACTAGCCTGTCGCCATTTACCTATCTAGGGCACAATTTACTATTAGAAATAGCTGATGGAGCAAATAAAGGCATACACTTTAAACCTGTTATTTTAGGCCAAATTTTTGGAATTAATGGCACATTACCTTTGGGCGAACGTCCGCAAAATAAACAACAGTATCGATTACTTGAAATTAAACGTTGGGCAATAAAGCGTAATTTACCCATAAATTTGCAACCCGCTTATTTTCCTACGAGTCCAGCACTGGCAGATAAATGTTGTATCGCTCTACAAGAATTAAAGCTAAATGCGGGTCAATTTGTTGCCCAAGTTTTGGCTGCATGTTGGTCGCAAGAAAAAGATATTGCTGAAGAGTCTGTGTTACACGACATTTTAACTGTATTAGAACTCGATGCTGCTGCCGTGATCGCGCTGGCTAACTCAGAAAAAATCCAAGCTATATATCAAAGCAATACCGATCAAGCTCTTGCTGATGGAGTGTTAGGTGTTCCTGCTTATTATTTTAATAGTGAACAATTTTGGGGACAAGATAGGCTAGAGCTGCTAAATGACGCACTGGTATAACCTGCAGCTAAACTCGTTAAACACAGCCTCTATAAGGAAACGGTTATGGAGGATGTGTTTCGTTCTGTTCGACACGAAGACATAGCAAAAACCGTAATACATTTTCCCAACATGTGAGCTAGAACATATTAAGTTTAAATATCTTCCAAAGATGTCATTAAAAATTGATATTGATTAAATCTCTTTCTTCTTTTAAAGCGCAAAATAATTCTAGTTAATTAATGATTAGGATATTTTTATGTTGTATCTAGAGTTTTTGTTTTTGCTGGTGATGCTCTATATGGGCTCTCGTTATGGGGGTATCGGATTAGGTGTCGTATCTGGTATCGGTCTGGTTGTTGAAGTCTTCATATTTAGAATGCCACCGACTTCTCCACCTGTTACTGTAATGTTAATTATATTAGCGGTGGTAACATGTGCTTCCATATTAGAAGCGGCAGGTGGGCTTAAATACATGCTACAAGTCGCCGAAAGAATTCTTAGAAAAAACCCTAAGAACGTAACGCTTATTGCACCGTTTGTAACTTACACCATGACATTTATGTTAGGAACGGGTCACGCTGTTTACTCGATTATGCCTATCATCGGTGATGTAGCGCTAAAAAATGGGATTCGACCTGAGCGTCCTATGGCTGCCGCTTCGGTTGCTTCTCAAATAGCCATTACCGCATCCCCTATTTCTGCGGCAGTTGTATATTATCTAGCGCAAATATCTAACATTCAAGCGGATATTACGCTCGTCTCTATCCTTCTAGTTACCGTTCCTTCTACGCTAGCAGGCACATTCTTAATGTCACTTTATAGTTTGCGTCGTGGTAAAGAACTTGAAGATGATCCTGAATATCAACGTCGACTAAAAGATCCGATGTGGCGTGAAAAAATACTTAATACAACCAGCACCACACTAGATGAAACCTTGCCGACTTCTGCAAGAAATTCAGTATTAATATTTATTTCTGCCTTGTTAGTTATCGTTTTTATCGCCATGGTACCTGAAGTACGTACGGTTGTTGATGGTGGAAAACCGATCTCAATGTCAGTCATTATTCAAATGATGATGTTGGCATTCGGTGGTGTTATCTTATTAGCAACCAAAACCGATCCAAGACTCGTTCCTGAAGGCGTGGTATTTAAATCTGGTATGGTTGCAGCTATCGCTATCTTTGGTATCGCGTGGATGTCAGACACTTATTTCAAATATGCCTTGCCAGAGTTTAAAGAAGGTATTATCGGCATGGTTACGGATTACCCTTGGAGCTTTGCGTTCGCATTATTCATTGTATCAGTAGTGGTTAATTCGCAAGCAGCAACAGCTAGAATGATGCTACCTGTAGGACTAGGTTTAGGTTTAGACCCTGCCCTACTCATTGGTATTATGCCAGCAGTATATGGCTACTTCTTTATACCAAACTATCCTTCAGATATTGCAACCGTTAACTTTGATTCTTCTGGTACAACTAAAATCGGTAAATGGTACTTTAATCACTCATTTATGTCGGTTGGTCTTATTGGTGTAATTAGTGCTTGTTGTGTCGGTTATGTATTAGGACAAATCTGCATTGGCTAATACATAAGGATGCTTCTGGAGAAGAGCCAGTGTTTACATAAACTGACTTCTTGAATCGAAAACCACGCCTAGGCGTGGTTTTTTATCTCCTTCATAGACAATCTCATATAAACCTCAGCCTTATTTATTGTAATTATTACTTGAAAGTGTACACTTATTATAAATGAACAACTGTTCAAATAAGGTAATTATGAAAAATAAGATAAAGTTAGATATCGTTTCTGATGTCGTGTGTCCTTGGTGTATCGTTGGTTACAATCATCTACAAGCAGCCATTAATGAGCTAGGAATACAAGACCGAATAGAAATTGAGTGGCAACCATTCGAACTCAATCCAGATATGCCCCCAGAAGGAGAGGAACTTCGAGCGCACGTAGCAAGAAAATACGGTTCTTCAGCAGAAGATAGTGCCCGAGCAAGAGAAAACATTACTGCACAAGGTGCAAAGCATGGTTTTGAGTTTAACTATTTTGATGGTATGAAGATAGTTAACACCTTTGAGGCTCATATTTTATTAGAATACGCAAAAGAAATGAATAAACAAACCGAGTTAAAATTGCGGTTATTTAGTGCCTTTTTCACCGAAAAAAAAGACGTGTCTGACAGAGAAGTATTACTTAAAGAATTAGCGAGTATCGGCTTAAATGATACAGAAGCACGTAAACGTTTAGACGATCCTTCTTGCCAAAATGAAGTACGGACCAACCAACAGTTCTGGACACAGGCTGGTATTTCTAGTGTCCCTACTGTGGTGTTTGACCGCACAAGTGCATTATCTGGCGCCCATCCAGTTGATACTTTTAAACAAGTATTAACTGAGTTAATGCAACAAGAATAAAGCCGCTACAAAGAGAAAATACTCCATCAATATTTTCGCCTTAAACGGATTGGTCTGGTATTCTCGGTTTATCAGATCTTTCCAATAATTTAGAACGCAATTATGAACAAAATCACCATACTTGATGGGGGAATGGGACGAGAACTTAAAGCGATCGGTGCACCATTCTCACAACCACTTTGGAGTGCACAAGCTCTAATTGAATCTCCAGCTCATGTCACTCAAGTACATCAAAGCTTTATCGACTCAGGTGCTGAAATAATTATTGCCAATAGTTATGCCTGTGTCCCTTTTCATCTTGGCGAGGCACGGTTTAAAACTGAAGGAGCACACTTAGCTCGTAAGGCAGCAAAAATAGCGCAATCAGTTGCCCAGAATACTTCTGTCCAAGTTGCTGGTGCTATTCCGCCGCCATTTGGTAGCTATCGACCTGATTTGTTTGATGCCGAAGAAGCAGTAAAAATAGTCAACACGTTAATTGAAGCACAAGATCCCTACGTTGATTTGTGGCTAGTGGAAACCATTTGCAGCATTGAAGAATTTGACGTTATTTATCAGGCTTTAAATAGCAATAGTAAAGATTGTTACTATTCATTTAGCTTAGATGATTCTCACACCAAACAAGCTAATTTACGATCTGGGCAATCGGTACAGTCTGCAATTGAAAAGGTAGTAAAACAAAATAATGTCAAAGGCATTCTTTTCAATTGTTCGGTTCCTGAAGTAATGGAACAAGCAGTCGAAGTGAGTAAAATAACCATCCAAAAAGCAAAAATCGACATGCAGATAGGCGTCTACGCTAATAATTTTATGCCTATCCTAACCAACCACAAGGCAAATGGAACAATGCAACCAATGCGTGAACTCTCGCCTCAACAATATTTAGTCTATGTTGAACGTTGGTATAAAGCTGGTGCAACCATTATCGGAGGATGCTGCGGAATTGGACCTTCTCATATAAAAGCCATCGCAGAATGGAAAGCACGACACCAACTTTAAATGGTTCAATGAAACATAGCTTGACACAGTATAAATAATCTTTATAATAGCGCCCAGTAAAAAAGAAAGCCTTTTGTTTATATTCTCCATTTCGTTGTTTATCCATAATACCGCGCTCTGTAGTTTTTAAGTGTCAGTCTGTTTTTACGCTCTTACAGCCTATTAAAGGCAACATTAATTAAAATTACAGGATAATATTATGTCTAAAGTTAAAGGTACCGTTAAATGGTTCAACGAATCTAAAGGTTTTGGTTTCATCGAGCAAGAATCTGGCCCAGATGTTTTCGCACACTTCAGCGCTATCTCTGGCGACGGTTTCAAAACTCTTGCTGAAGGTCAAAAAGTTGAATTTACTATCAGCCAAGGTCAAAAAGGCCCTAACGCTGAAAATATCGTAGCTATCTAATTTCTCACGAAATTTAAGCTAACAATATTTGGAAAAAAGGTAAGCCTAATCGGTTTACCTTTTTTTATGATTACTTTTAAGCAAATTCTTTTTCTAAATACTCAACAATCTCTGATGATTCATACATCCAGATGCTTTCGCCTTCTTTTTCTATTCGTAAGCATGGTACTTTAATTACGCCACCATGAGTTAACAACTCTTCTCTATGCGTTGGATTATTCTTAGCATCTCTTAACTCGATTTGTACCGATTGACGTTTCATTGCACGCCGAACCTTTACACAAAATGGGCAAGCATCAAATTGGTACAGTGCCATTGAACTTGCTTTCTTATCGGCTTCTTGTTGAGATTCTGTATCTCTTTTAACGCCTTTGGGAGTGAATATAAAATTGAGCGTCAAAATAACTTTCCCTAACAACCAACGAATAACCTTCATAATACCTCTTTCTTTTATTGAGTAATAACTTACATTATTGTAACAGTGTTAGCCCATACACTCTAATGTTGAAGATTTGATAATAGGCTAATCGGATAATATTGATTGCTAAGCAAATAATTCTTTTCATATTGTTCAAAAATAGCAATACTCAAAACATATCTGATAAGCGAGGAGACTAAGGTGACGATTGTGGATAAATCTGGGCTAGAAAACGAGTGGTCATTGCTTCAACACCAATTTGATAATTATGAAAAATATTCTTTATTGATCAAACTATTCAGTGTTTTTATTTTCTGCGGCTTTTATTTGAGCAGTAATATGACTTTAATGACCATCGCTATTCTATGTATTTTATGGATACAAGACGCTATTTGGAAAACCTTCCAATCGAGAATTGAACCAAGATTACTCGAACTAGAGCAAGCAATAAAAAACATTGAACCAGAAAAGAGTGACTGTCTAGCTTTCCAATTTAATAGCCAATATTTGGTATCTAGACCGAGCCAATTTGGCTTAGTAAAAGAATATATTTGTCAGTCTTTGAGACCAACAATCGCTTATCCTCATGCGCTACTTGTTGTGTTAGCTCTAATATCTACTATTTGTAGTGGTACATTGAGTTAGCTAAATTAGGCGCATAATGCGCTCTAACTTAGCATATTTAGACGGTAAAATACCGCCTAAAATCAACAACTAACCGCGTCTCCAGGTGTGATATTTTTCTAACAAACGAAGAATCGTTTGTGGTGCATGATCGCGTTTCCATTCACCTGCTGCGTATTTATTTGCTTCAGCCCAAGTAGGATAACTGTGAATCGTACCTAATATTTTATTCAAACCCAGACCATGTTTCATCGCTAATACAAATTCAGCGATAAGATCCCCAGCATGCTCAGAGACAATCGTCACACCTAAAATTTTATCTTTTCCTTTCGGAGTAATCACTTTAATAAAACCTTCGGTCGCACTTTCAGTAATCGCTCTGTCTAGCTCTTTAAAATCAAAGCGAGTAATTTCGTAATCAATTCCCTTCTCTTTTGCTTCATGTTCATTAATACCAACTCGAGCAACTTCGGGATCGATAAAAGTCGTCCATGGAATCACTCGATAATCCACTTTAAACTTCTTAAACTGACCAAATAAAGCATTTACAGCGGCATACCAACCTTGGTGTGCTGCAACATGGGTAAATTGATACGGACCGACAATATCACCAGCAGCAAAAATATTCGGATGCAAAGTCTCTAGATATTCATTTGTCACAATTGTTCGGTTGGTTTCAATACCAAGATCTTCAAGACCATAGCCTTCTAAGCGAGCACTACGCCCCACCGCACAAAGTAACTGATCGTATTCCAATTCTATTTCTTGATCATTGTGCTTCACGACAATAAATTTTTTACCTTCCTTTAATTCACAACGAAGCGCTTGGTGAGACGTTAGAATATTCACCCCACTTTTTTGTAACGCTTTGGTGGCAAATTCAGACACTTCTAGATCTTCTCTAATCATTATGCGATCTGCCATCTCAACTTGAGTGACTTTCGAACCGAGTCGAGCAAAAGACTGCGCCAGTTCTGAACCAATCGGGCCGCCGCCCAATACAACCAATTTTTCTGGTGCCTGGTCAAGTTTAGCGAACTCACTCCAAAGTGTATCACTGGTTACATAGCCTGTTTTTTCTATACCCGGTAAAGGTGGAACAAATGGACGAGCACCTGTAGCAATAACGATACTACGTGCCGTTAGACGAGTCGTAGAGCCATTTTCATAGCTAATTTCGACGGTCCAAGGGTCAATTAATTTACCGTAACCTTTAAGGACTTCAACACCAAGATCGGTATAACGCTCAACACTATCGTGCGGTGCAACTTCAGCGATTACATCATGAACACGTTGCATCACTTTTTTGAATGAAAACGGTACGACTGTCCCTTCTAGACCATAATTGTGAGCGTTCTTCATCTGATAAGCAATTTTGGCACTTTTGATTATCGCTTTACTTGGAACGCAACCGTAATTTAAGCAATCACCGCCCATTTCTCCTGCTTCAATCAACGTTACTTTAGCTTTTACTGCTGCTGCAATATAACTGGTTACTAGACCACCTGCACCACCACCAATCACAATTAAATTACGATCAAAACTACGTGGTTTTTTCCAATTTTTACCTAATCCGTCTTTATTCATTTGTACTACCATTTTCATTGTGAATGGAACAATTCGTTCGCTTAACTTGCATACAATAGGAGACAGGTGTTTTTAGAAATTAATTTCAGCTAATTGACGATTTATTTTTAATAGTCAGTAATCTTGGTCAAGCACCATTCTTCAATCAGTATTGTCGAGCGAAGTAGAAGCAGGTTCCATCTTGCTTACTATCAGTTCAAGATTAGCAACGTAACTAGAGCTACGGAAAAAGCTACCTTACCCACGTAACAAGTAACGTTGTGAATAGTGTATGATTCACAACATTTAACATTGGCACAAAGCAGATAAAACTACGGCTTGAGCTTGAGGACTTTGTCGATATCTTCAGCAGAATGGCGTTCAGTCACTTTTTCCCACTCTTCGCCAAACGGTTTATTTATTATTCGTCCTCTTTGAACTGGTTCACGAGCATCCAACATTTTCGCCCAACGAACAACGTTAGTATAAGATTCAACCTGTAAAAATTCAGCCGCATCGTAAAGTCTACCTAGTACTAAGTTGCCATACCATGGCCAAATAGCCATATCAGCAATGGTGTACTCTTCGCCAGCAATAAAAGTGTTGTTAGCAAGCTGCTTATCCAGTACATCTAATTGACGTTTTGCTTCCATAGCGAAACGATTAATTGGATACTCTTGTTTCTCGTCGGCATACGCATAAAAATGCCCAAAACCACCACCTAAAAATGGTGCAGAACCTTGCGCCCAAAATAACCAGTTAAATGTCTGAGTTCGCGCCAAGCCTTCTTTAGGTAAAAAAGCAGCAAATTTCTCGGCAAGGTGGACAAGAATAGAAGCCGACTCAAATACGTTAACGTCTTCTTCGCCAGATTTATCAACTAACGCTGGAATTTTAGAATTGGGATTGACGCCAACAAAGCCTGATGAAAACTGATCCGATTCGCCGATATTGATTAAAAACGCATCATATTCGGCTTCTTTTATTCCTAACGCCAATAATTCTTCGAGTAATATTGTCACCTTTTGACCATTTGGTGTCCCTAGAGAGTATAGCTGTAAAGAATGGTCGCCAACTGGCAAGCTTTTTTCGAATCTGGCACCCGACTCTGGGCTGTTGATATTTGCCCATTTGTTACCGCCATTAGTATCATTCACCCAAATTTTAGGGGGGGTATATCCATTCATCGCTATGTACCTCTGTTTGTTTAGGATTGTAAATATAAAATCATGAACAGTCGTTCAATATTGAAAGTAGCGCTTTCTGTACAGTTATTCAAGTTTTATCAGGTCGCTTTTCATCAACATAGTTTCTTTCTCTCTCAAAAAACCAGATACGAACAAACTATTTACTAAATAGCCTACAGTTGATTCAAGCGAACTGACAGAGGATAATCCTATTGTTGAATAAATCCGTGAGCATCTTCGCCAATAAATGTTATTTTTGCTTAAAAACTTTATTGATTTAACATCAAAGTTAATCACTTATTAGAATGGTCACTACAAGACGTTTTATTAGAAATCGACAGCTACTAAGATAGACAGTTATTAAAATGGAGCTATAAAATGCCACAAACCGATATAAAGTTTATCGCCGCCGATATGGATGGCACTTTACTTGACCAACAAGGGAAATTGCCTGCAGAATTTTTCGATATTTATCATCAATTAGCAGAAAAGGATATATTATTTTGTGCCGCGTCAGGGCGTCAATATTTCAGTCTAATGCACACTTTCTCTCCAATCAAAAATGACATCATATTTATTGCAGAAAATGGTGCGCTAGTGATGTATCAAGATAAAGAACTTTATAGCCATACTATTGATAAACCAGCGATTAAAGCAATTATTGCTAAAGCTCGTTTGATTGATGGTGCACACATTGTATTATCTGGAAAAAATTCAGCTTATATTGAAACCAAGTCTAACCAAGCTATTGAAGAGATCAAAAAATATTATCATCGCTATAAACAAGTTACCGACCTACTGGATGTAGAGGACGATATTATTAAAGTAGCTATTTGTCATTTCGATGGTTCAGAGCGCCACATTCATCCGTCGATTAACGCAGAATTTGGTCATAGTCATAAAGTGGTTATTAGTGCAAAGATATGGCTAGATATCATGCATTCGGCGACTTCAAAAGGGGCAGCAATTAAACACTTGCAAAAAACATTAGGCTTTAGCTATAAGCAAACCATGAGTTTTGGTGACTATTTCAATGATGTAGAAATGCTCCAAGCAAGCTTTCATTCCTACGCGATGGAAAACGCTCATGAAGGGGTAAAGGTTCACGCTAACCATATCGCCCCAAGCAACAAAGATTTAGGTGTACTAAAAGTAATTAGCCAACATTTAGCCACTGTTGAGTAATTTCTGACTAGGTTTTTCTCAACAAAGACGAGTATAAAATCTAGGGTACTCGTCAATACGCTCAAGACTTCCATGACTAGAGATATCGGAACTAAGAAATAGTTTTAAGTAAGTTCTCTACATTCTGCTTGGATAATGGTTTAGAGAAATAATATCCTTGTGCATAGTGGCATTCGAGTTTCTGCAGTAGAATTTTTTGTTCCTCCTCTTCCACACCTTCGGCTAAAATCTCTACATCCAATACCTTGCTAAGTTTGATGATTTTTTTGATAAACTCTCTATCAACGTCGGTATTACAAATATTTTTTACCAACGATCTATCTAGCTTAAGTTTATCTAAGGATTGATGGAATTCACGTATCATATTTAGTGATGAATAACCGGCTCCAAAATCATCAATGGCGATACTAATACCAAGTTGTTTAACCTTAATAATATTCTTGTTTAACACGTCCATATTTTTAGCCGACGCGGTTTCAGTAATTTCTAGCTCGATCAAATCTGTTGGGCATTGCGTCTGCTCAATAACTTCAATAAGTCGATTAATAAAGGTGGTCATTTCTAAAGTTTTAAATGAAATATTTATAGCAACTTTAGGGGCGTATATATTGTGCTTGTTCCATGAAACAATCTGTGAGCAGACTTGATTTAATACCCACAAATCGAAATCAAAGTGCAAGCCTATTTCTTCTGCTATACCCACAAATACGTCGGGCGTGACATTACCTAATGTCGCGTGATGCCAACGAGACAATGCTTCTAAACCGATAAGTTTACCAGAGCTAATTTCGTATTGTGGTTGATAAAAGACAGTGATGATATTTTGTTCTATCGCACTGGGTAACGCATCAATAATCAACTTATGAGACAGAATATCGCCTGATGTTTTGGAGGTTGAGAAATGGTATCTCGAAGTGCTGTATTTTTTGGCTTGTAACATAGCCGTTTCAGCTGCAATTTCAATTGCATGAAAGCTATTATACTCAACACTAGGCTGACTTACTCCAATACTATATGACTTATTAATTTCTAACCCATTATCCAACTTTAGTGGTTTATCGGATAATTTGCATAAATTTTCACACAACAATTCTGTGTAAGTATGAAAACTATCAGAATATAAACCTTGCTTATTTTCTATCAAGATACCGAATTTTGCATTGTTAAAACGAGCAACAACCGTGCTGTCACCGAGCAGTTTTTTTAACGTTCGTCCTAAGACGAGTAGATAATTATCACCAGCATCGAAACCATAACGAAAATTGATGGTCGAAAAATTATCTACGTTAAAAAATATCAGTACAAAAGTATTTTTAATATTTTCAGGATGCGCTAAAAGGCATTTTGCCCTAGAAGAAATAGCCCAACCATTGGGTAATCCTGAAATGGGATCAACAGATTTGTTATCTAACACTCTAAAGCAGATTCTAACTACTCCAGTTAAACTGTCAGAATTAATCTGTTGGCAATGAATTTTCACAGGTAATGCGTAGTGGTAAATATTGCTTAATTTAGCGGGTAGAATCATCCCATCAACTTGCGAACTCACAAGGGAGATAAGCTGGTGTAGCGTGTAATTACACTCAGTTAAACTCAGATAAGTTTCAAGCGAAGAATCGACAATATCATGATGTGAATAACCAAACAGTTCGGTAAAAACTGAGTTGCAGGAGATTATAATACCTTTATTATCCACCATTAGAACTGGTAACATTTGATTTTCAAACTCGTTCATTGATACCTTCTGGTTTTTGCAATAACTAATCGACAGATCTCCCAATATCAATCATCTCAATTACAGAGTAAACTGGAGATAAAGTACAATATATAACCCATCTCAATTCATTTTTAATAACAATGAATTAGTACAAATTATAGCGCAAATGAGACAATAGATAATAGTTATCTGTATAAAATATTATTTTTGAGAACACCTATCACAATAAAAGAACAAACTTATGAAACGAACCAATCAAAAAACCAAAGTCAACTGGCGTCATCTAGGTGAAGCGCCAGATTATCGATTTTCTCTCGCAAATGAACGAACCTATTTAGCTTGGATACGAACCGCCCTTGCCCTACTTGCTGGTGCAATAGGCATCGACCAGTTAACACCTGACCTTGCAAACCCTGAAATCCGAATACTGTTATCCACGTTTCTTTGTTTATGCTCTGGGTTACTAGCCATATTGGCTTACAAAAGATGGTCACTCAACGAGAAAGCAATGAGAAATAAACAACCGCTTCCCTATACTAGCTTTCTCAAGGTTATCAGTGCTGTTTTGTTATTTTTAACTCTTGCCATTATTTTCACTATTTCCATATGAATAACAGTGAACGAGATCCTGGCCTACAACCAGAAAGAACCTCAATGTCGTGGATGCGTACCCACTTTCTATCATTAGGAATAGGGGCCTTGATGATTAGAATTGGAGGGAGCAACGATAGTTTAGTGGTACAATTAAACGGTGGCGTACTACTATTAGCAACATTATTTGCTATTTATTACAGTCGACGACGTTTTAAGCAAACATTAGACTTAAATCATGCGGTCAAAAATAAAGATATAGACACAAAACGGATTCTAGCTTTCACTATTGCATTATGCGCTCTCACTTGCGCTGTAGAATCAATCGTTCGCTATTGGGCATTACTAACTCTGTAGATTTAATCTGCTAATCACGTTATTATGAACGTTCGTTCACGCCTTTGGATAGGTAATATTATGAGTAAACAGACCAAATTCGACCGAGAAGACGTTATAGATAAAGCCACCAATCTATATTGGGAAAAAGGCTTTCATGGGACGTCTATGCGCAACCTCCAAGAAGTCGTCGATTTGCGTCCTGGCAGTATATACGCTAGCTTTGGCAGCAAAGAAAATTTATTTAAAGAAGCGCTTAACCATTATGCTGATTTAAGCGGTTCTCAATTGAAAAAATACCTAGCAGAAACCAATTCGCCTCTTGGAGCGCTCAAAATTTTTATCACCAATATTGTTGTCAATAGTCAAGATACCGCACCAAGTGGTATGTGTATGTTAGTAAAAACTATTGCTGAATTGACAGATGAACATCAAGAATTAGTCGATATAGCAAAAGAAAAATTAGCCGGTGTGGAAAAAGCGTTTACCCGTATAATTGAACAAGCAGTTGAACAAGGTGAGTTAGATTCATCTTGTCAACCAGATAAAATCGCTCGTCATTTACAAGTACAGATCATCGGATTAAGAACTTATATAAGAGCGAACAAAGACAAGCAGATAGGCAAAGAAATGATTGATGAATTATTCTCTAACCTGCCGCTCAATTCAGCAAAAAAGACTTAAGAAAATATCCCGTTCATAGCGACTACAACCTCTCGCTCTATTCCCAAATAGCCGTTTAGAAAATAATAAAGCTAGAATCAAATTCTAGCTTTATTATTGTTACAGAAGATATCACACAGACGTGTTAAATTTCTGCACAACCCCATTCAGGATAATGCTTACGAACGTAGGCATTTAGGTCTCGTTCTGCTTGACTATAGAGGCGTTTATCATCATCAGATTCAGTGCCTACCGTATCAATCATGCCCGCACCAACCGTTACATTACTGTGACGGTCTATAATAATAAATGCCCCTGTTTGAGGAAGCTCTTTATATTTATCGACCACCACCGAATCCGTTAAACTGACTTGGGTAACGGCTATCTCATTCAAATCAACGGCTTCACTATTTTCAGCATGTTGCTGCAAAGTATTCACATCAACTTTATAGTCGATATTGGTCACTTTGCCGATACATGATTTAGTCGCAAATTTAAAAATAAATTCTTTGTGCGTTCGAAGTGGCGTCTCACTCATCCATACTACATGGCTAGAAATCGCTTTAGTTACAACCGGTTCATGGCCTTTATGAACTAACATGTCTCCACGTGAAACATCAATTTCGTCTTCTAGTGTCACCGTGATAGCATGTCCCGGTAGCGCTAAGTCCAATTCACCGTCATAGGTATAAATAGATTTAACTCGAGAGGATTTACCAGAAGGAAGTGCCGTAATATCATCACCAACTTCGATAATACCTGACGCCAACGTACCACAAAATCCTCTGAAATTTAGATTAGGTCGGTTTACGTATTGGACAGGGAAACGCATGTGTTCTAGATCTCTATCTTGATCTATTTTTACCGTTTCTAGAAGTTTCATCAAAGTCGCGCCTGGATACCAATCCATTTGCGTACTAGGAGTCACGACGTTATCACCTTTTAAAGCAGAAATAGGTACAAAGCGAATATCATCAATATTAAAGTCTTTAGCCATTTCTCGGTAGGCAGTTTTAATTTGCTGATATGTTTTTTGGCTATAGTCGACTAAGTCCATCTTATTAATAGCTACAATGATGTGCTTAATACCCAACAAACTACAAATATAACTGTGACGACGTGTTTGCGTTTGGATACCATAGCGAGCATCTACCATTACAATGGCTAGCTCACAAGTAGAAGCTCCTGTTGCCATGTTACGTGTGTACTGCTCATGCCCTGGCGTATCGGCAATAATAAACTTACGCTTTTCAGTTGAAAAATAGCGATAAGCTACATCGATGGTAATACCTTGCTCACGTTCAGATTGCAACCCATCAACCAACAATGCTAAATCAAAATCTTCATCAGTAGTATTGAATTTTTGCGAATCTTTCTCAATCGCAGCCATTTGATCTTCATAAATCAACTTACTATCAAATAGTAAGCGTCCTATCAGAGTAGATTTACCATCATCAACATTACCGCAAGTTAAAAAACGCAGTAGATCCTTATTTTCGTGAACCTTTAGATAGGCTTCTATATCTTCAGCAATCAATTCTGAACTATGAGACATATAATTTCCTTTAAGAAGTACCTTTAGCGCAATAGACAATCATCTTTTTCGCACCAGTCACTTCATCCTATAATCATGTGTATAACTAAAAAATATCAACAATATTGTGCAATACCAGCAGTAAATAACGTTGATTTTCTGTATTTAACTTCACTAGTCGTGTTTAACTTAACGAGCTATATATAACCTAACGAGACTAATTGAGCGGCAACTTCTTTCGCACACTCATCGACTGAACGACCAGCGGTTTCAAGGTGAATTTCGGCATTGAGTGGCGCTTCATACGTTGAATCAATACCAGTGAAATTTTTAATTTCACCTGCACGCGCTTTCTTGTATAAGCCTTTGGGATCACGCTGTTCACAGATCTCAATTGGTGTATCAATAAATACTTCTAAAAACTGTTGCTCGGCAAATAATGCTCGCACTTGCTCTCTGTCACTAATAAAAGGCGAGATAAAGGCAGTTAATACAATAGAGCCAGAATCAACAAATAACTTTGCTACTTCACCAATTCGACGAATATTTTCAATCCGGTCTTCATCGCTAAAGGCTAAATCTTTGTTAAGACCGTGTCGAACGTTGTCGCCATCAAGTAAGTAAGAATGCTTACCCATGCTTAACAACTTACTCTCCACCGCATTAGCAATAGTTGACTTACCCGATCCACTCAAACCTGTGAACCAAAGCACCACTGGCTTTTGGCCCTTTAGTTGAGCGCGATCTTCACTAGTCACTGTGCTGTTATGCCACACCACATCATCACTAACTGAATCATTCTCTTTTAGGATATAAGGTGAGCTCATTTAGAAATAGCCTTCTCGTTTTTTCTTCTCCATCGATCCTGAACTATCATGATCAATCGCGCGCCCTTGGCGTTCCGAGGTGGTAGTTAATAGCATTTCTTGGATAATTTCTGGCAGTGTGGTTGCTTCAGATTCCACCGCACCTGTTAATGGATAACAGCCTAAAGTGCGGAAGCGAACCATTTTCTCTTGCACAACTTCACCTTCTTTAAGTTCCATACGTTCATCATCTTTCATGATAAGCATGCCGTCGCGCTCAACTACAGGACGTGACTTCGATAGGTAAAGTGATGGAATTTCTATATCTTCAAGGTAAATATATTGCCAGATATCAAGCTCTGTCCAATTGGACAACGGGAATACTCGGATACTTTCACCCTTGTTTACTTTGCCATTAAATATGTTCCACAGCTCTGGACGTTGATTTTTCGGGTCCCAACGATGATGCTCATCACGAAATGAATAAACACGTTCTTTTGCGCGAGATTTTTCTTCATCACGTCTTGCGCCACCAAATGCGGCATCGAATCCATGTTTATCTAAAGCTTGTTTCAGCCCTTGCGTCTTCATGATATCTGTATGCTTTGAGCTACCATGCACAAAAGGACTAATATTCATAGCAAGTCCTTCTGGATTCTGATGGACAATCAACTTCATACCGATTTTTTCAGCCATATAATCGCGAAATTGAATCATTTCCTTAAATTTCCACGTTGTATCAACATGCATTAAAGGAAAGGGTGGCACGCCTGGCGCAAATGCTTTTTTGGCTAAATGCAGCATAACAGAAGAATCTTTACCTACAGAATATAGCATTACTGGGTTATCAAATTCTGCCGCAACTTCACGCATAATATGGATAGATTCAGCTTCTAACTGCTTAAGATGAGTCATCCTTTCTGAAGAAATGTTCATTCTTTTCCTTTTATTTTCTTACTTTCGTAAAAATACAATTTTTTACGTTATTGTTTGTATTGATGAGTATCTAGCGTAATTATTCACAATAACGATTATCTCACAACCAATATTTTATCTAATGCCTAAATGAATTAAAAAATCTTAAATTCTCTAACTATTAGGTGCTAAAGAATTGGCCTGTTATATACATTTACGCTAATAGAGCCTGATAATATCACCAATCGAATTAAATACGTCATTTTGGAATGTTCTATCATATAATAGCATCGCATAACATAGAAACAGGAGAAGTTAATCATTAATGAGAAATGGAAAATAAGTGTTTAAAACAAGGTTTTTAACTAAAGAAGAAACGTTTCAACCCGAGAAAAATCAACATTCAGTGACAACATTATAAATGACTATTGGAATAAGAAATGACGTATGGTTTAAGTAATAACGATATAATGTAAAGGAGAAATAACTCACACAGGCAAGTATTTATAAAACTTATGCCCTGACCCATGTGAGAAAAAAGCTAACAGAGTATCTACTCTTTAGCATAATTTTGAGGGTACAAAGCACGTCTCGCTGCATCATCATTTGGTACTTTGAATTCAATATCGTTAGCAATATCTCTCGCTCGTTGTGCTGCAGGACGACTGTCTATGCTATCAAACCAACGTTTTAAGTTAGGGTAAGGAGCTAACCCTTCTTCACCTAAAACCACATTAGCCTTATCGACCCAACCCCATGCTGATACATCCGCTATCGTATAATCATTACCGACAATATATTCACGATCGGCTAAATGCTTGTCTAAAACTTCATAGTGACGTTGAGCTTCGCGAAGATAACGGTTAATCGCGTACGGTACTTTTTCTGGAGCAGCATGGCGGAAATGAACACATTGGCCAGAAAATGGTCCCAAGCCAGAAGCGATAAACATCATCCAAGAAAGTAATTCAGAACGGTCAGCTTGATCACCTGCTAATTTACCCGTTTTGTCTGCAAGATAGAGCAAAATGGCATTTGAATCAAAAACACGCACACCATCATCTTCAATTGCTGGTGTTTTACCGTTAGGGTTAATCTTCAAATATTCAGGGCTATGCTGCTCCCCTTTAGCGGTATCAACGGCAACAAGCTCATAAGGCAAACCTGTTTCTTCTAAATACAATGCTACTTTTGATGGGTTCGGCGTTCGGTGGTAGTAAAAGGTGATCATAATGCGCTCCTTGATTAATGACGACTTACATTCAAGCACTAGATGAACGATTGTTCAACTAATATTTAGTTGTTTTTTGCAACTAAAATCCAATCAAGAAGGAAGAATGATGAGATGGAGTAATAAGGAGCATTATACAGAGCAGCTTTCTTAGCCACTCTGAACATACTATTTTAAATCACAAACCAGTAGTGCTGCTATACAGGATAATCTTCGAAACCTAGAGCTTCAGAAATATTTTTACCCGCTTGGTGTAATAAAGCGACATAGTTGGACAAGTTATTTTCATCAAAACGAATGGTAGGAAATGAAATAGAAACGGCTGCAATTACATTACCAAATCGGTCATAAATTGGCGCAGCAAAGCAACGCAATCCTGGTTCTTGTTCTTCATTATCTTCGCCGTAATGTTGTGCTCGGACAATTTTCAATTCATCGATTAATTGCTCAACATTTTCTAGCGTATTTTCGGTACTTTTTACAAATTCAACATCAATAAACTCATTACGCACAAACGCTTCATCGCGCTCAGCCAACAAAACTTTACCTATTGCCGTTGTATGCAGAGGGTTCCGACGCCCTACGCGAGAATGCATCCGCAAACTGTAACTAGAGTCAATCTTATGTATATAAACAATCGAGCCATGATCTAATGTTCCCAAGTGAATGGTTTCATTGGTTTTTTCAGACAGGTGACGCATCTCTTTTTCTGCCAAAGAAACCAGATCAACGTACTCTAACGACTTAGAGCCAAGCTCAAACATCTTCAATGTAAGAGAATATTTATCTGCTTCACCTTGTTGTGATACGTAACCAAGCGTTTTCATTGTCTGTAAAAAACGGTACGTGGTCGATTTTGACATCATCAAACGTTGAGATAAATCGGAAACACCCACCTCTTTCTGGTCACCCAACGCTTGGAGTATGCTGAATACTTTTAAAACTGAAGAAACCGCTTCTGGTTGCGTTGACTTTTCCATCTTTTTCCTTTGTTTATGTAATATTTTGACACAGTTGGCAAAAATATCATTTAGCAGTATTTATGAAAAGCCTTTTCAATAAAAAAGAACCCTAATCGGATTTAGTTCACATTTTTCAACTCGAACTATTTATTTTTAAAATGATGTTTCAAAAATAATTGCAACATCTACTATTTTATCTTATCGTAAGCAAAAGCTCAGTGAACCACACTCAAAAACGTTCAAGATTAAAAAATGTTCACGATTAGAAATTTCACCGTTAAAAAGTATTAAGGGAAACAACATGATGTTAGATTCATTTAATCTACAAGGTAAAGTCGCTATTGTTACTGGTTGTGACACAGGTTTAGGTCAAGGTATGGCATTAGGTCTTGCCCAAGCTGGATGCAAGATCGTTGGTGTTAATTATGTCGAACCATCTGAAACCATTGAAAAAATGAATTCTTCAGGTCACGTTTTTTTAGATGTCCGAGCAAATCTTCTTAACCAAGACGATATTCCAGCTATCATTGAGAAAGCGGTGGCTGAATTCGGCAAAATTGACATTTTAGTCAATAACGCCGGTATTATTCGACGCGAAGATGCGATTGAATTCTCCTCGCAAGACTGGGATGACGTAATGAGCATAAACTCAAAAACTGTATTTTTTATGTCTCAAGCTGTAGCTAAACAGTTCATTTCTCAAGGTAATGGCGGCAAAATAATTAACATAGCTTCTATGCTTTCTTTCCAAGGAGGAATACGTGTCCCTTCTTATACTGCTTCTAAAAGTGCGGTAATGGGCATCACTCGTGCAATGGCAAATGAATGGGCAAGCGACAATATTAATGTCAATGCTATCGCTCCTGGCTACATGGCAACCAACAACACCAAAGCACTTCGTGCTGATGCGGATCGAAATCAAGCAATTTTAGAACGTATTCCAGCAAACCGTTGGGGAACACCGGAAGATGTTGCTGGTCCGTGTGTCTTTCTTGCCTCTGACGCGGCAAATTACGTCAACGGCTACACCATTGCTGTCGATGGCGGTTGGTTAGCACGTTAAATTAATAACGATAAGGTGAATAAGTGCTCTCGATGAACAATCAAGAAATAATCGCGCAGCTGTTTGGCTTAGTAAGCTTGTTGCTTGGTATTTCCGTATTTTATCAAAAAGACGATCGAAAGTTGAAAATAGTTATGCTTATTTTTAACGTAAATCATCTTATTCACTTTCTAATTTTAGGCTCAGTTGTCTCGGCTCTAGGCGCGATGTTATCGACAATAAGAACGGGACTCGCTATTCGGTTTTCATCTATGTGGATTGCTGCGCCGTTTATAGCGATAAGTATTATTAGTGGTGTAATGTTGGCAGACACCCTTTGGCAGTTATGGGCAATAGCAGGCACTGTATTTGGTACATATTCGGTATTCTTACTCAGCGGAATTAAAATGCGTTGCGGTTTTTTACTCGGTTCAACTTGCTGGTTAATTAACAATATATCTGTAGGTTCAATTGGCGGAACCATGCTCGAATTCACCGTTATTGTAATGAACTTAATTACAATAAAACGACTTTATTTTGATAGTAAATTACCAGTAACGACGGATCGCATCTAAGCATTAAAGAATAATTTACAGCCAGCTACAACAAACTACGAATATTCAAATATTGTATTGATAACAGCTCTATGAAATATGAAACCTCAATTGATGAGGTTTATGAAAATTTTTTAACAATCAAATTCAACCTTGGCAGTGAATACTGTAGGAGAAAAAAATGAAAATTGCTTTAATGATGGAAAATAGCCAAGCAGGCAAGAACGCGGCCGTATTAAACCAACTCACAAACGTTGTCGATCCTTTAGGCTACTCTGTCTATAACGTCGGGATGAGTGACGAAAACGACCATCATCTGACATATATCCACCTAGGTATTATGGCTAGTCTACTTATCAACTCTAAAGCGGTTGATTTTATTATCGCAGGTTGCGGTACTGGTCAAGGGGCGATGATGTCACTCAATATTCACCCAGGCGTAGTATGCGGATATTGCTTAGATCCTTCTGACGCATTTTTGTTCAACCAAATCAACAACGGTAACGCACTGGCTCTTGCTTTTGCTAAAGGTTACGGTTGGGGTGCAGAATTAAACGTTGGTTACATTTTTGAAAAAGCGTTTAAAACTGGCGAACGAGGTCAAGGCTATCCACTTGAGCGAGCGGAACCACAACAGCGCAACGCATCAATTTTGGATGATGTAAAAGCAGCGGTAGTTAAAGAGAATTACTTAGACACACTTAAAGCGATTGACCCTGAATTAGTTAAAACGGCTGTCTCTGGTGAACGCTTCCAACAATGCTTTTTTAATAACTGCCAAGTACCCGAAATCGAAGCTTACGTTAAATCGATTCTAAAATAAAAGTTCCTATTTAATACAACGATAAAGCTAGCTTATATAAGCTAGCTTTTTTAGTCGTACCGGATTCAAAAAAAACGTTCATTTAAATTATTTAACATGATCTACAATCAAATTCACCTTAGTCACCGTTACACGTAAGCTAAGAAAAATAGATAACAAATAACTTCAGTTACTTGCTGAATTGCGCCTAATGTATCACCCGTATAGCCACCAATCTGTTTTATCATCCAACGACTAAATACCCACCGCATAACAAGCAGAACGATAACTAACATTATTGCCTGTTGCAGTGTAGGCACAAAAAAAAGAGTCAATCCGCCAATCACCAGTAACGTAATAAAGTCGGTTTGACTGTTCGGACTGCGCGCTATATTCAGTTTGGATTGTTCGACCTGTCTAACATAACCATGAGTATAAACAAAACTGACCGCCATGGTTCTACTGAGTATATGAGAAATAACAAGCAGTAATGCTACATTGTCTAATCCAATCAAGGTGGTATATTTAAGTAACAAAATCAGTACAACACCGAGTAAGGCATAAGCTCCTACTCTAGAATCTTTCATGATTTCTAGCTTTTTCTCAGCAGTAAATGCGCCACCAAAACCATCACAAGTATCAGCAAAGCCGTCTTCATGAAATGCGCCGGTCAAGTAAACGCTAAATGCCATGGACAAAGCAATCGAAACATCAACAGGCCAAATTAGATTGGCAGTTAAAAATACTAACGCATTTAAGCTACCAACTACTAAGCCAACTAATCCACAATACTTGTAAGATTCATTTTTACGTGCCTCACTATAGGGAACCGCTGCCGATATTGGTATTCGACTAAATATCGACATTGCCAATAGAAATATTTGCCACTCTCTGATTATGTTTTTTTTCATATGATTCAACTAATATTTGCAAGACTAGGCCAATGCACCGTTGGCCAGAGCGTGCCATCATCGTCGTGAAAAACACTAATGGTTACTCTTGCTGCATATGGAATATCTAACCTTTGTAAGTAATGACTGGTTTTAGGCATTTCCAAAACCATTCTTAGTATCTGTTTAATGACGCCACCATGAGTCACTAACAAAATTTTTTGTCCTTTTTTTTGTTGCAGCAGCTCTGTCCATGCCAATTGAATTCGTTGGTCATATTGCTCAACAGGTTCACCATTAGGTGGAGTAAATTGCCATGGTTTTGCCCAAAATGTCGCTAATTTATCTTGTTGTTCATCCCAAATCTTTTGTTTGGGCTGTCCATCCCAATCGCCAAAATTCAACTCCATAAATTCCGCTTTTTCTATTAACTCAAGGTGATGTTTTTTGGCATAACCGGCAGCAAACTTATAACAACGCTGTAAAGGAGAAGTAATAACACAACCCACTGCCGGCATCCTTGCGGTCGATGCATGCATTTGTTGCAACCCAACCTCGGTCAGCGCAAAATTTGTGTGTCCTCTAAAGCACTCATCACCTTCAGGTAACCCATGTCGTAGTAATTCTATATGAGTAGTGGTCATCTTATTCTCTTTAACCAAGCGCAAGTTCATTTTTCATCAAATCTAACACCATCGGTTTTGCATTGGCTTCTATCCCAAATCCGGAATGCCACGACGTCACGCCATTAACAACATTCACGCAAGCTCGTATCCATTCGCCATGAGTGACTAGTACTATATCCGACGTATCATCAAGTGTTACTACTTGTTCTAAAAACGCGCAAATTCGTTGTTCAAATTGCCCTTCGCTTTCCACTTCAGGCACAGCACTTAAAGGTTGCTGGTACCTTGACTGGTAAGCAGCCCAATAGGCACTTAAGCTCGGTTTCTCATCAATCACTTCACCTTGCAACACTCCGAAACCACGCTCACGCAAACGTGTATCAATTTGTACTTCGACATTCAGTCCTCGACCAATAATGAGGGCGGATTGATAGGCTCGACCTAAATCACTACTAAATAACAATGGTTGATTTAAAGTAGGCATATTCATTCGTTCAAGTTGCTGCTTAGCGCAGTCAGTTAATGGACTATCCAACCAACCTTGAATTCGCTTTTGAACATTCCATTGCGTTTGACCATGACGGATTAGAACCAGTTTCACAGTTCCCCCAAAAATAGTTTTGCCACCAAGTCAGGATTAGACGGAAAATACCAATGAATATAAGAAGCGACAACATTTTTATGTCGCCAGACAGGATCGGTTTTTCTTCCTCGTTGGGAAATAGGGGTACATAGAATCTGTTCTTTTGATTCCGTTTTAGAATAATGAAATGTGTGGCCACGTAATGTCTGTCCTGCCACCAATTCACCTTCAACTAAACCTAGTGCTGCAAGCTTAGGCTGCATGACGGAATTAGCGTCTAATATCGCAACTAATTCAACACAATTATTCTCGATATCGGTTAATGTTTGATTTAAATACAACATACCACCGCATTCAGCTAATACTGGTTTTTGGCTATTTATATGCGTTTTAATTTGTTTTTTGAGTCGGATATTTTTTGCCAAATTGTCCAAATATAGTTCAGGGTATCCACCGGGTAAATACAGTGCATCGCATTCTGGTAAAGGATGATTATCAATGGGAGAAAAATAACGAATAGTGGCTCCCATTTTCTCTAGCAACTCTATATTGGCCTGATAAATAAAACTAAACGCTGTATCTCGTGCAATCGCAATCACTTTACTTTCTAGTGATCTGGTCACCTTCGCCTCTTTTTGTAATGTAAATTCAACCGCAGGAGGCAGAGTAATGCAATTGTGTTTGTTATTTAGTTCATTTGTTGCAATAAGGTGCGCCGCTAGGTTCAACCTTTCATCCAAATCTTTAAGTTCTTGAGCCTGTACTAAACCCAAGTGACGTTCAGGTAAAGTAAGGCCACTGTCTTTTGCTAAGTAACCAAACATTGCTAACTCTTCAGGTAACGACTCTTGCAGCATCTGTGCATGTACAGGTGAGCCAACTCGATTAGCAAACACACCATACATTTCTATTTCAGGTCGAAAATTAGCTAGTCCATAAGCAATCGCAGCAAAAGTTTGCGCCATTGCACCAGCATCAATCACAGCGAGAACAGGAATACCGAGTGTTTGAGCGATGTCGGCACTCGAGCACTGGCCATCAAACATACCCATCACACCTTCAATCAAAATTAAATCAGCATCTTGGGCAGCTTGCGCCACCATTTGTTTACAATCTGCTTCGCCACACATCCAAAAATCTAACTGATAAACAGGATGACCAGACGCAAAAGCGAGAAAATTAGGATCAATAAAATCCGGGCCAGTTTTAAAAACTCGAACTTTTTTGCCTTGATTGGTAAAGTGCCGTGCAATGGCCGCAACAACCGTTGTTTTGCCACTGCCTGAACTTGGCGCCGCTACCACAAGAGCCGGACAAGATACTGTGTTTTCCATTAGACACCTTTATTTCAACATAATGATCATAACGTCGATAACTTAAACTGGTTTATTTGCTCGTTTCGACTCGTTAAGTCTTATCAATTTTTTGATTGTTTTGTCTTTTTAGTTGCAGACAAAGTTATATCTGGCCAGAGTAATTCAAGGTTGAGATGTTCTTCAATCGTATCTGCTACTCTATTAATACCGTCTTCTCGCATCTGAGCGAAATCGCAACCTTTCGCTTCTTGCAGTCCAGCCCAACGTAAAATTGCACTACAGGCTGACGGTGATTCAAAAATTCCGTGTAAATAGGTACCAAATACTTGCCCGCCCATACCTATCGCTCCATCCGGGCCTTCTGTTAATTTCAGTGGCGCATCATCAGTTACACCCAGTGTTTCTCCCGCATGGATCTCATAACCAAAGACATCGACACTATTCTGACCGGGTAATGTCATGCTACCTTTGGTTTGCCTCAAATGTTTGGTTTCTTGGAGCTCCGTTGTGAGCGACAAATAACCAAGCCCAGAACTACTACCGATAGGACCTTCAATACCTAATGGGTCCGATATGATCTCTCCAAGCATTTGATAACCGCCACACACTCCCATTAATTTGCCTCCAAAGCGAAGGTGACGCTCGATTTGTTTATCCCAACCTTGGCTACGCAAGAAAGCGAGATCAGAACAAACACTCTTTGAGCCGGGCAGAATAATGAGATCAGCTGGGGGTAAACGCTGGTTTTTTCCAATAAATTGTAAATCTACATTCGGATGCATTCGAAGTGGATCAAAGTCAGTATGATTACTAATACGTTGTAAAACCGGCACCACCACGGTAATTTTTTCTTCATCATTACTCAGTTGGCTAATATTGATCGCGTCTTCGGCTTCTAACATTAGTCCGTGTAAGTAAGGCAGTACACCAATTACAGGCTTACCTGTTTTTTGTTCTAGCCATTCAAGGCCATTCTCAAGTAATTTGATGTCCCCTCTAAAACGGTTAATAACAAAACCGACGACACGATCTTGCTCACTTTGACTCAAGAGCGCCAACGTGCCATAAAGATGGGCAAACACTCCTCCCCGGTCAATATCCGCCACAATAATCACTGGAATATCCGCTTCTTCAGCAAAGCCCATATTAGCGATATCATGTTCTCGCAAATTGATCTCAGCAGGACTCCCCGCACCTTCAATCATTACCGATGAATATTCACTCTGTAAACGGTCAAAAGATTCAATAACATACTTCATAACTTGAGGCTTAAAAGCATGATACTCAACCGCATCCATATCTTGTAATGCCTTACCGTGAATAATTACTTGAGCACCAATATCGGTATTAGGCTTTAGTAACACAGGATTCATATCCGTTGTTGGCTCAATATTGCAAGCGTATGCTTGAACAGCTTGCGCTCTACCTATTTCACCACCATCTACGGTTACTGCACTATTTAGTGCCATATTTTGCGATTTAAACGGCGCAACTTTTATTCCTTGTCTCGCCAATACTCGACACAAACCAGCCACCAGAACGCTTTTTCCTGCGTCAGATGTAGTACCTTGTACCATAAGTGCTTTAGAAGTAGCTTGCATAATTTTGTCCATTTATTTGGTTAAAGTCGGCGATACAAACCAAGGCGCGACTGTTGTATCTAGGCTAGCTAACAACTGTTTAGCTACCAACCCCTGTTGCTCTGCGAAATCCAAACAAGCACCTAACCCGCAGCCTTCTACTACGTAACCACGCTCGTACATGCGCAAAGCTTCAAATTGAGACAGAAAAAATTCTATTTTTGGGCTGCGTAACTGACACAGTTCGGGTAAATGAGTAGCAGCAATTTGCGAGTCTCGACATTGTAAAACCCACCGAGTAGTTGCAACTGATAACTGAGTAACTCGAATACGTTCCGCCATGGCGATAATTGGCGCAAATATCATCGCTCCACCAGCAAAATGCAAACAAGGTAACTCACTGGCCAATAGTGCACAACAGGCTCTTTGAATAGGATCTGAATAGCGCGTATTCTCTAGGTAAGCATTGACTTGTTTGGGTAAATGCTCAGTTGCCGTAGTCAACTCAGCAAGTACCTGTTTTTTTACTGCCAGCTTAGCTTTATCTTTAGTGCTACCAGCAAACCATAAATCGCTATTGATCCAACGCTGCAACCACAACGTGGCAAAGGTCGTTCCTCCAATACCAGATTCGGCAAGCAAATGTTGCTCTTGATGAGCATGTTGACGCAATAATTCAGGCACTAATACACGTTGCATCAAAGTCGCTTCTTCACCCACTTGGCAATGATGTACAACTACCTCATCCATTTTACAATCGGTAAAGTCGGGGTCAGAATCTAGGCCTAATTGATAACAATGCAGCCTTATTTTGTAACCTTGTTGTTGTAACGCTCTCAGCACACCGTGCACTAAAATAGCGGGGGTTACCGAGCCGTTGTCAATAACAGGAGAAGGAAAGGATTGCCCGTTAAGCAACGTGTTCGCTTTACCACATGCGATCAGTTCTGTATCTCTGGTCGGATGGAGTTGCATCAACCCCTCACCAGCACCGGCATCACTAACTAAATGCAAATTGGCAATGGGAGCCACCGAATTAAGCGTAATGAAATTTAGCCAGCACATAGTATTCCCTTATCTTGACCTATCAAATTAGCTATAGCGCCTCACTAATTCGCTAATTAGTTACCACATATAGCAATGAACTTACTTTACTAACCCACTTACTGTACCAACCGAATTAGTTTACTAACCCAAACTGTCTGTCAACTCTATTGATCTTTTAGAGCCAGAGGTAATCCAGCCGTCACCAGTGTCACTTTGGCCACTCGTTCAGCAATAGCTTGATGCAACCACCCTGCCTCATCGACAAATCGCCTGCTCATATCGCCCATAGGCACAACACCACAACCCACTTCGTTTGTGACCAATAAAACTTGTCCTGGTAATTGTTCGATAACTTGTAAAAAATTCGCTTTATAGTCTGACCATTCTGTTGCTGATTCAGAGAACAAACAGTTAGTTAACCAAAGTGTTAAACAATCAACTAATAGACAATTATCTTTACGGCTATATTCTTTGAGCGTTTCAGCTAACTCTAACGGCTCTTCTATCACTAGCCATTCAGATGGACGTTGCGCTTTATGCATTGCCACTCTTTGAGCCATCTCTTCATCACGCACTTCAGAAGTAGCAATATAAATAACAGGTTTTGCTGATTGTTTAGCGACTTGCTCTGCATAACTACTTTTACCTGAACGCGCGCCACCAATTACCAGTTCAACCTTTGTATTTTCAATATTCATTTCAACTCTTTTACTTATTGCGTAAATGCATGCTACTTACAGTGCCAATGTCGACTAACTTATACTGCCAATGCAGACGTTCGAGAGACCAACTGGCTGAATTCGACCAGGGCGGCTTCAAGCTTTTTCCATTGTGATTCATTTGCTGGTAAGCCAAACCGAACGCCATCTTGCTCATCACACAATCGAGTAAAAATAGCGTGCTGACACAACCAGTCATGCAGAAAAACCGCTTCTTCGATTGAAACGGTACAAAATAAATCGGTCCCTTTAAGACTTACCTTACTAGACGTATTAAGCGGGACTGTCCCTTTAACGGCTGCCTCTTTTACTACCCTTGATGGCGGTAATAATGATCTTGATAAAGGGACTGTCCCGTTAAGTTTATTAAGAGGGGCGACTAAATAATCAGTGAGTAATTGTTGCAACCGTTCAGAGGCTTGGCTGATTTTCTTACTTGTATCAACTTGCCATGCAACATCCGTTAACGCTTGCCTCATTATCCAACGGCTTGGACCGGTCACTGTCCAAGGACCAATTCGTTGATATACTTGTTGCCTAATTTCTTGATCGGCAAATAGAAAGCCTACCCTTGCTCCCGCTAAACCAAAAAATTTACCAACCGACCTAAATACAACAATATGCTCAAGTTTATCCAACTTGGTTAATATACTATTGTCAGGTTGAGTATCGACAAACGCCTCATCAACAATCAACATGCCGCCGTTATCTATTAGTTGTTGATGCAAGTGAAGTAATTCCGTTGACGTGGCAGTGTAACCACTGGGATTATTTGGATTAATAACCAGCACCACGTCACTTTGTTTAACCTGTTCGACACTAGGAAAATCATCATACCAAATCACTTGCCAATCAGATTGGCTACCAGCATGGCACTCAGTACTGTGTTTGAGCCATGCATGTTGGTGCTCTTTGTATCCAACTTTAGGTAATGCAATAACACCGGCGTTACCTGCGCGTAATTGACGCACAATAGCGGGTAAAATCATGATCCCGGCTTGAGATCCTGCAATGGCTACCGGTTCTTGAGCCGCTTGGTAATAAGTCTTTGCGGCTCGTTCCAATCCATCGTTTGGTTGGGGTAATCTGTTCCATACGGATTCAGGAATATTGCCTACAGGATAAGTAAAGGGGCTAACGCCAGTGGAGAGATCGACCCATTCGCTCTCTTCTCCTCCATACTGCGCAATAATCTGCAGTAAATTACCACCGTGTTTAATTGTCATTAGTTCATTCCTACTAAAGCAATGATCAAGCAGCTATAACCAAAAGCAAAACTGCCTTTAGTAACCAATTGATTGGCTAAAGGTATCGCTTGCCAAGTCGCTTCTTGTCCGCATCCCATTGGTTTTTTGTCGTGCAGTACACCGTGATAGTAAGTTGGACCACCAATAATAATATTTAACGCGCCTGCACCTGCGGTCATCACAACGCCGCCGTTTGGGCTACTGCACTGTTTTGCCTGCTTTTGCCAACAATCAATTGCTTGCTTAAAATTTCCTTGTAATGCATAAATCAGAGCCGTCAATCGAGCGGGAAACCAAGCCAATGCATCGTCGACCTTGGCGCTAAAAGAGCCAAAATGTAAATAACGACTATTTTTATATCCCCACATCGCATCAAGGGTATTGGCTAAACGAAACAATACCGCACCGGGAGCACCCAAAATCAGAAACCATAATAGTGGTGCAAAAACAGCATCATTACCATTCTCTAATACCGATTCAATAGCAGACGAGGCGATCTCTTTTTCTGTCATTTTTTCTGTATTTCGACTCACAATCATCGACACTTGATAGCGAGCCTGTTCAAGGTTAGCGTCTTTTAACGGACGGTATATATTGTCCGCATGTTGCAACAAACTTTTACCTCCTAGTGTCAAATAAACAATGACGCTATTAAATAGCAAAAATACACCTAACGAACTTTGCGCCGCTTTCATTTGTAAAAACAGAGTGAATAAAGTAATTGGCATAACCGCGAGTAACCACGCCAAAATGCCCTGTTGTTGTGGGCTTAACAGCGTCAGTTTACGACTGTATTTTTCGACCCAATTAACGTAGTGACCAAACCCAATTAGTGGATGGAAATAACGCGGTTCACCGAGTAATTTGTCCATCCACAGCGCCACGATTGCGATCACACAACTGAATACAAATGTATGCTGACTAATGAGCTCGCTACTAAGCAACATGGCTACACTCGTAAGCATCAACATCGTCGATAAGGCCAGATAGTTCAGCATGATCAATAAAATAATCATTAGCTAAGGCCCAATCTCTCGCCTGACGATTCAGCGCGACAATTCGACTGTTCGCGAAGTATTGCGGATTGTGTTGTAAAATTTGCTCTGCAATCACAATATCATCAACCAGTAGCCAATCAATTTGCGGAAGTTCATAAGCTAACGGTTTACTGTCTATCCGGCCAACAAGGTAATGGCGTTCATTAATCGCGAAAGTTTTGCTTTCTTCTACCGTCAACATCAACGAAGCAGCAGACACCTTTTCACTAATTATGCCGATTTTGGCTAATGCATTACGTACCGATTGACTCTGACTGCCGATGGGCATAGTGAATTTTCTGATATCAAATTGGTAATCTTGCATGGCTTGCCACCACAACTGAAACGAGGTGAGGTCTGCAAATGCAAGTTCTGGCTGACGAACCAATAACTCAAGGTCGTTTTTATTAAGCAAAGCGGTAGCAGGTAAACAATCAATTGTGATCATTTGCGCACCGTTTTGTTTAAGGAAGTCGACATTTGGATACTGTCCACACAGCATAAAACTACGACCTGAAAGTGGTAATAAACTTCTCCAATCTAATTCACTACTTTGCGAGACTACTTCACCAATAATGGTTAACGCGGGTCCGGTAAGTTGATTGGTGGCTATTTTTTGCGAAATCGTTGCTAACGTACCAATAACACAGGAATGTTCTGCACGAGTTGCGTTACTAATCAAAGCAATAGGGGTATTAGGATCTCGGCCATTTTCTATCAAGTTAGTTGCATGTTGAGCCAGTTTTTTTGCGCCCATGTACAGCACTAATGTCCCACCTGAACGACCTAACTCGCCCCATGATGCAATGGTTTTTGAATGTTGATGACCACTAACAAAAGTAACACTGGAAGCAATGCCACCGCTAGTCAAAGGAAAGCCAGAATAAGCCGCTGCACCCAGTGCTGCTGTAATGCCTGGTACAATTTCATATGGAATATTGTGCGCTTTTAAGTCGCGGCACTCTTCGGTAGTACGACCAAATATACAAGGATCGCCAGATTTTAGACGAGCAACACTTTTCCCTGCTAATGCATACTTGATCACATCTGGATGCATGTCATATTCTATGTGTCCACCTTGATAACCGCGATAGCCCATTTGATGAAGCTGAACATGATTTGGGATCATCGCTAAGATTGCAGGCGCAACCAATTTGTCATAACAAACCACATCGCATTCCGTTAATAATTGTTGAGCACGGCACGTTAACAAACCGGGGTCACCGGGACCTGCACCAATTAAATATACTTTACCGTTATTCATCACTAACCACCTTTTGTTGTTGTGACTCCACCACTTTGGCTTTACGACAAGCATGAGAAAAAGTCGGATCATAGAGCTTTGAATCGACAAAATCATCAATCGCAAACACTTTACTTACGATGATCATTGCGGTCGAACGAATGTTAGCGTCATGCATTTTTTGTGCAATATCGGCCAATGTACCACGAATAATACGTTGTTCAGGATGCGATGCTTTTTCCACAACCGCCACTGGCCAAGTTTGTGGATAAACGTCACTCAATTCACGCACAACTTTACGAATTAACGTCGCGCTCAAGAACAAGCATAAGGTCGCTTCATGTTTTGCTAACGATTTGAGGTTTTCTTTATCCGGAACAGGGGTACGACCTGAAGCCCGAGACAATATGATGGTTTGACACTCTTCAGGTAAGGTTAACTCTTGACCTAACGCGGCTGCCGAGGCTTGAAAAGAGGAAACACCCGGAACGACTTGCCAATCAATACCTAACGCATTTAAGCGACGAGATTGCTCAGCTAAAGAAGAATAAATTGAAAGATCGCCGGTTTGTACTCTGGCCACATCTTGACCATTTTCGAAAGCATCAGTGTACACTTTGGTAATGTCGTCTAAATCCATATCTGCGGAATTAAACACTTTTGCATCCGGGCGAGCTCGTTCTATTACCGCCTTTGGCACTAAGCTCCCCGCGTATAAAACCACTGGACAACGCTCAACTAACTTAGCACCTTTCACTGTGATTAAATCTGGGTCTCCCGGCCCTGCTCCTATAAAATAAACGGTCATTCTGTCACCTCAACGTGTTGCTTATTCTGAATAAGTGAACGGCCGGGCGTTTGACCTTCTCTGGTTTCGCCGTCGTCCAATGTATATTTATTTTTGTAACCGCGTGGGGTGACTATCCAATCTTCAAATCGATAGCTGCTATTGTTTCCCACGATTACTGCTGAATTCATACCAAACTCTAATTCGGTAAAGTTAGCCAATGTTGCCAGTTGAACTGATTGCTCTGGACGATAAGCTGCATTAACAACCGCAACAGGCGTTTGCGGATCACGATGCTGCAATAGAATTTGTTGTGCCTCAATAATATGATTCTGACGCTTTTTAGATCGTGGGTTATAAAAGGTGATGGCAAAATCAGCGTAAGCCGCTGCTTCAATTCGTTTGGTAATCACTTCCCACGGTGTCAACAAATCAGATAGAGAAATAGTACAACTGTCATGTCCAAGTGGCGCACCGACCAAAGAAGCACAAGCATTAGCAGCGGTGATGCCAGGAACCATCTCTAACTCAATTGGTTGCGGTTTATCGGCTAACATTTCAAACACCAATGGCGCCATGGCATACATTCCCGCGTCCCCCGAACACACCAAGGCAACGTTTTTCCCTTCAACAGCCAGTACAATCGCCGAATCAGCTCTTTGCCACTCTTTTGTCATTCCGGTTCTTACTAGTGCTTGGCTATCAATCAATGAAGCCACCATTTTCACATACGGCCCGTAACCAACAATAACATCCGCCTGCTTAACCACTTGTTGAGCTTTTACTGACATTAATTCTAAGCTACCGGGACCTAATCCAACTAAAGATAATTTAGCCACAATTGTTCTCCATTGCAGGGCCTTCTACCACTGCAAAATATTCTTCACCTATCACTTGATTAATAGGTTGGTTATCTGCCAAAGCACGAAATAGTGCTTGCCACTGTTGCTGAGAAAGTTGCTCTACATTTCTTAACCATTGTGCGTTGTTAACCGATACGCTAAACGCCTCACAACCAGTAAGCATCTCCGTAGAACGTTGATCTTTAACGGTGCTCGCTCCAGAATTTCGTTCATAAATAACCAAAGTTGAACGGTTTCTGCATGCGCCTGCACACAAGGTACGACTAATTTTTATTCGTTGGTTACCACTGGCCAACCCCATTTGTTTGAGCAGCATTCGTAGATCATGCGCTAAATTTTTACTACCCGATTTAACGCATCGTTTCCCTTCGCAAAGTAAGATGTGATAGCGATGGAATAACATGGCTCGGTCAAGGTCTGCATGAACCGGTTTACATTGATAACCTTCTAAAACTGCATTGCCATGTGCATTAAGCTTTGTTGGTGAAGTCGCCGTTACCGACACCGTATCTTCAAAGCCACTATTAGTGTTTTCAGTATCACTCCCTTTGGTACTCGGCTCTTTGGTACTCATCTGTTCGGTAATACCGTGACGTTGTTCACTGCCATGTTTTTTTGCACCAAACCAATTTTTACGATTTTGCTGAACGAGTGATTCAGAAAACAACTTTCTGCAACACGATAGCGTCATATTAAAACCGTCTTGTTTAAATACCCATTTAGGTACCAGAAGTGTGTCCGTGTTGCTGTGCCGTAACGCCGCCGCCTCCGCGACAGAGCAACTGCCTGTTACTTTTTTAACGTAATCCGACGGATTTTGTATGCCTGCAAGTCCATCTAGTTTCTCAGGAGAATAAGTCACAAACGGCCATTGTTTCTGAGCAGATAAGGTAATAATGGCCTGCTCATCTTTTTTTAAATCAATACTTGAAACAGCACATACCGAATCGATAGCAAGATTATGCTGTTGCATAAAAGCCGTCAATCCTGCTTCTAATACCGAAAGCGGCGTATTTCTGTCACAACCAATCCCTAGTACCAGAGATTTTGGACGCCACACGACTACCCGATTCTGCCATTGGTTTAATTCCAATCGGTTTTGGTCGCTAACTAACAGCAACCCTTTAAAGTAATTAGGGTCAATGCCATCTAATGTATTGCTAGTAATAAGATGTGCCGGCATTCTTTTGTCATAATTCCACCAGTTTTTTTCTCCCGATTCTTGCACAATAGCAACTGGCTCATCATTAACTATGCTGGCTGATACCGATGTAATGGAACACTCCGATATAGGGTCAAGTACCCAACCAAATGGCGCTCCAAACATATCGGCTGAAACACTTTCCGACACATCAGACGCGGTTGTGATGACTGGGGTCGCCTTTACAAGATGCGCAACCCGTTGGGTCAATTCGTTCGCGCCACCGCGATGACCCGACAACATGGATATTGCAAATTTAGCTTGTTCGTCTAAACAGACCACCGCTGGATCAAGTCGTTTATCTTTAATTAACGGGCTAATCACTCGAGTAACGATGCCACTAGCAAAGATAAAAATATGGCCATCGTATTGAGCAAATTTTTCAGCAACAAAATCGGATAATGGAAAAGACAAAAGCTCCGCATTCACGGTGTCGTTTATCGCGACTTGCGCAACGAACACATCGGCAAACGGTAACGCTTTTTTGAGACGTTGTGCCTGCCTAGCACCGTTAACTGTAATTGCGTATATTGCTAATTTCATAACAACCTCAATTACGCTACGGATAACTTGCCGCGTAAAATACCTTTACGAGAGCGAATGGATAATTGAACCATCGAAAAATAGCGATGCCCTTCTGGCACATCATCTAGGTTACTAAACACTTGTTGTTGTTCAGTACTGGCGTGTGAAACATACGTTGCAGTATTTTCTAAGCCTAGTTGCTTTAATTTCGCTGACAATTTAGGAATAACTCGTCCAGCTTTGATCAACATAATGGTGTCAAACTCTTTGACCAATTCATCCAAACAGTCTATTCCGTAGGTTGCAGGAACCACACAAAAGCGTTCTTGACCATCGGCTAATGGAATCTTAGTAGCGGCAGGCACCGCAGTAATAGAGGTAACACCAGGAATAATAATCGGTTCTAGTTCTGGCGCAGTAACCAATAACTCTTCCTGAATATAAGCCCAAGTACTAAACACCGATGGATCGCCTTCGGTAACAAAAGCGACAGATTTACCCTGTTTTAAATGACCAAGAATCGTCTCTGCTGCGGCTTGCCATGCTGGAACATTCTGACCAGCATCACGCGTCATCGGAAAGTGTAGGAAGCAGCGTTCAGCGCTAATCTCATCTTCGCTAATCCCGCCTGTTACTATTTCCCATGCAAATGAATCGGCCTTGCCTTTGGTTTTTTCTGGAATAGCTAACACATCAACTTGTTTAATTATTCGTACTGCCTTTAACGTCAGTAGTTCGCTATCGCCAGTTCCTATACCTACGGCGTAAAGCTGACCTAGTGATGAAACGCTCATGATAAATTCTCCTGTACAGTTTTTATTACCGTAAATAAATAGATTGGATTCTCAGCCTGAAAGCGTTGATAGTGCGCCAGTGGTTGAGTATGAGACACATTGATAACTTGAGTGGATAACGTATGTTGGTTTTGTTTTGCCCATTGGTATACTTCGGCAACGGTGTCTATGGTAACGGCACTGATCATTAACCGGCCGTGGTTTTTTAGCCGCTGCACGGCAGTGGATAAAATGGATGCCATTTGACCTCTGCTGCCACCAATAAATACCGCATCAGGGTCGGGTAAATCGGCTAACCCATCGGGTGCTTTAGTGTCAATCAGGCAGACATTGTCGGTACTGTGTGCAAAGCAGTTTTCTTGTATGCTTTGCAAACACTCTTGATTGCATTCCACCGCATACACTTTGCCATTCCAAGCCAGTTTGGCCGACTCAATTGCAACCGAACCCGACCCTGAACCGATATCCCATACTGTATCGTTGGCTTGAATAGTCAAACTTGTTAACGCCAAGTTTCTGACGGCTAACTTAGTAATCAGACCTTTTTGTGGCATTCGTTTTAAAAAGCTTTCATCACTGGAAAACTGACCATGTCCGCCCCATTTTTTATTGGTGAGCCGTTGGGCCAAAACAATATTCAATTTGTCGAATTCAATATCACTATTAACGAGCTCTTCAACCGTAAAAGAGCGAATGCGTTCATTGGTTGCGCCCAATTGTTCACATACACTAAGTTGCCAGTCCATTTGATTGAACCTTTGCATATGTGCCGCTAACACCGAAGGAGTATTCTTGTAATCGGTTAATATCGCAAACAAGTCACCTTGCTGTAGCTGACTTGTTAGACCCGTTAAACTTCTACCATGGCAAGACAGAAAGCGAGCCTCATTCCAAGGCAAGCCTAAACGTGAAAATGCAAGTTGAGCCGAGCTAATGGACGGAATAAAAGTTAAGTCACTGGCAGACATTTTTTTTAATAGTGTAGTGCCTATTCCAAAGAAAAGCGGGTCACCAGACGCGAGAATCACCACTTCTCCTTCTTCACTCTCGTCGATCACTTTATTCATCCAATCAGAAAAACCTAGCGACATATCTAAAAAGAGTCCTTCAAATTGAGGAAACCACTCTCGATGCCTTGGATGACCAGCAACCACTCTGGCGTTTGAAACGGCATTGACCGCTCGACTAGTCAAACCTAAGCACCCATCTTCCGGAACACCAACTATTGTAATTCGAGTCATCATTCGTTTTACCTTGTTACACAGTCTGATAAAGAAGCGCGTGAATACTAGAGACCACAATAGGGCTGCCACCTTTGCGGCCAATGCTGGCGATATAAGGCACCTCATTTTGGTCGATAAGCGCTTGTTTAGATTCTTGTGCTTTAACAAAACCAACCGGAATACCAATGACCAACGCAGGCTTGGCTTCGCTTTCCTTTACCATGCGTAATATTTCGTACAAAGCAGTAGGCGCATTACCTACCCCCACAATCGCACCATCTAAAATCCCTAAGTCTCGCGCTTTTCTCATCGCCCAAATGGCTCGGGTGTCTCCGGTCTGTTTTGCTTTAGTTATCACCTCGTCATCGCTAATAAAACAATGTGCTTGGTTGTTATATACCGACAAACGCTGTGCACTAAGGCCACTGGTTATCATGGTGACATCACTAATAATTGCGCAACCATTTTTTAAGGCATCAATTCCTTGTTGCACCGCGCCTTGACTAAACCGAAACAAGTTAGCAAAATCAAAATCACCCGTGGTATGAATGGCTCGTCGAACCACTTGCCATTGCTGTTGATCAAAACTATGCCCACCGTGATATTGATGAATTTCATGATCGATAATCGAAAAGGATCCGTTTTCAATCGCTTTTCCTTGACGCGTCATCTGTTGCATTTTATCCATTATCATTCCGCCCTTTATTCATATCGTTCATAGCAGTTAAATTATTTGCGTTCGCCGTATTGGCTAGCTCATCTTGCTTAGCAAAACGTCCCAGCGGTGTCCCATCAAAGTCAATTAAAATCATCTCCGTCTCTAGGGCATAATTTATGTACTTATTGGCCTGGTCTAAGCTCTCTTTACACAAACGAGTAAAGAACCTTCTTGCTTCATATTGCCTAACAATGTCTAAAACATGACGGCCAGTATTGGCCTTTAAGATCTGCTCGCAGACTTGTGGATCCATACCTTCTTGTTTGGCTAACTCCGCTAACAGATCGAAATCTATTGCGTGACCAGAAACATGAGTCATCATTTTTCCTGAAATCAACTTGCCCATTTTGCCTATCATCACCACCATGGACACTTTATTGATTTGATAGCGCTTCGATGCTCTTAATCCTATTCCCATAAAATCACCCGCTTGGATAAATGCCATATCACCAAGCTGAGAAAAGAGATCCATTGCCGCCTTTTCAGATCGACTGCCTGTAGTCAGCACCACATGATCAAGCTTATTTGCTGCGGCAATTTGAATAGATTGTCGAACAGACGCTGCAAATGCAGAGGTAGAATAAGGCTTCACTGTGCCTCGAGTTCCTAAAATAGAAATACCACCAATAAGCCCCAATCTTTCACTAATGGTTTCCTTAGCTACTTCTTCGCCTCGCGGTGCACTAATGGTTAATTCAACCCCTTTATTTAATAACGCCGAAGAATTAGTCACTTGTAACTGAGCCAGTTCTAACGAAACCATCGCGACTATATTGGCTCTAGGGACTGGGTTAATCGCAGGTTCACCCACTTGCAATTCCAAACCGGGTAAAGTGACACGGGCAATGCCTTTGCCTCCTTTCAATTCGATGCCCGGCTTCTGCGACCATTTGGCGGTACACTGTATCTCTATACCGTGCGTACAATCAGGATCATCCCCTGCATCTTTTATGATGCCAGCCAAAACAGATTGCATAACAGAGCTATTGGGTTGATCCAATCCGTACGAAGTGGCATCAACATTGGTTTCTAATCGATGCAATTCGAATGTCGCCGCTTGTTTGTTGGGCAAAATAATCTCTATGTTTGAGAACGATTGTTGAGTGACTAACATGCGCACCGCTGCTCTGGCTGAAGCAGCCGCACAAGCTCCCGTGGTATATCCACCACGTAACTCGTCTTTATTTGCAGAACGCTTTAATTTACCCACTACCGATTCCTATAGTTGTTGCGACTTATTAGCCGATTACTAATTGTTTTTATTACTCACTGGTTTCAGTGTATAAACTGCTTATTCATCTCAAGCGCCAACTCAAATGAATGTGTATTTGCTCTTGAAAATTCCAACTGATCGACTTTAATAACCTGCCCCTTCATCATGCTGAAGTTAGCCCTTTGGCTCGGTGGCGTTGGCTTTTTGTTCATCGGCCCAACTTGGTAAAGGTAATAATCGGGATTTTCAACCAACACACTTTCTACGTTGTATTTAACTAGTTTGCGGTTTGATGGTGCGATTAACTGTCCACCAGCAGCAGAAATAATTCCCTGCACAATGCTTAACTGGCCAGCAATAATAAAAGGGCTTTCTGTGACCTCAAAAACCACCTTGGGCGCCGTTGCAATAGGTTTTATTTGGTTACGCAAATCGACCATTTGTTTGATTAATTTTTCCGCTTGTTGCTTTCTATCTAAAATTTCGCCTAATGTTTCTATCTCAACCAGAATGTCATCCAAATTAGTAGGATCATACTTAATGACATCTGCTGCTATTTTTTGCGAAAGATGTTCAGAGAAAAAACGATTTGAACTTATAACTAATAAATCTGGTTCTAGACCTTTTAACAGCTCGATATTGGGTTTTATGTGCGAACCTATTTTGAGTGCGTTAGGAAAATCATCATTACTACGAGTTACGCCAACCACTTTGTCTTGCGCGTTAAGCTTAATAAAAATATCCCCCGCTGCCGGAGCTAACAAAACCACTCGCTGGTAGGCATAACTATTAGGAACAAAAATTAAAACTAGTAGTGTCAATAGAGACCGATACATCGTATACCTCAGAAAGTAGTTGGCTAGTCACTTCATCTCTACTGACATCGAAGAGAAGGCGACCCTGTTTAAAAAATAGAAAACGGTCAAAATAGCGATACGCTAAATTGACATCATGCACCGAGGTAATCACGGTTTGATCTAATTGTTGTAGGTAATCAAATACCTCTAACGTATGACGAATATCTAAACTGGAATTCGGTTCATCCAGGTAGATGATAGGCGCTTGCTGATTAAGTACCCGAGCAATCATCACTCGGCGTTTCTCACCACCTGATAACTCAGAAAAACTGCGATCTTTATAGTGAGCTAAATCAAGTTGGGATAATAATTCAATAGTCTGGTTCTTATCGCTCTGGTTAAATTCAGAACCTTCCATATGCACAAACCGACCCAGTAAAGCCACTTCTAAAACACTAAATGGAAAGGAAACATCCGAAAACTGAGGAAGTACCGAAAATAAATGTGCTCTTTTGGCATGGTTAATAGTTTTCAATGCCTGATTAAGATAGAAAACAGAGCCAGCACCCTCATCAATCAACCCAGCCATCAGGTTTATTAAAGTACTTTTTCCACAACCATTCTCCCCCATTAGCGCTACTTTCTCTCCAGCTTGAATATTTAACGATTCCAAACATAGAGAAAAATTGGCTCTTTTGTAGACTAGATTGTTAATTTGAATATCAACCATTCCAGAAATGCTCTCTACGTCGTTTTAAAAGATAAAAGAAGAACAAACCACCAAATAGCGCGGTCAAAATACCGACCGGTAGTTCAGCGCCACCAGGAATTATTACTCGAGATAAAGTGTCCGATGCCATTAATAAAAAAGCACCAAACAAACTTGAATAGAAAATATTGTTCTTCATATCGCTACCAAAAAGGCTACGAGATATATGCGGAACAATAAGCCCGACAAAACCGATAATGCCAGAGAAGCTAACCGCTACCGAGACCAGTAACGTCGATAGGACAAACACAATCGTTCGCAATCTGTGCACATCAAGTCCAAGACTTTGTGCTGAATGTTCATCTAAAGCTAACACATTCAATTTCATTGAATTCTTATATAAATAGCTAAATACTAATCCAAATAAAACCACACATATCGCCACTCGCTGCCAGCTGACCATAAAGATGCCACCCATTAACCAATAAACAATTGAATTAAGTGAATCTTCAAAATAATATTTAGAAAAACTGATGATGGCAGAAGCGATAATATTCATAACGACACCAGCTAGGATCATGGTAATCGGATTTATTCTGCCGGCAGTAAGTGACATTCGATACACCAGCATCAAACCGCTAATGCCAGTAGCAAAAGCAAACACAAAAATAAATTGAGCGGGAACGCCTAGAGAAATAGCCAGCACCGCACCTAACGCAGAAGACGATGCCGCACCAGTGGTAAAGCTATCTGCTAATGGGTTTTTTAACGTCAATTGATAAATACTTCCGCTAAGACCAAGCATTGCGCCGATTATGCTAGCAAAAAGGACTCGCGGCATTCTTAGCTCAGTCAAAATACTCTGTTCTACAGGTGCCATATCGGTTGGATTAATCCAATGAGGACCAATAAACATGGAAACCAATATACACAGCGCCAAGATAACCATTAATCCTAGTTTCATGTTTCTACCCTCTTGACGATTTGGTTAGCGATAACAACTAACACTAGATTCAAGATAAGTAAGATGGCTAACGAAGAAAAACTGAACGGTTCGGTAGCCAGCATAGAAGAACGAATAAGATCAGCGCTATATGTTAATGGCGAAATCGCCGCCAGGGCTTGTACCACCATAGGCATTTGGTCAACAGGAAAAAAAGTACCCGATAAAAACATCATAGGAGTGATAATAAAGGTGTTCATGGTGGCTTGGTCGCGATGGTTTTTCATCTTTAACGCGACAATTAAGCCAATCAGCGCAAAGGCCATGAGATGGAAGAACAAAGCGGCAAAAAACAGTAGCGAAAAATGAAGGTCAATACCAAAACCAAGACAATAAAGGGAAACCATTAAGACTGGGATCATACCTTTGGTCATACCGTACAACACTTCTCCTACAACAATTTGCCAACGTTGATTTGGTGCAAGAAGATACTCTTCGAAGATCTTTAAATAAAAACGGCTGATATTAATTTCCGAAGCGATATTATAACTGTAGTTCATACTCGACATTGCCAATAAGCCGGGTAGTAAAAAGGTAAGATAATCCACTTCACCGACTACGGTGCCTTTGCCAACGCCGTAACCGAAAGCCATAAGATACAAGAATGGAGGCACCGCGGACGCCAGTAGTATTCGGACGATTTTTTTCTTTAATACCGTCACTTCACGATAATAGATACCTATCACACCACTAAACATTTTTATGTAACCTCGTTCCGGTAAAATGAACAAAAACATCTTCTAATGTGGTCTCTCTTATACTAACCGGCACATTACCTAGTGCTTTAATCCGGACTAATGCATCGTCACGATGAGCAAAAAACTCTTGCTCTAATTCCTCTTTCTCGATGTCTATCGCGCAACAGCCTAGCTGTTGTTTTAAACTTTCTGACGTGCCTTGAGTAACGATTCTTCCTCTATCAATAAAAATAACTCTTTCCGCTAATTTTTCTGCTTCCTCGATGTAATGGGTAGTAAGAAATATGGTGCATTCTCTTTCCCTATTTATCTTGCTTAGAAATGACAGCATTTTTCGACGAGCCAGTGGGTCAAGCCCTACGGTTGGTTCGTCTAAGAAGAGAATTTTAGGGTTATGCATGAGTGCACGAGCAATCACTAATTTGCGTTTCATGCCACCTGATAACTTACCCGCTGGCTTATTTTTATGTTCGGATAATTGGGCAAATTCAAGGCATTGTTCGATAGCATTATTTAATACACTACCGCGCATTTTGTACAATAAGCCATGCACTCTAAGGTTTTCTGTTAACGTAAGTTCTTTATCAAGGTTATTATGTTGTGGAACTACTCCTATCATTTTTTTCAACGCTAGGCGGCTCGGATCATACTGTTCATTCTGGTAAAGAATATGGCCCGAACTCGGTTCCAATAAACCGGTTAACATTTTTATGATGGTGGTTTTCCCTGCGCCATTTGGACCAAGAAAAGCACATATCTCACCTTGCTGAATAACAAAATCCACCTCATCAACAGCCATGCTGTTACCAAACGAGCGTGACAATGCCTTAACTTCTATGAGCACATTATTTGCAATAGTGCTGTTGTCTATAACATTGTTGTCTATAACATGGCTTTTTATAACATTATGCTCGATAACGTTATTTTCTATAGAGTGAGCAGTAGAACAACCGAGTGAGTGATTCATCTTTACTATTACTCCAATTCAATGCCGGCATCTTTTGCCGCATCTTGAAGGTGACGTAAATAAATTGCTTGAATCGTTTGTTTGCTGCCCAAACCTTCTAAAACTGGAATCACATTAATATTATTTGTTGATAACATGACCTTCCAAGAGTCATCTTCGTCGCCTGCCATATCATTAGTTGCATGATCACCAGCAACAACCATTAGTGGTTTAATAGTGACATTGGTAATCTGATCGGCTTGTATTTTCTCCAACAACATATCGAAACCAGGAAAACCTTCTACCAAGCCAACATAACTGTTCACTTGTGGATACATGGTATTTAATCGCTGCTCTAATTCAGCATACAAACCGGTAGATAAATGCTCGTTACCATGTCCCATGTAAACTAAAGCAGAGTCATTTTTTTCTGCTAAAGCAATATCGTCGGCTAATGCACTAGCAAGAACATCAAGATCAGCCTGATATTCATAATGATGTCCCCAAGTACCCATTAAAGGACGACCGATAGCGATATGGTTAAAAGGTTTCCATTTTTCTTTAATTGTTTCAATCGAAGCCAATGCATCCACATACGCCTTTAAATCAATAAATTCTTCACCATGAGACAGAAGCGTGGTTTGGACAACAATATTTTTATAGCCTTCATTTTGCAGGTCAGCCAAGGTACCCAATACATTTTTAACGCTATAAAAATGCTCTGGTACCTGTGGGTGAGCACGTTTATATTCTTCATCATTTTGACGTGCATGCCATTTCTTTCGAATAATATTAGAAGTGAAAGCAAAGCGAACGGGCGTATTAGGATAGGCCGATTCAATATGCTTCTCTATCGCAATTAATGAATTAACTGCACTGTCATAAGAGGTTCCAAAAGCAGCCAATACAATTGCTGATTTGTGAGTATTCATTTTGTTTCCTGCGGTATTAGTAACATTATCATCAGACGCAACTGAAGACATGCTGACTATTGACGGCACGACGGCTAGTAGCAAAAATTTCCTGATCAAATGGCGAAAGTTGGTTGAACATTTCATAATTCTATTTCCAAAATTTTATACCGACCCAAAGGCTGGTTGAATAAAAAATGGCGATAGGGAGGAAGAGAGAATTGGTTATTGTATAAATAACGAATAAACGTCGAGACACCCGCTCGCATGCTTGTTATCCCGTTAGGCAGGTATCCTGGCTTATGGGTCAACACATAACAGCTCCTTCCCAGACAAAGTCCAGTGGTTCATTGCTATTAGCTCGCCAAACACAGTTGCGGGTACAGCCCAAGCTTCTACTTGGTTCCCTTTTAAAGAATAAAGTGAACTTTATTCTCACCTAATGGAATAGTGATATTGCCTGTTTTTGTAAAAAAATTTTTGTTTAAAATCAATAAATCAGTTATTGATTGCTTAGTTAAATCAAGTGATTAAATAAATCAATTGATCGGTTAATTAAAATAGTTGATGTTGCTTTTAATCGGCATAACGCCATTTTTTCTGCTACGCCGATTAAACGATAACGCTATTAAAGCGCTTGTTTATAAAGAGCTAAAACTTCGGCTTCATTTGGTTGTCTTGGGTTACCAGGAAGACAAGGATCTTGCATCGCTTTATCAATCCAACCAGCTAGATCAGACTCTGTGATTCCTAATTCAGCAAACCCACTTGGGATACCGACTCTTTCAGATAACTTACAAATTAGCTCAACCGCTAAATCAGCGGCTTGCTTATCATTTAGATCAAACGTAGCGCCACCCATCACCTCAGCCACTGCACGAAATGGTTCAGGACAAAGCTCCGCATTAAACTTGCATACGACTGGTAACAGTATTGCGTTACAGACACCATGAGGTAAATTATGCGTTGCTCCTGGCTGATGAGCCATAGCATGGACTAGGCCCAGTCCTGCGCTATTAAAGGCCATACCCGCTAGAAACTGAGCACACGCCAAGTTATCTCGCGCTGATAGGTTTTTGCCATCGTCTACAGCAACCGGTAACCATTTGGTGATTAATCTTATTGCTTCTAAAGCCGTCGGCTTGGTTAAAGTATGAGAGCCAGGCGTGACATAAGCTTCAACTGCATGAGTTAGTGCATCCATACCTGTTGCTGCGGTTACACCGGAGGGTAAATCGACCATCAGCGTCGGATCATTAACCGCGATATCCGGAATTTGTTTACTATCAATGATAACCATTTTGACTTGATTATCTTCATCGGTAATAACGGAATTAGAAGTCATTTCAGCAGCGGTTCCTGCCGTTGTATTAATAGCGATAAAGAAGGCACCTGGATTTTTTACCATCCCTACCCCATTGAAATCACAAATATCGCCTTCATTTGACGCCATAACTCGAATAGCTTTGGCGCAATCCACTGGGCTTCCGCCACCAACGGCAATAAAGCAGTCACACTGTGATTCTATATATTGACTTAAACCACGTCTTACCAATGACGCAGTAGGATTTGGTGTGACTTGGTCAAAAACAACATAGTCAATTGAATATCGCTTTAACTCTTGAAATAGTTTATCTAACAAGCCTAATTGAACTAAATTCGCATCGGTAACAATCAGTGCTTTTTTAACAGGTTGTTTATCGAGTTCGGCAACAGAATCTTCAACCGCTCCAACACCAGAAAAACTCAATTTTGGTAAATTCAACGCAAATGACATACAAATTCCTTACTTAATCGATCATTTGCAAACATTATAAAAACAGATCAAATAAATACTGAGTCGTCGCTATAAAAAAACTGTAGAACACAATTTTTTATTATAAGTGGACAATTTATTTTTATAAAAACAACAGGTATTAGTGAGCAATATAGGAAATAAATGCCATTACATAGCATAATACTTCAGCAGCCATTCTGACGACATCTACAGAGATTTTTTTATTTATAAAACAATGAGTTCTAATCAAAGAAAACAAAGCCACTCTAATTAAAAAAGTCGCTAACAATAGAAAAAAGCTCAATTTAGAATCCAAGCTTAACAATAATATTGACAATGTAATAAATATTAAAAAAATCACATCATCTTTTCTATCTATAACGAATATTCCCGACTTTTCTTTTTTGTTATTTTCTTTAATACAATTACCAGTATAAATAAGACTGTATGCCGTTGAATAACTCAAACAACTAGACAATACTATAACTGAATAAATACTAGTCACTTGCATTAAAACCATATATTTAACAACAAATAACATGATAACAATAAAGAAAAAAAATACATTAACTGAACTAAAATTTTCTTTTGAACCTTGACTTTTTTTCAATCTACTTGAGCTTAACTTTGCACCAAAGAAGACATGCAATTTAGGTTTTCTTGCCAGAATAAAACTAACAAAAATAGACAAACTAATTGCAACAGGTTTAGAAAAAAACAGTATTGAATAATGATAAGTTATCGCGGAAAAAAAACCGATCAACAAGCCAACCATAGAACAATATTTATAAGATTCTGCTTTTTTATGTGGATTATTAACAACACTATTTTTCAGGAAAGGACTGTGGATGGGCAAATAAGTAAAAATGGATAAAGATAAAAGAAAAATTTGCCACTCTCGCAGTATCCGAGAAAAAACATACATATTTCCCCCCTCAACTACTTTAAAAACTTGCAATTACAACTAAATTACAACTATAACGATTCTGCCTTTATAGAGGACAGCATAATGGATAAACTTAAATATATTAATTAACTTTATTTTCATGTTCTTCTGATATTGAATTTCTGAAATCTTGAGGTGTCATCCCATACGAGTTTCTAAATACTTTACAAAAGTAACTCGAGCAAGAATAACCTAAATTATGTGCAATTCTTGAAATAGACCAATCACTATATTGGAGCATTTTCTTCGCACCTTGAAGCCTCTGCTGGTTCACATAATGATTAAATCCTACCCCTATTTCTTTTTTAAATAACTTGCTGAAATAGTGCGGACTTAAAAAAACATGATCGGCGACCTCTTCTAACCTAATCTCTTCGAAATAATGTGTTTCAATATACCTGACTGCCTTTTTAATTTTTCCGTCATACGAGTGCCGACTATCGCGACTATGAAAGAGACTTTTAATGTCGTAATTATCGTTGATAACCACAAAATCCATGTGTTTTTTAACTGAGTCATCCACTAATACTTTTAATAAATCAGCAGCAGAAAATAACTTAGCGTAATCTATCACTGGAATTTTTTCATAATCACCAACTAACTCCGCATTTCTCATCCATTTCTTATCGACAGGTTGAATATCACCTAAATCATTGGCATTTTTCACTCTAGCTTGTCCACATAGAACAAAACCGACTAAGTGGCCATTTATCTCCAAAGGAATAGAAAAATCAATCAACCCAGCATGGCATCGGTAAACGCACGGTTTGTTCTCTTTTGATGCTTCCAAACCACCACACCGATCACTACTTTTACAGCGTTCATGCAAGTCTGGGTTCTGACGAATTTTCAAACAAAAATCGGTAAAATTGAAACTAGCAGATACCTCTCGACCTTCTATATCGACCAAAACCACAGCCAATCCAGTTGCGTTAGCAAAATCTTCCAGTATTTTATTAATACCCTGTGATTCTAAAAAGCTATCTGATTTCATCTGTATCATTTACCTTATTACGATTTGACTAATAAATAACCACTACAGACCTAAAATTTCAACGGGCAGTGCTACTATATGTGACAGTAAGCACTGCTTGTCTTTCATTAATTGTAAAACCGTGTTTTAGTTCAAAAATTAGATCTATTGTTTAAGCTGGAACTAAATTTTTTGTGATAAAGAATCGATAACCCGCTCCACCAATACATGCTCCTATAAGCGGCGCTACAATCGGTACAATAAAGTAAGGGATCTCAGTTAAACCTGTAAAACTGATTTCTCCCCATCCGGCGAAAAATGCAAATAATTTAGGTCCAAAATCCCGTGCTGGGTTCATAGCAAATCCTGTCAATGGCCCTGTAGCAGCACCAATAACGGCAACCAATATACCAATAAGTAATGGTGCTAATGGTCCTTTTGGCACGCCATTACCATCATCAGTTAATGCTAGAATAAGCCCCATTAAGGTTGCAGTAATAATCACTTCTACTGCTGCGGCTCGCCAAATTGAAATATCCGGATTATTATAGGTGCTAAAAATACTAGCAAGATATAAACTGTCTTCACTACCACGTATCATTGAATGCGTTTGTTCGTATAAGACAAACAGATCGGCATAAATAAAGTAACAAACCGCAACGCCAAAAAACGCACCCGCTGTTTGAGCAACAATGTAAGGTACCACTTTGCGCCTATCAAAATTAGCAAACAACCACAAACCAACCGTAACCGCTGGATTTAAGTGCGCACCCGAAATCCCAGCAGAGAGATATACCGCAAGTGAGATACCAAGCCCCCACACTATACAGATTTCCCACAAACCAAATGACGCTCCAGCAACCTTAATTGCAGCCAAGCAGGACGCCCCAAAAAATAAAAACAAACCTGTAGCAAAAAACTCTGCTATACACTGTGCTTTCAATGAGTCTTTCATGACAAACCCTTATTTAATTTAATTTATATTGTTTAATATAGTGGTCATGATATGTTTTTATATTAAAACGAAATGTACTTTTATTTTTATCACAGATCACTACTTAACTTTAAATTAAGATCACTACTTTATATAAATAACTATTTCATACTAATAAAAACACATACTTAACCAATACTATGCGTAACTAAATTTCTGTATTCATAATAACGACAAACCCAAAGTATTAGTGATAAAAAATCATCATAAAATATAGAAATTACCCACTAAACCTCTAAAATAAATAATAATATTTTATTATCCATTGTGCGAAATAATGATAAATTTACATTAAAATCATATAATTACAATTTAAAAAATACTAATGACAAATAGTAATAATTTGTCATTAGTATTTTATCCAAATGTTACTCAGATCATATAACATTGCATTTTTTATACCTGTGTCTCGAAAATCAATATTACTTTTTCACTATTTATTCATTTTTTTTAAATACTCTAACACACTGTCAAATATACAGTTTAAGGATTAAACAGCAATTTTTTACCATTAACACACCAAGATAAATTCATATATTTATTTTAAAAAGACAATTTTTTATCACCGATTCAGTATAGATTTATCCTCGTACTTATATCTCAATACACATCCATTAAACACAGCGAAAAGTAGAGGCTAATTATGCAACAAGAAGCATTAGGTATGGTTGAAACTAAAGGGTTAACTGCGGCGATTGAAGCAGCTGACACTATGGTTAAGTCAGCAAACGTGAATCTAGTCGGTTATGAAAAAATTGGCTCAGGTTTGGTTACCGTCATCGTTCGTGGCGATGTGGGGGCAGTAAAAGCAGCAACTGACGCTGGCTCTTCTGCTGCTGCTAACGTTGGCGAAATCGTCGCAACACACGTTATTCCTCGTCCTCATACGGACGTTGAAAAAATTCTTCCAAAGGGACTTGAATAATGAACGACAACCTGGTCGATGAAGTCATGACTCAGGTTATGGCGAAAGTACTAGATCAAACAAATCAAACTCCCGATCAACAAAATATTGAACGAGGCAGCAAAATGGCTGAAAAAACCTGTGGATTGACAGAATTCGTTGGTACCGCTATCGGTGACACTATTGGTGTAGTTATTGCCAATGTCGACACTGAAGTGTTAGATGCAATGAAATTGGAAAAAAAATACCGTTCTATAGGTATTTTAGGCGCACGTACTGGTGCTGGCCCGCATATTATGGCGGCAGATGAAGCAGTAAAAAGCACCAATACAGAAGTAGTAACGATTGAACTTCCACGCGATACCAAAGGTGGAGCGGGACATGGTTCATTAATTATATTTGGTGGCGACGATGTATCGGACGTTAGACGTGCCGTTGAAGTTGCACTTAAGGAACTAGACCGTACTTTTGGCGATGTTTACGCCAATGACGCTGGTCATATCGAGTTGCAATATAGCGCACGTGCAAGTTACGCATTAGAGAAAGCATTTGGTACACCTCTAGGTAAAGCGTGTGGAATTATTGTTGGTGCCCCTGCGGCTGTTGGCGTTTTAATGGCCGATACCGCAGTGAAATCTGCCAACGTAGAAACCGTTGCTTACAGCACACCTGCCAACGGAACGAGCTTCAGTAATGAAGCGATTTTAGTTATTTCAGGTGATTCAGGCGCTGTGCGCCAAGCTGTTATATCAGCACGTGAAGTTGGTAAAACCCTATTAGGAACAATGGGTGACGAACCAACAAATGACCGTCCTTCTTATATCTAATGCTAAACAGAGGTTGATCCATGAAATCAAAACGATTTGAAGCATTGGCAAAACGCCCTGTTAATCAGGACGGCTTTGTAAAAGAGTGGGTCGAAGAAGGGTTTATCGCTATGGATAGCCCTAACGATCCTGTACCTTCCATTAAAATTGTCAATGGTGAAGTTGTCGAACTCGATAGCAAACCAAAAGCCGATTTTGACCTAATTGATCATTTTATTGCCCGCTATGGTATTAATCTGGATAACGCCGAGAAAGTAATGGCGATGGATTCTGCCAAACTCGCCAATATGCTGTGTGATCCAAATGTAGCGCGTAAAGATATCGTGCCATTAACGACAGCTATGACACCAGCAAAAATTGTTGATGTTATGTCACAAATGAACGTAGTCGAAATGATGATGTCGATGCAGAAAATGCGCGCTAGAAAAACACCATCTCAACAAGCACACGTTACCAATATTAAAGACAACCCAGTACAAATCGCGGCTGACGCAGCAGAAGGCGCATTGCGCGGGTTTGATGAACAAGAAACCACCGTTGCCGTTGCTCGTTATGCTCCATTCAACGCCATCGCTTTATTAGTAGGTTCGCAAGTTGGTCGCCCTGGCGTATTAACTCAATGTGCGCTAGAAGAAGCTACCGAACTGAAACTTGGTATGTTAGGGCACACCTGCTACGCCGAAACCATTTCAGTTTATGGTACTGAACCAGTCTTTACCGATGGTGATGATACTCCATGGTCTAAAGGGTTCCTAGCTTCATCTTATGCTTCTCGTGGTTTAAAAATGCGCTTCACTTCAGGTAGTGGCTCAGAAGTTCAAATGGGCTATGCCGAAGGTAAATCAATGCTCTACCTAGAAGCTCGTTGTATCTACATAACTAAAGCTGCTGGTGTACAAGGGCTACAAAATGGTTCGGTAAGCTGTATTGGTGTGCCATCTGCAGTTCCTTCCGGCATTCGAGCTGTACTGGCAGAAAACCTAATCTGTTCTTCTTTAGATTTAGAATGTGCATCAAGTAACGACCAAACCTTCACTCACTCAGATATGAGACGAACCGCTCGTATGTTGATGCAGTTTTTACCAGGAACCGATTTCATCTCTTCTGGTTATTCCGCCGTACCAAATTACGACAACATGTTTGCTGGTTCCAACGAAGATGCAGAAGATTTTGATGACTACAACATTCTACAACGAGATCTAAAAGTAGATGGTGGGTTAAACCCTGTTTTAGAAGAAGAAGTCGTGGCAACACGTAACAAAGCCGCTAGAGCAATGCAAGCTATTTTTGCAGGAATGGGGCTACCAACAATAACCGATGAAGAAGTAACGGCTGCCACGTATGCTCACGGTTCTAAAGACATGCCAGAACGAAATATTGTAGAAGACCTTAAAGCGGCGCAAGAGATCATTGATCAAAATCGCACCGGGTTAGAAGTGGTAAAAGCGCTGGTAGAAGGTGGATTCGAAGATGTTGCTAAAGACATGTTAAATATCCAAAAAGCTAAAATCTCCGGCGATTATTTGCACACATCAGCCATTATTGTTGGTGATAATGAAGTGAGTTCTGCAGTCAATCATCTCAATGATTATGCGGGTCCAGCATCGGGTTATCGACTTGAAGGCGAACGTTGGGAACAAGTTAAAAATATCCCAAATGCGCTTGATCCAAACGAGCTCGGCTAAGGAGGTTAACTATGGAAATTAACGAAAAATTGCTGCGAACTATCATTGAAGATGTTATCGGCAGCATGCAACAACAACAAGATTCGCAAGCCGTTTCTTTCAAGAAAACAGCGGTAACCAACGCTACAACTTCAACCTCAGAAGGTTTCTTGCAAGATCGAGGTGAAGCCAAAATCAGCACCAAACGTGATGAAGTTGTCATTGCGGTCGGTCCTGCATTTGGCCTATCTCAAACCGAAAATATTATCGGTGTTCCACATCAAAACATCTTGCGTGAAATGATTGCCGGAATTGAAGAAGAAGGGTTAAGTTCACGAGTTATTCGATGCTTCAAATCTTCTGATGTTGCGTTTGTCGCAGTGGAAGGTGAGCACCTTTGTGGCTCTGGTATTTGTATCGGAATTCAATCTAAAGGAACAACGGTGATACACCAAAAAGGTTTACCACCTTTATCTAACTTAGAGCTATTTCCGCAAGCACCTTTGCTGACGTTAGAAACCTATCGTCAAATAGGTAAAAACGCCGCCAAATATGCTAAAGGGGAAACCCCGCAACCGGTTCCAACATTGAATGATCAGATGGCAAGACCAAAGTACCAAGCAAAATCTGCCGTCTTGCATATCAAAGAAACCAAACATGTTGTGACTGGCAAAAAAGCGGTTGAGCTAGCGGTCGTTATTTAAAAAGGAAGAACAGATGAACTCAGAAACGATTGAATCTATGGTTCGCGATGTACTGGAAAAAATGAATAGTCAACAAGGTTCTGCGCCTGCTCCAAGCTCAGCACCGACTAGCAGTAAAACCGCGACTGTAAATGATTACCCTTTAGCATCAGTACATCCTGATTGGGTGAAAACACCAACAGGTAAAACCGCTGCTGATATCACGGTAGAAAACGTACTTAACGGTAGCGTAACCAATGAAGACATGCGTATCACGCCTGAAGTTCTAAGAACTCAAGCTGAAATCGCACGCGATGCAGGTAGAGAACTTTTAGCACTTAACTTCGAACGTGCCGCAGAATTAACTGCAGTACCAGACGAAAAAGTACTCGATATCTACAACGCGCTAAGACCATACCGTTCTACTAAACAAGAGTTACTCGATATTGCTCAAGAATTAGATAGCAAATATCAAGCAACTATTTGTGCAGAGTTCGTTAGAGAAGCTGCTGAGTTATACCAACAAAGAAAGAAACTACAAGGTGATAACTAAGCAACAACACTCTCAATTCAACCGTAAGATATGGATAAGATTATGACTTATATTGTTGGCGTAGACATTGGTAATTCTTCTACTGAAGTCACTTTAGCTCAGTCAAATATTACTTTAGCTCAGCCGAATAATGCAACTGATGTGCATTTTATCGCCAGTGCTATTACAGATACGACTGGAATTAAAGGCACCAAACAAAACTTAGTAGGAATATACAAAGCACTAGATCTTTTAGTGGCAAAGGCTGGTATTTCTCTAAAAGAGCTTGATCTTATCCGAATTAATGAGGCCACACCTGTGATCGGTGATGTTGCAATGGAGATGATAACAGAGACTATTATCACCGAATCAACCATGATTGGTCATAATCCCAAGACTCCAGGCGGTCTTGGGATTGGTGTTGGTGTCACCATTTCTTTTAATGATTTATTAACACTTGATAATTCGAAATCCTATATCGTTGTCGTCCCTAAAGAGATCGATTTCGCAGATGCGGCAGCCATGATCAACGCGGCGCAATATGCAGGGTATAACATTACTGGCGCGATATTACAAAAAGACGATGGCGTTCTAGTTAACAATCGTCTCAACAAAATCATACCTATTGTGGATGAGGTTGCCTTTGTCGACAAAATTCCACTAGGTATGCAAGCCGCAATAGAAGTCGCCGAACAAGGCAAAGTCATCAGTACCCTATCTAATCCATATGGTATTGCGACTATGTTTGAACTCACTGCCGACGAAACTAAAAGTATTGTACCAGTGGCTCGTGCATTAATTGGCACTCGTTCCGCTGTTGTGGTTAAAACGCCAGAAGGTGATGTTAAGGCAAGAGTCATTCCTGCCGGTAAATTGTCGTTATTCAGCAAAAACCAAACCCTAGAAGTTGATATTGCCCGTGGCAGCGAAGCAGTTATGGATGCAGTCTCTTCGATTGGTCAACTCAGCAATGCCACTGGCGAGACCGGAACCAATATTGGCGGGATGATAGAAAATGTTCGGCAGACCATGGCGGAGTTAACCAATAAACCTTGTGATGAAATATTTATCCAAGATTTGCTCGCAGTAGATACCTTAGTACCGGTAAACGTGCAAGGCGGGCTTGCAGGTGAATTTGCTCTTGAGCACGCTGTTGGCATCGCGTCCATGGTGAAATCTGACCACTTACAAATGGCACGAATTGCAGAAGATATTCGCCATACGTTAGGTATTGATGTACAGATAGGAGGTGCTGAAGCGGAAGCGGCTATTTTAGGCGCACTCACCACTCCAGGTACAGATAAACCAATGGCTATTTTAGATTTAGGAGCAGGCTCAACCGATGCTTCTATCATCAATAGTAAGGAAGATATTGTCGCAATTCACCTCGCTGGTGCAGGACAAATGGTCACCATGATTATCGCAGCGGAATTGGGCTTACAAGATCATTATTTAGCCGAAGACATTAAACGCTACCCACTCGCGAAAGTTGAAAGTTTATTTCATATTCGTCATGAAGATAACACCGTACAATTTTTTGATAAACCACTTTCATCCGATGTGTTTGCTCGCGTTGTCGTAGTGAAAGAAGATGGCTTTATCCCACTTGACGGTGAACTTACATTGGAAAAAGTTCGCAACATTCGACAAAACGCCAAATCACGAGTTTTTGTAACCAACTCTTTACGCGCACTGAAAACGGTCAGCCCAACAGGCAATATCCGTGATATTCCTTTTGTCGTCTTGGTCGGAGGCTCTTCTTTAGATTTCGAAATACCACAATTGGTCACCGATGCACTTGCTCATTACAACCTTGTTGCTGGTCAAGGAAATGTTCGTGGCTGTGAAGGACCGAGAAACGCCGTCGCAACAGGCTTAATCCTCTCCATGTCAAAGGAGAAAAACAATGATTAACTTCAGCGAGCATAAACCCAGTATTTTGATCATGACAGAACAAGGCAAGATCGATAACCAATGGAATCAAGTCCTTTGGGGTATTGAGGAAGAAGGTATTCCGTTTCAAATTAAGCAAGCTAATAGTGAGTATTCCATCGAAGAAAACGCGTATGAGGCCGCTCATCAATCGGCACTAGCTGTAGGAATCGCCTGTTCCAATAACGAAATAGTAATTCATTACAAAAATTTGCAACAACAACAACCTTTATTCAGAACAAACTCGAACGCGACTACCAAACCAGAACAACTCAGAAACCTAGGTAGCAACGCAGCACGTTTGGTCAAAGGTATCCCATTTAAAATAAGTGAATGAGCAGTAAGGAGAACACCACGGTGAAGACATCTCTTGGTTTATTAGAAGTAAAAGGACTAGCTTTAGCAATTAACACTGCTGATTCTATGGCTAAATGCGCCGCCGTCAATATTGTTGAAATAGAAAAAACCAATGGTGGCGGTTGGATGATGATAAAAATCACAGGGGACGTTTCTGCTGTTCAATCGGCAATCTCTACAGGTGCTTCATTAGCCGAAAAACACAGTGGTTTAGTTTCCCATAAAGTTATATCACGTCCAGATCAACAATTGCTCAATGCGATAAATACAACGGTAAAACAACCGAAAGTATCAGCGCTTCCTATTGAGAATGTTGAGCCACAAGTTGAAGCAACAACCAACCAACCTGCTGATGTTATTGATAATGCTGATATAGATGACGATACACAACAGAATCAATTATCGGCAGAAACATCTATGGAGGATATCTCTAATCAAGATCTAGCCAGCGATGAACAAGAGCACAACCAACCGTTAGAACCTACATGCAATCTTTGCCAAGACCTAGCCTGCCCAAGAATAAAAGGAGAACCGCATGGCAATTGCATAAATAAGGGTAAGAAAAATGATTAACGAAAATGTTATTCGCAACGCAGTTGATAATGTCTTCGAACAGTTGCGTCATCGACCTATTCCCGTTGGTGTGTCTAATAGGCATATTCATCTTTGTAAAGAAGATTTCAACCAACTCTTTCCAGGTAACGATTTAACCGTAAAAAAAACCTTACTTCAACCAGGTCAGTATGCGGCAGAAGAAACATTAACTGTATGTGGTCCTAAGGGCTGTATCGAACGCGTACGAGTTTTAGGCCCTTTACGCAGTGCAACACAAGTTGAACTTTCGGCCACCGATGCAAGAAGTATTGGCGTAAAAGCCCCGCTTCGTTTATCTGGTCGACTCAATGACACCCCTGGCGTGCGGCTTGTGAGCCCATTCGGTGAAGTAACGCTACAACAAGGCACCATTATCGCCCTGCGTCATATCCATATGTCGCCAGTAGATGCGCTGATTTATGGTGTTTCAAATGGTGATTCTGTGAAAATTGCGATTCAAGGCACATTACGAAAAGCTATTTTCGATGATGTAGCAATACGTGTTGATCCAGAACTCACACTAGAAATGCATATTGATACAGATGAAGCTAATGCAGCAGATCTTGGTAACAGTGAAGCGTTTGCTGTCCTAATAAAAGAATAGAGGTGAAGTAAGTGGCCAGTAGTGAGCTCGATATTAACCCTGTAACTATGAGCACTTTTGATATCAATAATTTTGACATCGAGAAAATCGTTGATGCCGTCATTACCGTATTAACACAACGCGGTTCAAGTACCTACAAAACGGATACACATCAACTAGCTCAAGGGTTACCAACTTCTGTTTATACTCAATACGGCACACTATTTATTGCGCTTCCTGACATGCTGTTTATTCAACAGTTAGCCGATGGGCATAGTGGAGAAAACAATGTAGCAGTCAAAAGCGTGTATGAAGCTCTTTCTTATGGCTTAACGCTAAAAATCAGTCTTCATCAGCAATTGCTCTCTTCCCTGCCACTAGAGAAACTGTCGGTTTTACCGGTTCATTTATACGACCAACTTGGTAACCCCATCGGCTTAGAAACAGGCTCGATAATTAGTTACCAACAGGTCATCACATTTTCTGGTAAATGGCTGGTTGCTCCTCACAACATACTAGTGACGCAACTCGCCAAAGATATTCTTATTCAGAAAAACATTCACTTGATTAAAGTGAGGTAACTACTCATGCAATTAGCAAAAGTCGTTGGTTCAATTGTTTCAACCCAAAAAACGCCATCGTTGATCGGCAGAAAATTGCTGATTGTACGCCGTATTAATGGAAATGAAACGAAACTATCCAATCCGGAATGGTCAGATGAAATAGCCGCAGATTGTGTTGGCGCTGGAGAAGGTGAACTGGTTTTTGTCACTCGCGGGTCATCAGCAAGACTTATTCAAGACAACGGTTCAGAAGCCGTCGATCTTGCCATTATTGGCATTGTCGATTCGGTTAGCTATCAAGATGAGCAATAAAGGTAAGTTGTAATGAGCATTTATACAAAAAAAGGCGATGCAGGTTCAACATCACTTGTTGGTGGTGTAAGAGTCAATAAATCGGATGAGCAAGTCGAAACTTACGGGACCATCGATGAATTAAACTCTTGTATTAGTTTAGCCAGCAAGACGGTGCAAGATAGTGACAATATCGCCTTGCTAGAGTCAATTCAGCATCAACTGTTCTATTTAGGTGCCGAGATTGCCACAGCAAAAGAGAACGCTATCAAAACCGATCAAAAAATAGTCGAAGATAGCGATATTGAGCAAATGGAAAAAGCGATAGATCGTTGTATGTCAGCTCTACCTCCAGTACGTAGTTTTATATTACCTGGTAGTTCTGAATCTGGCAGTAGGCTCCATTATGCTCGGACCATTGCTAGACGAGCAGAAAGACGTCTGGTTTCTCTTGCTCAATTGCAAACGGTACGCCCTGTTGTACTCAAATATATTAATCGCCTTTCGGATTTTCTTTATGCCTTAGCTCGCCATGAAGATCAGCTCGACGTTAATAAAAAAATGATCAACAAAATTGTAAACCACTACCTAGAAGCAACGACGTTATCAACACAAGCTACCAGCAGCGCACAAACTCAAGATCAACAACAGCGGAGTGAGGAACCAATTATGCCTCCAACCATGAAACTCAACTTTGCCCACGTGCATCAAATGATGAAACAAGCCGTTGATGCAGCAATGAAACTCGCGATACCTGTTGTCATTTCTGTAGTCGATAATAATGGTCATTTAATTATGACCTACCGTATGCCCGATGCGTTGTTAGTGAGCACTGAATTGGCACCGAAAAAAGCCTATACATCTGTCGCTCTAAAAACCGCAACCCATCAATTATCAGAATTAGTTCAACCGGGAAGCGATCTTTACCAATTAGAAAGTATGTGTGATGGGAAAATCATCACATTTGGAGGTGGCATTCCTTTGTACAGCGGCAAGGAATTACTTGGAGCCATTGGTATTAGTGGCGGGACAGTGGCTGAAGATGTGGACATTGCATTAGCCGCTATTAAAAATTTAGATTTAGAGGAAAACTAAAAAATGGACAACACTGAATTAGAGACCATAGTACGCAATATTTTAACTGAAAAACTGGCTGCCACCACGGCAAGCCATGTCGAAAGTTCATCCTCAGAATCGTATGCACTGTTTGACGATGTCGACACAGCGATAATGGCCGCGACAAAAGCATTTAAAAGATTCCACCAAAGCCCATTAAAAACTCGAAGTGCAATTATTACCGCTATTCGCAAAGAAATTGCACCTATCATTGCCAAGTTATCGGCCGATGCGGTTGCGGAATCAGGGATGGGTAACACAGAAGACAAAATTCTAAAAAATCAAGCCGCGCTTGAAAACACGCCCGGTATAGAAGATCTAACCACTCAAGCCTTGACCGGTGATGATGGAATGGTGTTATACGAATACTCTCCGTATGGAGTGATAGGTTCAATTACACCAAGTACCAACCCAACGGAAACCATCATCAACAATTCCATTAGTATGATTGCCGCGGGTAATAGTGTCTATTTTTCTCCTCACCCGGGAGCCAAAATCGTCTCATTATGGCTGATCAGTAAAATGGAAGAAATTGCATTTAAAGCCAGTGGAATTAGAAACTTAATCGTCACTATTAAACAACCTAGTTTCAAAGCAACTAAAGAGATGATGAATCATCCAGGTGTCGCTTTATTAGCCGTGACCGGTGGACCTGCCATAGTTGAATCTGCAATGAAAACCGGCAAAAAAGTAATTGGTGCAGGAGCAGGAAATCCGCCTTGCTTAGTTGATGAAACAGCAGAAATCATTCATGCAGCAAAAAGTATTATTGCCGGTGCATCGTTAGACCATAACGTCCCTTGTATTGCCGAAAAATCAGTTATTGTCGTTGATCAAGTCGCTGATCAGTTAATTCAACAAATGCAATCGTTTGATGCCCATTTAATATCTAAAGCTAGTGAAATTGAAAGCTTGCGTAATATTTGCTTTCTAAACGGAGCAGTAAACAAAGATTTAGTCGGTAGAAGCCCCGCGACTATTTTGGCCGCTGCTGGGATAGATTGCCCAGAAAAAGAACCGAAGCTGATTATATTAGAAACAGAAAAAGATGATTTATTTGTTATAGAAGAACAGCTTATGCCTGTTATCCCAATTGTAAGAGTCAAAGACTTTGACCAAGGACTCGAACTCTCTTTAACGGTAGAAAATGGCTTACATCATACTGCGATTATGCATTCGCAGAATGTCTCTCGCTTAAACAAAGCCGCACAAATAATGCAAACCTCTATTTTTGTTAAAAATGGACCATCTTACAGTGGTATTGGTGTAGGAGCAGAAAGCTTTACCACCTTCACAATTGCGACCCCAACAGGCGAAGGAACCACATCGGCAAAATCGTTTGCGCGTTCGCGTCGTTGCGTATTGCAAAATGGATTTTCAATCCGTTAATTACTAAAAAGCGTTGTCATTACTAACAACGTTGAGAAGGGATGATGAAGAAATTTTCGGTTAAAACCAGAGTATATAGCGGTGTTGCAAGTCTTGAATACTTGCAACGCTTCACTCACAAAAAAATATGGATTGTTTGTGATGGCTTTTTAGCAACCAGTCCGCTGTTCACTCGACTAAAGTCAATGCTAGATAACGATAACGAGTTATTCGTTTATTCTGATATTAGCTCAGATCCCGACATTACCACTATTGTAAAAGGGATTGCTGACTTACAACAAGTACAACCAAATATCATCATCGGTTTTGGTGGCGGCTCGGCCATAGACGCCGCCAAAGCAATACGATTTTTTGTTGAACAAAACCACCATTTACCTCTTGAATGTTGTATCGCAATACCTACAACCAGCGGTACTGGGTCAGAAGTCACCTCTGCTACTGTTATCAGTGACAAAGAAAAAGGTATCAAATACCCGCTTTTTCACCCCAGTATTTTTCCTGACATTGCTATTTTAGATCCCGAATTAATCGTTAGCGTACCCGATGATATAACAGCAAACACTGGCATGGATGTATTAACTCACGCCCTAGAAGCCTACGTATCATTAGAGGCAAACGACTTTGCAGACGCACTAGCAGAAAAAGCCATCTACAATATTTTTCAATATCTTCCTACTGCATATACTAACGGTTCTTGTATACCCACACGAACAAAGGTACACAACGCATCTAGCATGGCAGGCATGGCTTTTAGTCAAGCTGGCTTAGGGTTAAACCATGCTATTGCACATCAATTAGGTGGTCAGTTTCACATAGCACATGGTCATGCTAATGCCATTTTGCTTCCTCACGTCATTCGACACAACGCCAAAAACATTCGTGCCAGAAAACGTTATGCCAGAGTTGCCAAACTCTGCCAACTCTGCCCGAAATCAATTAACGATATGGCCGCAGTCAATCAACTAATTTATCAAATCAAACAGTTAATGGTGAAACTACATATCAAAACGTCGTTACGAAAAATGGGCATTAACGACAAAATGATGAGAGAGAAACAAGCAGCAATAATTAAAGCAACCTTTGCTGACAGTACGATTGAAACCAACCCATGCCCAACAACAGATAACGACATCAAAAAAATATTAGAGGCAATTCTATAATGGAAACATTACATTCGCCTACAGACGTTAAGGCATCAAATCACGTTATTGTATCAAGCACTTTGCACAAGGCTGATCAACAAACCATGCTCCAAAATGTACGTGACGCAGGTATCGTTGGAGCAGGTGGTGCTGGTTTTCCTACTTACGTCAAATTACAAGCAAAAGCAGAAATATTCCTGGTTAATGCTGCTGAATGCGAGCCCATGCTTAAAGTTGATCAACAATTAATGGTCCAAGAAGCCAGCAAGCTTATACGCGGATTGCAATATGGAATGGCATTGACTGGGGCTAAAGAAGGCATCATCGCTTTAAAAGAAAAATATCAACAGGCCATGTCAGCTCTGACGCCATTGTTACCGGATAATATTCGCATCCATGTTTTACCAGACATCTATCCTGCTGGTGATGAGGTGATTACTATTTGGCTCGCTACTGGTAGACAAGTTGCAGCCGGTGACTTACCTATTAGCATTGGAGTATTGGTTAATAATGTACAAACTTTAATCCAGCTAGCCGATACATTAGAGCACAATAAACCCGTCACTAAGCGTACCTTAACCGTCAATGGTGCCGTTGCTAATCCGATTACTTTTACTGCACCGATAGGTATCACCTTGGCAGAAGCTTTGCAATTGGCCGGAGGCGTAACCATACCAAATCCAGCCTTTATTGTTGGTGGTCCTATGATGGGAAAAATCACAGATGATCTCAATAAACCAGTAACAAAAACCACTGGCGGATTACTTGTTCTTCCCAGCACTCACTTAATCATTAAGCGTCAACAACAAACTCTACAATCAATTATGGCCATGGCGCGTAATGTTTGTGAGCAATGTAAAATGTGTACCGAGCTCTGCCCAAGACATCTTATCGGTCATGAATTGTCACCAAGTGAAATAGTTAAAGCAGTCTGCTATGAAAAAGTCAGTAAGCCCTCTATTTTACTTTCCGCGTTAACCTGTTCCGAATGCGGAATATGTGAAGCTTACGCATGCCCGGTTGAAATTTCACCTATGCGAGTAAACCAAATGCTTAAAAAACAATTTAGGCAGCAAGGCGCTAAATATGAAGGAGAACTCCGCGAGGTAGACCCGATGATGACTTATCGCATGTTACCAACAAAACGTCTGGTCGCTCGGCTTAATTTAGAAGAATTTAATAAAGATGCACCAATACAATCACTCAACTGGTCGCCAGACAAGGTCACCATTCCTTTGCAGCAACACATAGGAAAGCCTTCCAATCCTATCGTCACTGTAGGCGAACACGTACAAGCAGAACAGTGCATCGCAACTGCAGATAATGACGCATTGGGTGTGTCTATTCACTCTAGCATTACTGGTGTAGTTAGCCAGATTTCTGATTCCGATATAACAATAACAAGGGAGTAACTCATGCATCACGCCATTGGATTAGTAGAACTGAGTAGCATTGCTAAAGGCATTGAAGTCACCGATGTCATGCTCACTAGCTCAAATGTAGAACTTTTAATCGCTAAAACTATTTGCCCAGGTAAATACATTGCCTTAGTCGGCGGGGAAATTGGTGCAATCAAACAAGCAGTCGATAATGGTGTTCACGCAGGTAAACATCTAATTGTAGACAGCTTTGTAATTGCCAACATTCATGCATCTGTTCTTCCTGCATTAAGTGGTGTAAATGAAATCGGTAATAAAAAATCCATCGGTATTGTAGAAACGTACAGTGTTGGTGCCTGCATTACTGCTGCTGATGCTGCTGTAAAAGCCGCGAATGTCCAACTGGCTAGAATTCACATGGCGTTCGGTATTGGTGGTAAATGTTACATGGTGCTGAACGGCGAGATAACCGACATAAAAACCGCCGTCACTGAGGCGTCAAATAGCGCCGGAAGTAAAGGTCTATTGGTACAGAATAGCTGTATAGCAAAACCAGATAAAGCCTTATGGCAGCATGTTTTATAACTAGGCAATAAAGGAACCAGCCATGGCGAATGAAGAGAAAGATAGAGTCGTTCAAGAATATGTCCCAGGTAAACAGATTACGCTAGTACATTTAATTGCTAATCCCAACAAAGCGCTTTATCAAAAAATGGGATTAAATTGCGAAACCAACGCCATTGGTATTCTGACGATCACACCGAGCGAAGCGGCAATAATTGCGGGCGATATCGCCACAAAATCCGGTGCAATTGAATTAGGCTTCGTTGATCGCTTCACCGGTTCTGTAGTGTTTACGGGCGATGTTTCCGCAGTGGAATATGCATTAAAACAGGTTAGCTACACATTAGGTGACATGATGAAATTTACCACCTGTCCGTTAACTCGTACATGATCGGCAATTCATATATGACGAAAAGCGCGTCGAAGCCAAATAGCTACTCCAAAACAGATAGCGCCTCCAAAACAGAGAGGTCGCATAAAGAAGCGCCTAGCACACTAGTACCACCTAAAAAGCTGATGTTAATTGGCCGAAGTGGCAGTGGTAAAACGACATTATTGCAGAGTTTGAATAATCAAATTATTGAATACCAAAAAACTCAAGCAATGCAGTTTTCCCACAGTGCTATCGATACACCTGGGGAATACTTAGAGAACCCTAGATTGTACAGTGCACTCATTAATGCTTCTTACGATGCTGATGTGATCGCATTAGTGCAGTGTGCCGATAATCCACACAATATTTTTGCTCCTCAGTTTGCTACCGCATTCAACAAACGTGTTATTGGTATTATTACCAAAGCGGATGTCATTACCGAACAAGAAGCACACCTAATTACACAGCAACTTATCGATGCAGGAGCCTCAATCGTTTTATCAACTTCTGCGTATAACAACACAGGCATTATTCAATTAAGACAATTTTTAAATTGGGAATAGAACATCATTATGGAAAATAAGATATTAGCAATTAATGCAGGCAGCTCAACATTAAAGTTTCAATTGTATTCTATGCCAAGCGAGAAATTACTCGCCAAAGGGATGATAGATAAAATAGGCAAAGAAGACGCAGAGTTTGTTCTAAAAACAGACAATAAACGCCATCGTCAGGAGAATATTGAGTTAAATTCCCCACATGAAGCGATTGACTTCTTGCTTGAGCAATTGAAATATCATCAGGCAATTTCCTGTATAGCAGAGATAAAAAGTGTCGCCCATCGCGTGGCACACGGCGGTGAAAATTTTACCCAATCAGTCTCTATAACCAATGACGTAATAGAACAATTAGAAACGCTAATAGAATTAGCTCCTTTGCATAATCCGGTCAACATCGCCTTTATTAAAGCTATGGCAATTAAATTACCCGATATAGAACAAATTGCAGTATTCGATACTTCGTTTCATCAAAGTATCAAACCGAAACATTTTCTGTATGCTATTCCCTATCATTTTTATCAAGATGACCATATCCGCCGTTATGGGTTTCACGGCACAAGCCATAAATATGTCAGCCAAGTTTGTGCTGAGCAAATGAACTACCCATTATCAGAACTGAAAATTATCAGTTGTCATTTAGGCAGTGGAGCGAGTATTTGCGCTATTGATAAAGGCTATTCTGTCAATACTTCGATGGGATTTACACCGATGGCAGGTTTAATGATGGGGACTCGGTGTGGCGATATTGACCCTTCAATTCTGGTTTTTTTAACCCAAAAATACCATCTGAGTATCGACGATCTGAACCAGATAATGAACAGCAAATCTGGTCTTCTTGGCTTGTCTGGTATATCGAACGATTGCCGAGAAGTTGAATCTGCCGCCAAACAAGGTAATGAAAGAGCTCAAATAGCATTAGATATTTTCGTTCAACGTATTAGGGATTTTATTGGTTCTTACTTAATTCAGATGGGTGGTGCCGATGTCATACTATTTACTGGAGGCATTGGAGAAAATTCAGATTACATCCGCGCCGCTGTGTGCAAAGACCTAGAAGGTATCGGTATTGAGCTTAATGAAAAATTAAACCAAGCAAAACAAACCTTTATCCATACACAAAATTCTCGAATAAAACTGGCAATAATCAACACAAACGAAGAACTAATGATGGCAAGAGAAGCCTTTAATATTGTTTTCAACAAATCATAAAATCGATCATCTTAGCAACAAAGTGCTTTAATCGCTTGTTGGTTAAAGCGATGATCCATACCCAAAAATACTCCAAAATCAGCGTAAGATAGTGGTTTACTACAATATGATTATTGTCGTAAACCACTCAATGCATAGCAATATGCCAACCATTCAGGTTATATATAGACAAATCACTCTGTGATACTTAGGATAGAAGCCGTCTTTTTCGATGTCTCGTTTTTTCGACGACAACTTTCTAAACGCCATATTTTCTAAACAAAATATTATCTAAGCCATATATTTGCTCAAAAACATAAAAGCAATCAAGCTCATTTTTGTAAGTAAATAGCGTCCATTACTAGGAGTTTAACAGACCAATGGGAAGCACATTTAGCGGTCAAACGTCATTACCTAAAATGCCAGTACCCGAATTAAGTGACACATGTTACAAATTTATAGAATGGTCTAAACCTCTGTTAACTAAACAAGAAGCCATCGAAACCAACAAAGTTGTTCAGCAGTTTCTTGAGCCTGGAGCTGAAGGAGAGCAATTACAAAAGCAACTTCATCACTGGAGTGAAACAGAGCCAGTTGGCAACTGGTCAGCACCAGCTTGGCAAAACCTGTATCTGCAATCTCGCTCACCATTAGTCATTAACAGTAACGTTTTCTATTATCTAAAAAGCAAACTAGATGAACAACGCTGCTCTCAGGCTCACATTGCTGCCGCGCTCATAAGCACTGTTTATGATTTTATCGCCTTACTCGAAAACAAACAGCTCACACCGGATAGGCAAAAAACCAGCCCCCTTTGCATGAATCAATACAAGAATTTATTTTCTTCTATTCGAATACCTTGCCAAACAACCGATAACTTTCACGTATTTTCAGAAAAAAAACATATTATCGTGTTGCATAATCAATCTATTTTCACAGTAGATATACTAGATGGCCAAGGAAACCGCCAATCAGCATCGAGCATTAAACGACAGTTAGAGCGTATTCTCTCCAACACTCAACAAGGACAAAATCTCGGTTTATTAACCACCTTAAACCGAGATGACTGGGCAGAAACAAGAACAAAGCTGTTAGATTTATCAGCCGATAATGTAGAAAAAATGCAACAGATAGAACAGGCGGCATTTGCAATATGTCTAGATCAAAACAGCCCTGAACAACTGATCGATATATCGAAACAGTGTTTACATGGCAGCGGAATAGACCGATTTTTTGATAAGTCTTTGCAGTTTATAGTGTTTAAAAATGGTAAAACAGGCATCAACTTCGAACACACCGGGGTAGATGGATCTGTCATGTTACGACTAATCGCTCATATCTATGACACCATTGATACCATCTCATTTGAAACGAACCTAACATGTCTACCTTCAGACGATTTGTTAAAACAGCAAACCAAATCATTACTCTTCGATTTAAATGACCATTTGCATCAAAAAATCCAATCGGCCATACCCGCATTTCACACGCATATTACTAATACCCACACCTGTATTCTGGACTTTGATTATTTTGGCAAGCAGAAAATCAAAACCTTCAAAGTCAGCCCAGATGCCTTCGTGCAACTTGCTCTACAATTGGCAGAATATAAGTTATACGGCCAGTGTTATAGTGCCTATGAAGCCGTAATGACCCGAACTTTTCTTGATGGAAGAATTGACGTGTTGTACACCGTTTCACCAGAATCATTAGCCTTTATTCAACACATTCAATCTAACGATAGCAGCCAAGAAACAACCGCGAAAGCGTTAGTTGAAGCGACACGAAAACACACTGCTCGAGCGAATGAATGCCGACAAGGGAAAGGGGTTCACACTCACCTACTTGCTCTGAAATATTGTTACCAACTTGCAGGTGAAGAGCTGGGTATTAACACACTACCGACACTGTTTAGTGATAAAGGGTATCAAGCATTAACAGAGAGCGTGGTTTGTACAAGCACTACCTCTGAATACGGGGTTGAACTAGCGGGTTACGGACCAATTGTTGACCACGGATTTGGGATTAGATATTTTGTTCGCGATAATTCTATCTGTTTTAATATGACCAGCAGAACCAAACTCCAAGCTGATCTCGATAAAATGACATTATATATAGAGCAAGCCTTGCTTGAAATGGCAGAGATAATGGCGAGTTAATCTGAATTGTTCATTCGGAGTTCAGGCTAGGTAGTTTATCTTAGCCTGAGTAATTAGTAGCCAAGATAAACTTAAAGAATGAGACTATTTGAGAGGATCATTATCAGGTAGTGCACTATGAATCCACAGTGCTAAACGCTTCTTAATATTTTTTCCATCCAGTTTATCATCTGGTAAAGGGGTAATCTGGCGAACTTCAACTAAAAACAAATACAATGCTTTTGTTTTAATCTGTGCCGAGGAACTTTGATTAAACAATTCGTAACCCTGCATTTTTGCCATTTTACTGCCAACTTCTAACGCTTTTTTTAGTAACTTATCTTCATTTATTATCTTACTCGTTTTTGACATACAACAGCCACCATTCAGATTAAGTGATGTCATCAGTATATAGATATAGTAAAACTTGACGAGCAAAAATTTCTACAACGGATTGCTTTTCTTTTCCATACCAAAACGATCGGCATCGACCCCTCTTTTCCAATACCCTACCGCCGATACATTTAGCCGATCAAATCCTATTTCTTGTTGCAAAACTGGCCTAAGCGAACGAATAGTTCTTGCTTCTAGCCCTAAGAAAACGTGTGTGTCTTTTGCCATATTTTGTGCAGTTTCAATCACAACTTGCTCTAACGTTACGCTTGCCTCATCTTCGATAAACCAGATGGTATTATCGGCATCTTGGTAATCCATCTGGATAATATCTGTTCGAGTGGGCACCGAAATAATCGCCCGAATATCTGCACTGGATTTAAATCGAGGAACATACCCGTTTATCGCATTAACCGAGGTAATATCTCCCACCAATAAATAGCTATGGTGATCGTAATTAGTCATTTTTAATGGACCAGGTCCAGCTATCGCCACTGGGTCACCAACCTTTGCATTTTTTGCCCAATTGGTTGCAGGCCCAGTATGAAGATTAATGACAAAATCGAGCGTTAATCGCTTAGTTGTCTTATCAAAACGGCGGATCGTATAAGAGCGCATCTTACGCTCATCGTCGCCATCTTGTGGCAACACAACTTTAACATAAGAACCTTCCAAACCAATTGGAAAATCCTTTAGGCTTTCTCCTGTTACAACGATACGGCGTAAATGTGGAGACAGATCGCTGATACTAGCAACATGAACGGGACGTAAATTGGGAGCTTTAGGTTTCACTGGCATTTCCTTTAAACTTGAAACTCAACAAGTAAGTTGATAAAGTCTACTATATTAGAAGTTAGTTGATAATGTCAACTATAATTAAGGATTTAGTTATGAATAATGTATCTATTTCAGATTCTGTTTTTACTATCATGCATTTGTATCGACTTACTATGCGTTCTAAGCTTAATGCCACTGATATAGGCTTACATTCAATGCATGTAAAATGTCTAACCTTTATCGATAGAAATACCGTCTGTACCGCTAATGATATAGCGAGTTTTTTCTCACGAGATAAATCTCAAATTGCTCGATTAATCAAAGAGATGATAGATAAAAATTGGATCACTAAAGTAGCCAACCCACAAGACAAACGCAGTCAGCTTTTATCTTTAACCGAACAAGGGAAATCATTAGCAAACTTAATCGCAGACACGCAACGCGATGTGCAAGAAAAAATACAAAAAAACCTAAGTACAGAAGAATTAGAAGAATTCAAACGGATCGCTGACATCATCGCCAATACTTTAAGAGAAAGGTAATAATATTTAGTTTCAATGCTTGCTCGACATTTAAACAGATTATTCTGTATAATGCGCCGCTGTTTCAGCCACATAAACGGCTGACCTCAAATACAAGCCTTACTCTTCTTGTTATCCAGTCATGACTATCTAGGAAATTCCATTGATCTCTACCGCAAATATCACCATGCAGTTTGGCCCTGCGCCATTGTTTGAAAACATCTCCGCAAAATTCGGCAACGGAAACCGTTACGGTTTAATTGGTGCAAACGGATGTGGCAAGTCAACGTTTATGAAGATCCTAAGTGGAGAGCTCGCGCCGACCTCAGGTAACGTATCCATCACTCCAGGACAAAAAGTCGGAACACTGAGTCAAGATCAGTTTGCTTTCGAACAATACACGGTAATCGATGCTGTAATTCAGGGTGATCCTAAACTCTGGGAAATAAAACAAGAACGCGAACGCATTTACTCACTACCTGAAATGAGTGAAGAAGATGGCATGAAAGTAGGTGAATTAGAAAGTGAATTTGCCGAAATGGATGGTTACAGTGCAGAAAGTCGCGCGGGCGAAATTTTACTCGAAGCCGGTATTGAAGAAAAGTATCACTTTGGATTAATGAGCCAAGTTGCCCCTGGTCGAAAGTTGCGTGTTCTGTTGGCCCAAGCATTGTTCTCTAATCCTGATATCTTGCTGCTTGATGAACCAACCAACAACCTTGATATTCATACCATCAACTGGCTTGCCGGTGAACTTAATCAACGTAAGTGCACCATGATCATTATTTCCCATGATCGACACTTTCTAAATACCGTTTGTACTCATATGGCCGATATTGATTACGGTGAGCTGCGAATTTATCCTGGCAATTATGAATATTTCCTCGAAGCATCAAGCCTAATACAAGAACAATTACTCGCTGGTAATGCCAAGAAAAGTGCTGAAATGGTTGAGTTGCAAGACTTTGTTAACCGCTTTGGTGCGAATGCTTCTAAAGCAAAACAAGCCAGTTCACGAGCAAAAAAATTAGAAAAAATATCACTCGATGAAGTCAAGTCATCCAGCAGAATGACACCATCGCTGCGCTTTGATGAAAGCAAAAAACTGCACCGACAAGCACTCATTTTAGAAGAGTTAGCACACGGTTTTGACGATCAACTTTTATTTGAAGGTGGCAACCTGATTCTTGAAGCTGGCGCCAAACTGGCGGTTATTGGAGAAAATGGCGTGGGTAAAACCACTTTACTGCGCTGTTTAGTCGAAGAGCTGGCTCATAATCAAGGTGTGGTCAAATGGTCTGAAAATGCCGCTATTGGGTACTGTCCACAAGATAGCAATCGAGACTTTGATAACGATTTATCACTATTTGAATGGATGTCGCAATGGCGTTCAACCAAGCATAACGACTTAATGATACGAGGCATGTTGGGCCGCCTTCTATTCACTGAAGATGACATCAACAAAAAAGCCCGTAACTGCTCAGGTGGAGAAAAGAATCGCTTACTATTTGGCAAACTGATGATGTTAGATATTAATGTTCTAATAATGGATGAACCAACCAATCACATGGATATGGAAGCAATCGAAGCATTAAATCAGGCCTTGAAATTATTTGAAGGCACACTGATTTTTGTTAGCCACGATAGAGAGTTTGTCTCGTCACTGGCTACTCACATTATTGACATTAAAGATAATAAATTGATTAATTTCCACGGAACCTTTAATGATTACATGGCAAGCCAAAAAGAAGCGAATAGCAGAAAAGTCGCCTAAATGCCTGTGATACTGACTATTAAAAAGAATACTGGTTAATAAAAGGCTCAGATGTTTGTTGGCAAAAGGTTCAGATACTCTCTGAACCTTTGTGCCTATTAAAGTAAGTCACGCAATCTGTAATACGCCATCCCTAACACCAAGGCAGGCGTTCTAAGCATCCTACCACCAACAAAAGGTAGGTGAGGTATTCGTTCAAAAACGTCTAATCTTTCTGCCGTTCCAGATACCGCTTCTGCCATCAATTTACCAGCTAACCCCGTAGCGGCGATACCATGTCCAGAAAACCCCTGAGCATAATATACATTTGGTTTAATTCGACCAAAATGCGGGGCTCTGTTCATAGTGATGGCAACATTCCCCCCCCATGCACAGTCAATTTTTGCATCCTTTAACTGTGGAAACACGCTAACCATGCGAGCTCGCATGGTCTGAGCAAGGTTACGAGGCTCAATCCCAGAATAACTAACCTTACCTCCAAATAACATTCGATGATCGCCAGAAAAGCGAAAATAATCTAAAACAAAATTAATATCACAAGCTGCAATATGATCCTTCATTAACGCCATCGACATCTCTTCACCCAATGGTTCCGTAGCACAAACGTATGTACCCACTGGCATCACTTTATTTTCGATCGAGTACTCAAGTCCTTTCATATATGCATTACAAGCAAGCACCACATGATTAGCAATAACATGACCCTTTGCTGTAGACAGTTTAACAGGGTTTCCATGTTGTATACTTTCTACGGCACTGTCTTCAAAAAACTGCACACCTGCTTCTTTGGCTGCTTTGACCAGACCTAATGTATAATTCAGTGGATGTAGATGACCACTATTAGAATCAAACATACCTGAGGTATATTTGTCACTCGCGATATGCTGACGGACTTTATTCTTATCCCATATTTCTAGCGAATCATAATTATAGTCTGTATGCAGATTTTCAAGCCATTCTTGCAACTCTCTATCATGGCGCGCTTTAACACCAAGATGCACCATGCCATCTCGCCAATCACATTCAATATTATGTTCGGCAATATAGCCTTTAGTAATCGCTAAGCCTTCAACGCTCATATCCCAAAGTCGCTTGGCATCCGCTTTACCGACCATTTTTTCTAAAGAATGTTGTTCGCTAGCCCAGCCAAATATAGCTTGTCCTCCACTACGACCCGACGCCCCCCATCCGACTCGATTAGCTTCTAGTACGGCTACCTTGTACCCTTTTTTAGCTAACTCTAATGCAGAAGCTACTCCGGTAATTCCAGAGCCAACCACACACACATCAAATTTTTGTTCGCCTTGAAGTTGTGGAAAATCAAATTGCTGATTGGCACTGTGTGCATAATATGAATTTTCATGTTGCTGTTTCATTGTTTGTTATCCTTAACAACGTCATTTATTCCTTTACAAAACATCTCTGTTCTTTACAAATACCATTCATAATCCAATGAAGAAACTTGCGAAAAAAAGCTCTGCTGCTCACTGCGTTTATTTTCTTGGTACACATTGCAAAACTCTGCGCTCAATCTTTGGTATAACACATCACTGGATTGAAACTTATCAATTGCATGCAGCCAAGACTGAGGCAAGAAATTACTTCCCTCAAGCTCGTAAGCATTACCCGATATTGGTTCAGAAGGAACCATATGTTGCTCTATCCCCTCTTGCATCGTAGCCAAAATAGCCGCAATAACTAAATAAGGATTGCAGTCCGCACCAGAAATACGATGTTCTAAACGTCTATTTTGACCGGTATCGGCAGGCACTCGTAAAGCGACTGTCCTGTTATCCCATCCCCAGTTCGGCCAAAGAGAGACAAACATATTAGGTTGAAAACGGCGATACGAATTGGCATTGGGGGCAATAATAGCCATAGTATCTGGCATATATTGTAAGATACCAGCAATCGAATAGTTCAATATTTCAGGGGTGTGATTGAACACATTCAACCCGTTTTCATCAAACACACTGATATGAACATGGCAACCACTACCAGAATATTCACGATAGGGCTTCGCCATAAAATTAGCCTTAAAGCCATGTTTTTTCGCCACTTCTCTAACCACTCGCTTCATCGCCATGGCTTGGTCGCATGCTTGAACAACATCAAGATTGTGATTCAAATTTACTTCAAACTGACCAGGTGCATATTCAGCAGTAATATTAGCGGCGGGAATATTTTGAATTTCGCATGCAGCAATAATTTCGTCGATAAAACCACGAAACTCGTCCAACTCTTCAAGTGAATAGACTTGGGTTTTTTCCATTCGCTGTTGACTATTCGGCATCAACGGCGGCTGTGGTTTTCCGTCTGTATCTAACTCAAGATCTTGCAGATAAAACTCAAACTCAACCGCAACACACGGGAAATAGTTTTTGTTTGCCATTTCTATCAACTGTTTGTTGAGCACTTGTCTGGGGTCAGCAAAAAAGCCATCCACCTGATTTTGATCCAACATGGTGATGATTGCTTGAGCAACGCCGGGCTTCCATGGAATTACCGTCAGCGTTCCATCTACAATACGACAAACACGATCAGAATCGCCCTGAGCAAATCCCAACCCTGTTTCCTCAACGGTTTCACCATTAATGTCCAATGCGAATACCGACGCTGGCATACAAACGCCATGTCTCACCACTTTTTCCAACATAGACACTGGAATTCGTTTTCCTCGTTCAATTCCATTAATATCAAAAAGAATCAAGTCTATACTTGTTATTTCTGGATGTTGCGCAATAAACAGCTCTACATCTGCAATACTATCTTCGGTCATCCATTTACTATTTTTATATGTCATCTATGACTTCCTTCTCATATCGAACAAAAAACAGACTAGTAAAAAAACCACATCAATGTAAAGTATTTTGATACAAAACAGACTAATTTCTTAAAAAATAGCGAAATAAGCAATAAATAATTAACAAATGATTGACATGAATATTGGTTTTGTGGCATTTCTAGAATAGTGAGACTACGGAGAGCCTCACATAGTTACCAAATAACTATTGACAAAAAAACGGCTGAAAAATATGGACACAATCAGAAAATGGATACTCGAAAATAACATTACCGAAGTTGAATGTCTTATCCCAGATATAACTGGTAATGCTCGTGGCAAAATTATTCCTGCCAATAAATTCTTGAAAGATAAGGGGATGAGACTCCCAGAAAGCTTATTTTTTCAGACCATTACTGGTGACTGGCCCGACGATGACACCATGATCGACCTCACCGAAAAAGACATGATCTTGGAGCCAGACCCACAAACCATTCGCTTTGTCCCTTGGGCAAAAGAACCGACTGCACAAATCATCCACAACTGTTATGACGCAAGTGGGGATTTGGTTGGTATCGCACCGCGAAGTGTGCTCAAACGAGTTCTAAAACTCTATCACGATAAAGGGTGGACGCCAATCGTCGCTCCAGAGCTAGAGTTTTTCTTAGTGAAACAAAACCTCGATTGGGATTACCCATTAGAACCACCTGTCGGGCGTAATGGTCGCCCAGAAACTGCCAGACAATCTTTCAGTATTGATGCCGTCAATGAGTTTGACCCTTTATTTGAAGATATGTATGACTTTTGTGAAGTTCAAGAATTAGAAGTCGACACACTCATTCACGAATCAGGTGCGGCTCAAATGGAAATCAACTTTGATCACGGCGAAGCACTAGAAAGCGCCGATCAAGTTTTCCTCTTCAAACGTACGGTTCGAGAATCCGCTCTTACCCACAACGTTTATGCAACGTTTATGGCTAAACCGATGGAGCACGAACCTGGTTCGGCGATGCATATCCATCAAAATATACTCGACAAAGATGGTAATAATCTATTCAGCAATCCCGATGGCAGTAACAGTAAAGCGTTATACAACTATATTGCGGGTCTGCAAAAATACACACCTGCTGGCTTGTCATTTTTCGCACCTAACGTCAACTCGTACCGCCGCCTAGTGTTCGGTGACTCAGCCCCTACAAACTTAGAATGGGGTGAAGATAACAGGACAGTCGGGTTAAGGATCCCTGTATCTGATGGGAAATCTCGTCGAATAGAAAATCGTTATGCGGGGGCGGATGCCAATCCTTATTTGGCAATGGCTGTGTCACTCGCATGTGGTTATCTAGGCATGGTACAAGAATTAGAGCCGACCGACATTGCGACTGAGGACACCAGCCAAGACCCGTATGAACTTCCTCGTACCGTTGAAGAAGCACTGCGACTGCTCGAAAACTGCGATGAACTAAAAGAAATTCTGGGTGAACGTTTTGTTGCTGCTTACGTTGCCATCAAGCGCAAAGAATACCAAACGTTTTTCCAAGTGATTAGCTCATGGGAAAGAGAGTTTTTACTACTCAATGTGTAAGGATAAGGAGGTTATTATGTCTGAATTAGTACAATACGATGCGCAACACTGTTTTCATCCTTTTAGTAACTATCACGAGTTAAACGCTAAAGGCGCTCGAATGATAGAAAGAGCCGAAGGAATATACGTTTATGATGAAACAGGATTTGAAATTCTCGATGCCATGTCTGGTTTGTGGTGCGTAAATTTAGGCTACAACTGCGAACCATTAATTGAAGCCGCAACCGAGCAGCTGAAAACACTGCCTTATTACAATCTGTTTTTCCAAACCACTCATCCACCAGCCGCAAAACTGGCTAAACTGCTGTCAGAAGTTACCCCAGAAGGAATGAATCACGTCTTTTTTACTGGTTCAGGTTCAGAATGTAACGATACTGTGGTTCGCATGGTTCGCTATTACTGGAACGCCTTGGGTAAGAAAGACAAAAAAGTCATTATTGGCCGAAAAAATGCCTATCACGGCAGTACTATCGCGGGCGCGAGTTTAGGTGGTATGGATTTTATGCGCCAACAAACAGGCTGTCTGGTTCCGGATATTGTGCATATTGACCAACCCTATAGTTTTGCTGAATGTACAGATGGCGATGTTGAAGCTTTCGGTCTCGAACGAGCACGCCAGCTAGAAGAAAAAATTCTTGAGTTAGGTGAAGATAACGTCGCAGCATTCATTGCAGAACCTATTCAAGGTGCCGGTGGCGTTATTATCCCACCAGAAAATTATTGGCCAGAAATTCAACGTATTTGCGATAAATATGAAATCTTATTGGTTGCAGATGAAGTGATTTGTGGCTTTGGTCGTACAGGTGAGTGGTTTGCCAGTAACACTTATAACATCAAACCTGATTTATTGTGTATGGCAAAAGGGATTACATCGGGATACCTACCTCTTGGTGGAGTGATGGTACATGATGACGTCGCCAAAGTACTCAAAAATGTCGATTCAGAATTTGCACACGGATTTACTTATTCTGGTCATCCAGCGGCTTGCGCTGTGGCTATCGCCAATATCAAACAGATGCAATCACAAAGTATCATTCCAACACTAAAAGAGAAAATCGTTCCTTACTTTAACCAGAAATGGCAGAGCTTGTCAGCCCACCCTCTAGTTGGCGAAGCTCGTTCAAAAGGAATGGTAGCAGCAATCGAATTGGTGTCTGACAAAACCACCAATCAGCGCTTCGAAAAAGAGATGGAAATGGGCACAGTATGTCGAGAAAACTGCCTAAAAAGCGGATTAATCATGCGAGCTGTTGGCGACACGATGATAGTGAGCCCACCATTAATTATCACTGAAACTGAAATTGATCTGCTTATTGAAAGAGTAAAACAAGCACTCGATTTAACTCTGGCTTCTTTATAAGTTGATTATAACTTTAAAAGCCTAGCAAAACATAAACATACCCAAGGATTGGAGATTAACTATGTTAAAGAAAAACCTAGCAACAGCATTAGCAATAGGAATTATGGGGGCGACAACAACACATTCTGTCTTTGCTGAAGAAGAAAAAGTACTTAATATCTATAACTGGTCGGATTATATTGCAGCAGACACTATCAAGGACTTTGAAGCAGAAACAGGTATAAAAGTAGTCTATGATGTGTTTGATTCCAATGAGGTACTAGAAGCAAAAATTTTATCTGGACAGACTGGTTTTGACATTGTTGTTCCATCCAATGACTTTCTTGGTCGTCAAGTAATCGCGGGTGCTTTCATGCCACTCGACAAAAATAAGCTGACCAACTATGGCAACTTAGATAGCAAGCTGATGTCAGTTTTAGAGCAAACAGTCGATCCTAAAAATGCTTACGCTGTCCCATATCTTTGGGGTACAACAGGTATTGGATACAACGTAGACAAAGTTGAACAAGCGTTGGGTAAAGATGCCCCGGTAGACAGTTGGGATCTTGTGTTTAAACCAGAAAACATGGAAAAACTCAGCAGCTGTGGCGTAGCATTCTTAAACGCACCAACAGAAATCCTAGCGGCTGCGTTAAACTATCTTGGCAAAGATCCTAACTCACGAAATAGCGATGACTACAAAGAAGCACTTGCACTGCTAAAACAAGTCAGACCTTACATTACCTACTTTCATTCTTCTCAATACATCAATGACTTAGCCAATGGTGACATTTGTGTAACCGTCGGTTGGTCTGGTGATGTTCTACAAGCATCTGACCGAGCAGCAGAAGCAGAGAACGGTGTAGAAGTTGCGTACAATATTCCAAAAGAAGGGGCGCTCGCATGGTTTGATTTAATGGCCATACCGAAAGATGCAAAACACCCAGATAATGCGATGAAATTTATCAATTATCTATTGCGTCCAGAAGTAATGGCTAATATCAGTAACTACGTCTGGTACGCCAATGCAAATACCGCGTCACGTGAGTTTCTTGACCAAGAAATCCTTGATAACCCTGGTATTTATCCTTCCGAAGAAGTTCAAGAAAAACTGTACAGTAGCAAAATGCTACCGAATGAGGTTTCTCGTGTGATCACGCGCACATGGACAGAGTTTGTTAGAAACTAGTCAGCTAAAAATTAGCGCTCTAGCTTTACTTAATTAGAGCGCTAGTTAATTAGAGCGCTAGTTAATTAAAATGACCGTCAATCGCAGCATAATTTTATCAAATCGTTAACGCTTAATTAGATAGAAATAGCATTATACCAAGACAGTTTATTTACATTAGAACAACGTATTTATACCACAACAAAATAGTCAATTTTAAACAGTATAGTTTTATGAAAATAACATAGTTATATGTAGAAAAGTGTTTACACGGACAGGTTTTATATAGGGACATATATGACGACAATAACCACAGACTCACCCACGTCAGATAGTGTAGAGAACACTATTGAAAAACCAACGGCTGTACGAAAACAGAACAGACCACTGTTACAAATAAAAGGATTAACCAAAACATTTGACGGCCATACCGCTGTCGACAACGTCGATCTCACCATTAATCAAGGTGAAATATGCGCACTAGTTGGCGGTTCTGGTTGTGGGAAATCGACACTACTGCGAATGCTCGCCGGATTCGAATCACCCGATTCAGGCCAAATCATTCTTGGTGGGGAAGACTTAGCCAATATTCCGCCTTATCGTCGCCCAGTCAATATGATGTTCCAATCCTACGCCCTATTTCCTCATATGACCGTATTCAATAACATTGCCTTTGGTCTAAAGCAGGAAAGCCTTTCTAAAGTAGAAATTAAAAAGACCGTTGAAGAACTCCTTGAACTGGTTCATATGACTGAGTACGCCAATCGTAAACCTCATCAACTGTCCGGTGGGCAAAGGCAACGTGTGGCGCTTGCAAGAAGTTTAGCGAAACGACCAATATTGTTGCTACTTGATGAACCAATGGGTGCATTAGATAAAAATTTACGTGAAAAAATGCAACTCGAAATCGTCGACATTCTTGAGCGAGTTGGCGTTACCTGCGTAATGGTCACGCATGACCAAGAAGAAGCGATGACCATGGCTGACCGCATCGCTATTATGAACAAGGGTCAATTTGTTCAAATTGGTTCACCTAACTCTATTTATGAATCACCAAATTCACGCTATTGCGCCGAGTTTATTGGTTCAGTCAATATTTTCGACGGCACTTTAGCCAGCAGTACCGATGACCGTTCAACGATTCAGTGCGCCGATTTAGATAAACCAATTGTATTCAATCGCAGACTTTCTGCTACGCCTGGAACTGAATTGATGGTTGCAGTTCGCCCAGAAAAAATATATCTATGCACCGAATCATTAAGTCAAACTAACAGTTGCTCAGGCATTGTGGAAGACATTGCGTATATAGGCAGCCAGTCAATTTACCATGTCCGCTTACCAAGCAATAAATTGGTGGTGGTATCGGTACAAAACATTAGTCGGCACAGAGTGGGAATGCCAACGTGGAATGATCCAGTCAGCTTATATTGGGAAACAGAAAGTGGGGTGGTATTAACAATATGAAGATACTTAATTCTATTCGAAATATTCCGTTTTCGCGTTATTTGGTTATGGCGATACCTTACAGCTGGTTACTACTTTTTTTTCTCCTACCATTCTTATTTGTATTCAAAATAAGTCTAGCAGAGGCAGAGCTTGCCATCCCACCCTACTCCGATCTGGTTGCTATCGTCGACGAACAGTTACAGTTTTTTATCAATATCGGCAACTATCTCTATCTTATAGAAGACAGTCTATACGCTTCATCTTATTTAATGTCACTCCGAATTGCCTTTATTTCAACTGTACTTTGTCTACTCATCGGCTTTCCGACAGCGTGGGCGATTGTTCACTCAACGCCAGCAACGCGCAATGTTTTGCTGATGTTAATTATTCTACCTTCATGGACCAGTTTTTTAATTCGTATTTACGCGCTAATCGGCATATTTAAAAACAACGGTCTGTTAAACAATTTCTTAATGGGGCTCGGTGTTATTGATCAGCCTCTGCATATTTTGCATACCGATACCGCTGTTTATATCGGTATTATTTATACTTACCTACCCTTTATGGTCCTTCCTATCTACACGGCATTAATGAAGGTCGATTATTCGCTCATTGAAGCGGCACTCGACCTAGGAGCGAGACCATTTACTGTGTTGATTCGAATATTAATACCGTTAACCAAAGCCGGAATTATTGCAGGATCAATGTTGGTATTTATTCCCGCAGTGGGTGAATTTGTTATCCCAGAACTACTTGGTGGGCCTGATTCGGTATTAATAGGACGAGTATTGTGGCAAGAATTTTTCAATAATCGTGATTGGCCTGTCGCTTCTGCGGTAGCAATAACCATGTTACTGATTCTAATGGTACCAATTGTCTGGTTCCATCGTTACCAAAAACGTGAATTGGAGGCAGCATAATGAATTCAATACCAGTTTATAACAACAAATGGAAATGGATAATGTTAGGGTCGGTTTTTAGTTTTCTCTATTTACCGATTGTTATCCTTATCATTTACTCTTTCAATGAAAGCCGTCTCGTCACTGTATGGTCTGGCTTCTCAACTAAATGGTACAGCGAATTATTCCAAGATGACCTACTAATTAACGGCCTGAAAATCAGTTTAACGGTTGGTGTGCTTGCCGCATCAGCTGCGGTTGTACTTGGCACTATCTCAGCTTTCATCTTAAAGCGTTTTGGCAAGTTTAGAGGGGAAACCAGCTTTGCTTTTATGATCACCGCGCCTTTGGTTATGCCAGATGTCATTACCGGCTTGTCCTTGTTGCTGTTGTTTATTTCTCTCGGTCAGTTTATTGATCTGTTTGCACAACGCGGCATGTTAACCATTTGGATTGCTCACGTTACCTTCTGTACCGCCTACGTAACGGTCGTAATTAGCTCACGTTTGCAAGAATTGGATCGGTCAGTTGAAGAAGCGGCAATGGATCTCGGTGCGCCGCCTTGGAAAGTATTTTTCCAAATTACGTTACCAATGATTCTGCCGTCTTTGGTAGCAGGATGGCTATTGGCCTTTACTTTGTCTTTAGACGACTTAGTGATTTCAAGTTTTGTGTCTGGCCCTAGCTCAACAACATTGCCTATTGTGGTGTTTTCAAGTGTTCGTTTAGGTATAAGCCCTAAAATAAATGCGCTAGCAACCTTAATGGTACTTATTGTATCATGTGCGTCCTTTATAGGCTGGTGGTTGATGGCGAAGGCAGAGAAAAAGCGCCGAATGGAGATCAACGCTACGTCATAATACCGTTCTGTAAACAATGGCGCTGCTCTATTTAACCAGAGTAGCGCTATAATTTAACCAGAGTAGCACTATTACAAACTTGGGAAATTGGAATGGACATAGGCAAACAACTGAAAACAATTCGTACTATAAAAGGCATTTCACAACGAGAGCTTGCGAAACTCAGTGGTGTTACCAATGCGATGATATCTCAAATCGAAAAAAATCAGGTCAACCCTTCGGTTGGCTCTCTCAAGAAAATCTTGGACGCGATCCCAATCTCCATGGGCGAGTTTTTCACCATCAATATAGAAGCTGAAGACAAGATATTCTACTCAGCGGAAGAGCTAGTGGATATCGGCGATAATGTCATAAGTATGCTGCTTGTCGGCGGTAAAAGAAGTGATAAGAAATTGGCTATTCTACGCGAAATTTATCCACCTGGTGCCGATACAGGTACAGACTTCATGCAACATGAAGGAGAAGAAGGCGGTATCGTTTTAAGGGGAGAAATAGAGGTTATTGTTGGTAATCAATCCCAAATTCTTAAGCCTGGTGATTCTTATTATTTTGAAACTCGACAACCGCATCGCTTCAGAAATAAAGGTAAGGTCGAATGCGAACTAATTAGTGCCGCAACGCCTGCCACGTTCTAATATTAACTAAGTTAGCCATCGCACCAAACCAAGGCCAATCGCAACAAACCAAAATCACAGTCCCAAAAACCGCTCGACTTTATTCGAGCGGCTCACTACATAAAACTCATTGTCATTAATCAAGTTCAATCCATGTTGATTTCAATTCTGTGTATTTCTCGATTGCATGTAATGATTTATCACGACCATTACCGCTTTGTTTAAAACCACCAAACGGCATAGTCATATCTCCACCGTCCCAGTTATTAACAAACACAGTGCCCGCTTTTAAAGCCCTAGAACCACGAATGGCTTTAGAAATATCGTTAGTCCAAATCCCCGCGGCTAAACCATATTCGCTATCATTGGCAATCGAAATTGCCTCTTCAAGCGAATCAAAGACTAAAACCGATAACACAGGACCAAATATCTCTTCTTTTGCAATCGTCATACTTGCACTGACATCAGTAAATATCGTTGGCTGAATGTAATATCCGCCAGTTTCCGATAAAACGCGAGAACCGCCACATAATAGCTTCGCCCCTTCATTTTTACCGATTTCTATATAACCAAGCACGCGTTCCATTTGCTGACTATCAATAATCGCCCCCATCGAAGTATCCGTGCTTAACGGATGACTTGGCTGCCAGTTTTTTACCCCTTGCGCGAGTTTTTCTACCACTGATTGATAAATACTTCGTTCAACCAGAAGGCGAGAACCTGCCGTACACACTTCACCTTGGTTATAACAAATTGCGCTTAAAGCAGTTGCGACCGCTTTATCAAGATCTTTCACATCAGCACAAATGATATGCGGGCTTTTTCCACCGCACTCCATAAAGGTGCGTTTTAAGTTGGATTCGCCTGCAAATGTCAGCAATTTTTTGCCGACGGCTGTCGATCCAGTAAAGGTAATGCAATCCACATCAGCATGTAGAGCCAGCGCTTGACCCGCTTCGCCACCAAATCCCGGTAACACTTGAAATACCCCAGAAGGTATACCAGCTTGCAACGCTAATTCTGCTAGAAAAATAGCTGACAATGGACTTTTTTCAGACGGTTTAACAATAATCGAGTTACCCGCTGCAAGTGCTGGACCGATCTTCCACGATGCCATTACCGATGGAAAATTCCATGGCACAATAGCTGCGACAACACCCAGGGGCTCACGTGTTACCAATGCCAACGCATCTGACGTTGTAGGAGCGACTTCATCATATATTTTATCAATGGCTTCTGCGTTCCATGCAATACAACGAGCGGTTGCTGGAGCATCATAACCCAAAGTATCGTTAATTGGCTTACCTGCATCTAGCGAGTCTAACAAAGCTAATTTTTCGACGTTGTCATCAATAAGTTGAGCAAATTTCAATAAAATAGCCTTTCTCGCCGAAGGTTCGAGTCCAGACCAAACTCCGCTATCGAAAACACGTTTGGCAACCGCTACTGCAATGTCGACATCTTGCTGATCACAACGAGCTACATTTGCCAGTAATTGACCATCAGCAGGATTAATACAAGCAAATGTCTCTTTACTTATTGCGTCAGTTAGCTCACCATTTATCAATGCTTTAGTCGAAAATGACAACTGCTTTGCACGTTCTAGCCATATTTGATTACTCATAAATTCCCTTTAAATGTTGATTTATACCCATCAATTCGTGGCTCAAAGCGTTGTACATAATCGTTTCAATACCAAGCTTTTAGGTACACGAGTAGAGATATTTAGCTTAGGAGTCCTACCTTAGCCGCTTTACTGTTAGCAACTGTTAATTATAAGTTGCATTTAATGTATGTTTTAGCTTAAATTCCATACTAATGTAAAGTATATTGAATCACAATGGTATTTGTCATTCAAAAAATTAATTGATTTCAACTTCATGGATGAGGTTTATAAATGAAAATAGGTATAATAGTTTGCGACAAGCTTGACCCCGTTTTGTCACAACAATTTGGCGAGTTTGCAGATATGATAATGGCGACCCTTTCGCCTCATGGTCAGTTCGAATATCAACAATATGATGCCTTCCAACAAAATTTGCCCAAACAAAATGATGACTGCCAAGGCTATATTATAACCGGCAGTACCCACGACGCTTATTCCGATCAACCTTGGGTACATAATTTAATTGAGTGGATTAAGTACTGCGACCAAATACGTAAACCTTTAGTTGGAATTTGCTTCGGTCACCAAGTGATTAGTATCGCCCTTGGTGGTAAAGTCGAAAAATCAAACAAAGGTTGGGGACTTGGAGTCAGTGAGAACCAAGTTCATCAACATCCAACATGGATGACTCCGAACAAAACTCAACTAAACCTGCTGGTTAGCCATCAAGATCAAGTCACCGAGCTTCCCCCGTCTACTCAGCTTATTTCTTCAAGTGACTTCTGCCCGTATTATATGTTCAGTAAAGGGCAACATATTTTAACAGTACAAGGACACCCTGAATTTTCGGTGGAATTTGAACAAAAATTATTAGACAAGAAAAGAGACCTGATTTCTGACGAACTATATGAAAAAGCCAAACTTAGCTTACAAACTGAACCAGATTCAAGCGTAGTTATGAAATGGTTTGCCGAATTCTTCATCCAATCAAAAAATTAACTCGAGTAAAAAGTTAACTAAATCAAAAAAGGCAGCTTGCAGGATAATGAGTATACTTTGTATTCAATCAATTATTCTACGCCATTAGAGAATTATCAAGGTTAGAAACAAATCAATAGAGGTTAAGGATGGACAGGATTAAACCAACAAATTTGCCAGTTGAGTCAATCGATTTTCTAGATAAATCAGTAGGTTTACAAGATACAACACTCGTTAAACACTGTTCTTATATAAATGGTCATTGGCAAACTAATGACGCAAAAATTTCGATCTCGAATCCCGCCACTGGCGACATAATTGCTCAAGTTGATGATGCCAGTGTAGCAGATGCAGAACTGGCGGTTACCTCAGCCAAGGCAGCTCTAAAGATGTGGTCTTCTAAGTCTGCCAATGAACGTGCTAAGTTAATGAGAAACTGGTTTAATTTAGTAATGCAGCATCAGGACGACCTCGGACGTATTTTAACCTTGGAACAAGGGAAACCTCTAGCGGAGGCAAAAGGTGAAATCGCTTACGGTGCGGCATTTTTGGATTGGTTTGCTGAAGAAGGCAAACGCATTTATGGCGATACTATTCCGGCGCCATCTGGTGACAAACGCATTATCGTAATCAAACAACCTGTTGGTGTAGTTGGATCGATTACGCCATGGAATTTCCCTAATGCAATGATCACAAGAAAAGCCGCGGCCGCATTAGCTGCAGGGTGTACTTTTGTGGTTCGTCCTGCCACACAAACCCCACTGTCTGCATTGGCAATGGCAGAACTAGCTGAACGTGCGGGTATTCCTGCGGGAGTATTTAACGTTGTCATTGGCGAAGATGCACAAGGTATTGGTAAAGTATTAACTCAACATCCCGATATTGCTAAATTTACTTTTACAGGCTCCACCGCGGTAGGCAAAACGCTCATCAGCCAATGCGCGACTTCGGTGAAAAAAGTGTCAATGGAACTGGGTGGCAACGCGCCCTTTATTGTCTTTAACGACGCTGATATCGATGCTGCGGTACAAGGCGCAGTAATATCAAAATACCGCAATGCCGGCCAAACTTGCGTGTGCAGCAATCGTTTATTTGTACAAAAAGATGTCATCGAAACGTTCACTAAAAAATTCACCGCAGCGGTTGAAGAATTAACCATGGGCAATGGCTTAACCGACGGCGTTAATATCGGTCCAATGATCTCAACACAAGCGGTAGATAATGTTGACACCTTAGTTAAGGATTCAATTTCTGCCGGCGCTAACTTGGTTCTAGGTGGTAAACGCAGTCAAATTGGTGATACTTTTTATCAACCGACGATTTTAACCAACGTAACTAACGATATGCCAATCGCAAGCAATGAGATATTTGGCCCTGTTTCGCCTATTATTGCTTTTGATAATGAAGAAGATGTCATCGCAATGGCCAATGACACTGAATATGGCCTCGCGGCTTATTTTTACGCTCGAGATATTGGCTTGATTTGGCGGGTGGCTGAAAAGTTAGAATTTGGCATCGTTGGCATTAATGAAGGCATTATTTCTAACGCCGCCGCACCATTTGGTGGTGTAAAACAGTCGGGTAGCGGGCGCGAAGGGTCAAAATACGGCTTAGATGATTATCTAGAAATTAAATATTTATGTCTGGGCGGTTTAGATAAATAGGGAACCAAAAAGACAAATAAACATAAAGATCAAAAAGTTAAATAAATATTCAAACGCGTTCGGATGATAAATGTAAGAGGTTTACCTACATGCTTAACCCGAACGCTTATCCGCTTGTACGCATGTCAATTACTTTGTTTAGGTGCGCAAAATCTCCGCCACAATTTCATCCATGGTATTAGCGACAATATCGGGTTGTAAATAGAGTGGATTATAAAGTGAGTTTAATCGATTAATATACGCCGCCTTCATGCCCACAGACAAAGCACCATGGGTATCCCAATCATGAGTTGCCACTAATCGCAATTGTTGTACAGGCTGGTTAAGCTTATTGGCAACAAACTTATAAACGTTAGGATCGGGTTTAAAACTACCCGTTTGTTCTACTGACACAATATCATCAAAATACTCGCTTAAGCCTGCGTTAGTAATTTGTGCCGTGATTAAAGCTAAAGACGAATTAGAAAAGGCCACTGTTTTCACACCCGCATTACGCAGAGTCTTTAATGCGCCAACCATATCATCGTGTGCGCTGAGACTAGCAAAACCATTCAATATATCCAGGCTCATCTGTTGTGATAACGTCACTCCACGGCGTGAAGCAATAATCTGTAAGTTGATCTTTGCTAAGGTGGCAAAATCAGTATCAACTTTAGTCAAAATACAAACTGTAGAAGAGTGCAGTAACATTGAAAACCATGTTGCCGTTACCTGCTCGTCACCAAAGGCCATTTTAAATTTTGCCTTGAGACTATCAAGGTTCAACACGGTTTCATTAATATCAAACAATATTGTTTGATTTGCCTCTATCTCATTAACTACTGATTTATTACTCATAAAAGTTCACCTGTTGACAAAATTATTCGCCATACTAACAAAAATTAATCTTTGGCATGGCTATTTTTTACTACTATCTAACACACCACCTAGCTGCAACTCTCCCCCAGATGACTTATACTATTGCCAACCTATCTATCGCCAATATCGAGTCAATTATGGAAGTCGAGCTACTGGAAATTCGCAACTTCATCAGCCAATACCCACCTTTTGATCAGTTGCCTGAAGAAGCATTGATCGAAGTTTCAAATAGCGTCGAAATTTCCTATTTCAGAGCGGATAGCATGATCATCGAGTTCGGCGATAAGATACACTCCCTTTATATGATTCGCAGTGGCGTAGTTGAAATATTTCGCCGTACAGGTGAACTATATAACCGTCTTGATCAAGGTGGCTTGTTCGGTCAAATGGGGCTGCTCACCAATAAAAAAGTCCGTTTTCCAGCTAAGTCGATTAAAGATACTCTTTTATATTGTATCCCTGAAAGCATCTTCGAAGATTTCTGTGAACGCTATGATACCTTTGCTGATTTCGTTGAAGTAGAAGGCAGTATTCGCTTACAACAAGCGGTGGAAGATAACAATGATAACCCCAATTCGCTCACAACCTCGAAAGTAAAAACCTTATTAACCGGTGACGCGTTGATGTTGGCCGACACCACATCGGTGCAAAACGTTGCAAAATTAATGACAGAAAATAACGTCTCTGCGGCATTAATCAATGATCCTAATCTTACCGATGAAGGTGGTGATAGTTTTGTTGGCATTATCACTGAACGAGACTTATGCGCTAAAGTAATCACTCAAGGCTTAAGCGTTGATACTCCAGTGTCAGATATTATGTCCACCGAACTTATCTCTCTTGATCATAATGCCTATATTTTCGAAGCTATGCTGTTGATGCTTCGTTATAACGTCCATCATCTACCAATCTTAAAAAATAAACAGCCGATCGGTTTAATTGAAGTCACTGATATTATTCGTTATGAATCTCAAAACAGCTTATTATTTGTGAGCAGTATTTTCCAGCAAAATAGTATCGACGATTTAGTGTTACTTTCTGGCCAATTGAAAGATTGTTTTGTTCGCATGATCAATGAAGACGCCAATTCGCATATGGTCGGGAGAGCGATGTCCGAAATAGGACGAAGCTTCAAACAACGTTTGCTAGAATTAGCCGAAGAAAAATTAGGTCCGCCACCTATCCCGTACTGTTTCTTAGCATTAGGTTCCATGGCACGAGATGAACAACTAATCGTTACCGATCAAGATAACGCCATTATACTGGATAACCAATACCAGCCATCATTGCATGGCAAGTACTTTGAAGATTTAGCCACTTTTGTTTGCGATGGTTTAGATGCCTGCGGCTACAGTTATTGTACAGGTAATATTATGGCCACCAATCCAGAATACCGCAAAACTCACCAACAATGGGAAGACTGTTTTGCCGATTGGATCGATAATCCAAGCCCACAAACACTACTCAATTGCTCTATTTTCTTTGATTTGAATGGCGTTTACGGACGGAAAAAGTGGGCAGAGCAATTAAACGCATTCATTTTGAGAAAAGCGAAAAAGAACAATCACTTTCTCGCTTGCCTTGCTAGAAACGCCTTAAATAGAACTCCACCTCTTGGTTTCTTTAAGAACTTTGTGATGGAAAAAGATGGTCGTCATAACAACTCAATTAATTTAAAACGCAGAGGAACGGCACCGCTAGGTGATCTTATCCGTGTCCATGCGCTCGCAATTGGATCCCAGTCGCAAAACTCATTTGACCGTCTAGAAGATATTATAGAAGCGGGCATCTTACCTCCATCCAAAGGAAAAGATCTACAACATGCAATGGAATTTATCTCTCTCGTTCGCATTCATCATCAAGCCTTGGACATTGAAGCGAATCAAGAGCCCGATAACAACATAGAACCAGAGAATATGTCTGACTTCGAACGACGCAACTTAAAAGACGCATTTTTGGTGTTAAGCAGTGCTCAGAATTTCTTGAAATATCGTTACAATGCAAACAGTATGAAGAGGTAATCTATGCATCCCTTCAATAACCACCAAATTTTAAATTGGAAAGCATTTTTAGAAATCCAAGCACAAGAAAGTAAAGATAGCCGACTAACGAATTTTTACAACGCCAGTACTTATCCTGAGCACACTATGCTAAAAGATATTGAATTTGTTGCTTTAGATTTTGAAACCACAGGGTTAGATGCTGAACAAAACAGCATCATTAGTATTGGCTTAGTCCCCTTTACTATTGAGCGTATTACATGTAGCAAAGCCAAACACTGGCTGGTTACACCTGAAGATAAACTACAAGAAGATTCGATAATCATTCATGGTATTACGCATTCTGATTTAAAAGGCGCGCCAGATTTATTACGTATATTAGAACAGTTGTTAGCTCAACTAGCGGGCAAAGTAGTAGTGGTACATTATCGTCGGATTGAACGCGACTTTATTGATGCGGCCCTACGAGGGTTAATTAATGAAGGCATTATTTTTCCGATCGTGGATACCATGCAACTAGAAGCAAATATTGTACAAAAAAGATCAAACACGTTTTCTAACTGGTTCAGAAAAAAACAAGCCATTTCTATTCGTCTGGCGAATAGCCGAGCACGTTATAACCTGCCAAGCTATCAACCTCACGATGCATTAACCGATGCAATTGCAACAGCAGAACTGTTGCAAGCACAAATTCTCACTCATTTTCACCCTGAAACAGCGATTAGCAAAATATGGCTATAAAAACCACGGCTTATTGTTAGCTTTTAACCATGGCTTTTATGCTACCTCTTAAACCTTAAAATAGGTCAACTGCTCTTCTTGAGTATGAGCAAGCTGAGCTAACTCTACTGATGCTTGTAAGGTTTGATTGACCGCTGACACATTTTGCTGCACTAAATCGAATACTTGAGTAGTATTTCTTGATACATCCTCAGTAACGCTGTGCTGTTGGGTCGACGCCGTTGCCACCAGTTCATTGATTTCTGAAATCGATTCTACCGCCATAGAAATATCTTCAAACGACGCCTTTATCTTATCCGCCAACATGACAGACACTTCAATTAGCTCGACATTCTGCACCATATTGGTATTGGCTTTTTCTGATTGGCTTTGCAATTTACTAATTATTTCTTGAATATTAACTGTTGATTGTTGTGTTTTAGACGCTAAGTTACGTACTTCGTCAGCAACCACTGCAAAACCACGTCCTGCTTCACCTGCTCGTGCAGCTTCTATCGCCGCATTCAAAGCAAGCAAATTAGTCTGCTCTGAGATGCTATCTATCACTTCTGTTACCGTACCAATTTCTTCAGCAAACTCTTTTAATTCTTCAACAATCTTCGCCGTGCTCGTCACCGACTCATTTATGTTATGAGTGAGTGCAATGTTTTGTTCTAACGTTTGTTTACCATTTTCTACATTGTTGTGACTTTTTCTGGTTTGCTCTTCCGCCAACATCGCTTTATTACTTACTTCCATTGATGTAGTTGACAGTTCATTAATTGCCGTGGAGATTTGTTCTATTTGTGCTTGTTCATGTACAACGTTTTGCAATGTCTCGGTCATGACAGCATTAAGTTCCTGAGAAGCAGAAGATACATTTGTTGAAATATTATGTGAGTCTTTTATTAAAGTAGATAACTGGTCAGACAAATTAACCAAAGAAAAATAAATACCAGAATCTTGCTCACTACGTTGTAAATTTTGTTTCAAGTCGCCTTTTGCCATTTTTTCCATAAGTGCAGCGATTTCGTTTGGTGCTCCGCCTACTGGTTTTATTACTAATTTATTAAGAATGGTAAGTAAGATAATCACCGCCAAAACTAGACAAATGATACCGACTAGTAACGAAGAAACTATTTGCTTACTTGCTCCTTGTGCAATAATGTCGTCTGCAACATAAGCAACATACCCCCAACCATTTATTTCCAAATTACCCCAAAATGCGGTGAAATCAACTTCTTCCCCATTTATGTTCGCGGTATAAGATAATTCTGGCATTTCAGGAGTAAATTGTTTGAAAAAAGGTCGTTCAGCATACACATTTTTTCCTAACAGATCAGGATAAGGCGCAAGCATGATAGTGCCATCAGCAGAATATAAAAACATATCACTTCTATTGGCAATGCTCCCCAAAACCGTTTCCAAATGCATACTAGCAAGCACTGCTGTGTCTTGATTTAACTTATACACAATCCCCATTACGATTTTACCATTGATGGCTGCAATGTAAGGCGCTGAAACATAGAATTGTTTGTTATCTTCAAATACTGCTTGGTAATAATCACGCTGAAGTTTTTTTACATTAATATCTAATTTTTCTCCCGTCTTGCTAAAAAGAGAGCCATCCTTTTTAACTAAGTAGACCCCATTGCTCCCACCGTGAAAAATATTGTCTAAAGCTTGCAATTGCAAGCGCACATCCATAGGCAACATCCCATCTTCTAGCTCATCATTTTGAGTATTCACCGAAGACAACATTAACTGATAATTATCAAACTTTTCAATAAGCCTTTCTTTTAACGCAATATTTTTCTCACGCAATAATTGCTTGTTCAATTGAACACTTTCAGATTTAAATGCAAAAAAATCTAATGAAGCAATCGTCAAAATTGTTGCTATGACGATGGCACTGATCGCTATAATGACTTGTAACCTGAATTTTTTCATAATGGCTGTTTTCTCGATCTTTCATATGCAACTAATATTTTAGGTCAACTAAGACAAATTCTGGCAATTATGTCCCAATTTTCAAACCTACAGACTGTTTATTTATATTATTCGTTATACAATGTATATCTCACTGCAAAGCTACTTTAAGTTAAAAAAACTAACTTAAATTTCATTTTTTCAATAGCTTAGTAAAGATAAAGATTACCAATAGACGTTAGATAAATATAGCTTTAATTAATATATTTACTAACAATGTATCAATTGTCATAGTACTACTTATCAATTGATTGAATTATACATTGATAGAAATTGAGTATAAGATGCAACGTTCACATACAAATTGTAAATAAGTAAATGATCACAAGGTTTTCCCTATTTATGTTTCAACACCTTAAAATAAGACTTAATTTACGTAAGCTTATTCTTTTGTTAGCAATCGCTAGCGTTGTAATTACCCTACTTAATGCTTTGTACTCTATCTATAAAGTTGAAGGTGATTTAATCGTAGAGAACACGTTAGAATCCAATAAAGTATATTCAGAAAAAATGGCTCAAATGACCGACACCTTTATTGCATCCGCTCAATCACAATTGAAATACGCTTCTAGCACGCTCTCCTCAAGAATGAATGATGAATTCTACCTGCAACAAGAAACCAATCGCCTGCGTCAGCAAACGCAAACCTTCAACTCTGTTGTTGTCGTCAACGCACTGGGTAAAATTATTTCAGTCTCACCAGAAACTATCCAAATCAAAGGGATACAGGTTTCATCAGACAATGCTCTGCAGTCATTGACCGAAAAAAAACCACTTGTAACTAACCCATTCATCTCTATTGCTGGTAATTACCTAATCAGTATTTCACACCCTATTTTTTCGCCAACAGGGACTTATTTAGGATATGTCGCGGGGACTATTTATTTAGAACAAAAAAATATTTTATCGACTATTCTAGGCAAACACAGTTATGCAGATGGTACATACCTTTATGTGGTCGATCGAAACAAAACGATTATTTATCACCCGGACGTCGATAAAATAGGGCAAACAGTTGAAGTTAACCAAGCTGTAAATACGGTTGATACAGGAACAGCTGGTGCGTTGGAACTGGTCGACTCTTCTGGTACACATATGCTTGCAGGTTTTTCTCCTGTATCTAGTTCTGGTTGGGGAGTAATTGTTCAACGAGATAGATTAGTCACACTCGCAGAACTTAACCAACAAATTTTAAATGTCATTAAAGAACTGATACCAGTGGTACTGGTTACCTTTATTTTTATATGGGTATCCGCTATTTTCATTTCTAAACCACTTTGGCAACTTGCTAGTGCAGTTAAAAGCTTTGAACAACAAGGCAATACTAAAAACGATCTGAATCACATTAATCCCTGGTATTTTGAGGTTGCTCACCTTAAAAGTACTTTAGTCAAAGCCTTCAGTATTATGTCTACCACTATTAATCAACTTCATAACGATAGCCACACCGACTCAATGACGGGCTTATTGAATAGAAGAGGCCTAGATCAGGCAATGAAATCATTAACTTTATACGATGTACCATTTTCGGTACTAGAAGTAGATGTCGATTACTTCAAACAAGTTAATGACACTTTTGGCCATGATGCAGGCGATGAACTTATTAAAGCAATTTCATATGCGATGCAAGAAGAAGCAAGACAAGAAGATGTCGTATGTCGATATGGCGGTGAAGAGTTTTTATTATTTTTAGCAAATACTAACCTGGAAGTCGCTACTAATATCGCTGAACGATTGAGAAACAAAATAGAGCAACACACATTTCCTACAGTTGGTCATATCACTGTTTCTGCTGGTTTATCGCATTGGCCAGGACAACCCGTGAAAATTGAAGATGTCATAAAAAAAGCGGATGAAGCTCTATATCAAGCGAAAAGAAATGGCCGAAACCAAGTGCAAGTCAATTAATTCAAAGATCGTTAACTGTTAACAAAATACTAACTGTTACATTTAAGAGGGGAAACCGTATGATAATCGCCGTCGGTAATGACCATTCAGGGCTCGCATTAAAAACTCATATTGTTTCTCATTTAGAATCACTTGGCCATGATATTATTAATGTTGGTACTAACGATAAAACTCGCACGCATTCTGCTTTATATGCAACTAAAGTAACTAACTTGATCAATCAAAATGACGCGGAATTAGGTATTTTGATTTGTGGGACTGGTGTAGGTATGTCGATATGTGCCAATAAAGTGAATGGAATTCGAGCAGCCATTGGAACCGATCCTTATACTGTCAAACAGGCAAAGCAACATAATAATACTAATGTTCTTGCCCTTGGCGCACTAACCACAAGTGAAACATTGGCTATCGAACTGGTCACCATATGGCTTGATGCAAAGTTTGAAGACAACGAAGTGCGTAACTATCGGCTAAACCTAATCAGTGAGATTGAAACGCAGCAAAGTCAATCTAAACAAGCAGCCCATACTAGTCAGACCGAATCTGCTAATAGGTTCACGCCTAAGTAGACAGCCTCAACGAACCAACCCGATATCCATAAATCAAAGCGCTACTTTTCTCCCAAGCGAATACTTTCAGAGCGAGCCCGTAAGTATTCAATGGTTAATAAAAGTAACATAGATAACACCACCAAGAGCGTCGCAACAGCTAAAATAGTTGGGTTAATTTGTTCACGTAAGCCAGAAAACATTTGGCGTGGAATAGTACGTTGCTCCGGTCCTGCAAGGAAAAGAACGACGACAACTTCATCAAACGATGTCACAAACGCAAATAACCCACCAGAAATCACACCAGGACGAATCAAAGGCATGATCACTTTAAAAAACGTGTAACCTGGTTTTGCTCCCATACCTAATGACGCATTCACCAAAGAATGGTCAAAACCGGCTAACGCCGCATTAACAGTTATAATAACAAACGGTGTACCTAAAGCGGCATGCGCTATAATTACCCCAAGATAAGTCCCAGCTAAATTAAGTTGTGTGTAGAAAAAAAACATGCCAGCTGCGGTGATAATCAAAGGTACGATCATAGGTGACAAAAGCAATGCCATTATTGCGCGTTGGAAAGGCATATCTGAATTACTCATGCCAATCGCGGCAAGCGTACCTAATACCGTCGCTACAATGGTTGAAGCGATCCCAATAAGAAAGCTATTTTTTATTGCTAAGACCCATTTTTCATCCTGCCAAATCTGTTGGTACCACTTAGTTGAATAAGCATCAGGATCAAGTGCTAACATTCCTTCAGTAAAAGAGAAAAACGGTTCCGAATTAAATGATAGCGGAATGATAACTAATATTGGCAACATCAAAAATGCCAACACTAAATAAGCGCCAAACGAGAGGCTCAGCGAACCCAGTTTTTGCATTGGTGAATAATAGCTTGGAAAACGTGACATAATTTACCCCAATTTAATATTTTTAACGCCGACACTGCGGTCGTAAATCCAATAAAGCAGCACAATCAATACCAATAATAAACTGCCTAACGCTGCAGCTAATTCCCAGTTATTAGATGATTGCATATGGAACGCGATGATATTACTGATCATTTGACCATCAGTCCCCCCTACCAGTGCTGGAGTAATGTAGTAGCCAATAGAAATAATAAACACCAATAGCGCACCAGCACTTAAACCAGGGAATGTCATTGGGAAATATATTTTATAAAACGCGGGAAATGGCTTAGCGCCCAGAGATAGTGCCGCTTTAAAATAACTCGGATCAATATTTTTCATTACGCTGTAGAGTGGCAAAATCATGAACGGCAAAAGAATGTGGGTCATGGATACCACCGTAGCCAATTCGGTGTAAAGCAGTTCCAACGGGTCATTAATTATACCGAAAAACTGCAAGGTGGAATTGACTACACCGTTGGTCTGTAATAATGCAATCCAAGATGTGGTTCGCACTAGCAAAGAAGTCCAAAACGGTAATAATACAAAAACAATTAAAGTATTGGCTTTTTTTGAACTAGCCTGAGCCAGAAAATAGGAAAGTGGGAATGCAAGAATAGCGGTAAATAAAGTAATAGTTAACGCAATACGCAGACTACGCCAGTACAATTTCAGGTAAATTTGCGTATCCCGCGCCTCTATATTACCGGCAATATCTCGCTCTAAATCCAGTGCAGTGAGATAAAATCTATCTGTCCAAGCTCCACCAAACTGATCCATCGAAATCCATAAATCTGGATTATGCCACTTTTTATGCATAGCAAGCAGTTGTTCACCATTGCCATTGGCTAACTCTTCTACCGGAATCCTTCTTAACTTACGAGAAGACGATTTAATCAAGCTAGATGAACCCGGTACTGCCCTGTTCAACTCTTCAGCTAATTTACCAGAGCGGCGTTCATTAGCTAATGTTTGTAGCTCTTGACTGAAAATCGCAATCGTCGAGCCCGGTGGTAAATCACCTTGTTGTGAATCCCAATTTTTCATTGCAGTTAAAGTCTGCGGAATCAATTGTGCAACCGTAGGATGATAAACACTGCGATATAACATGGTGGCAATCGGAGCGATAAATGCCAACAGGACAAAACACAAAAGTGGTAACGTAAATGCTAACAACTTGAGTTTCTTTCGTTTCAGTTGTTTCTGAAAATGCGCTTTCTCTTGCGAATTAAGTTGTGCTGACATTCATAACTCCTTTTTCAATTAACTACTGGCTTATTTCAACAACCATTCATTAAATTTCTCACCTAGAGACTCACCATAATCAGCCCAGAAAATACCTGACGCTTTTAAACCTTCATCCAAGTGTGAAGACGGTAACTTAGGAATTAGATCTTTATCCACATACTCATACGACGATTGACGTGTTGGGCCGTATGCGATATCGGGCATACCTGATAACGGTTTTGAACCAGTTGCAAAACGGATAAACTCTTCAGCTAGAGCTTTATGTTTTGTTCCTTTTACAACCGCCCAAACATCTAAATCGTATAAATGAGCATCCCAAACCATTTCAAATGGTTTCTCTTCCGCTTGAATTGCATTAAAAATACGGCCGTTGGCAGATTGAACCATCACTGCCCCGCCATCGTTTAACAATTGAGGAGCTTGTGACCATGAATCAAACCAAACGATGTCATCTTTTATTGAAGCCAATTTATCTAGTGCACGTTGCTGGCCTTCATCCGTTTCTAGTACCTCATACACTTCCTCTTTTGGTACGCCGTCTGCAATCAAAGCCCATTCCATATTTACTTGTGGACGTTTACGAAGTGCTCGTTTACCAGGGAATTTTTCAGTGTCAAATAAATCCATTACACTGGTAGGCTCCCCACCTTTAATTGTCGCGCTGTTGTAAGCGAATAAAACTGTCCAGACAATATTACCCACGCCACATTCGTTAGCTAACGCTTCCTTATTAAAATCGTCCATTGCCGGAGTGCCGTCAGCTCCATCTGGTAATGTATCCATAGGGAATGGTTCTAATAATCCTTCAGAACAGGCACGCTCCAAATCGATTACTTCAACGTCGATTACATCCCAAAGTACATTGCCACTTTCAACCTGAGCTTTTAGTTCAGCAATACCACCAGAATAATCTTCAAATAAAATTTTATGGCCAGTTTCTTCAACAAAAGGATCAATCATATATTTTTGTTGAGCAGCTCCATATGAGCCACCAAAAGATACCGCCGTCAACTGTTCGGCAACTGCATTTGCACTCAGTGCACTCGCGAGCAACATGGCAATGGTCGTTGTTCTAATCATAGTAATTCCTTCTTAGTCCATTAAGTTGGTTTGGTTAAGGTTTTAGCGCTAACCCGTCGTCTATTGACCAGGTTAGCCTAGCTACTTCGCCAGGTTTAAAACGTGGAGCTTGATGATCATTGAGCACTTTCAACATAACTTCTGTTTTGTCACTCAATAAGAAAAAATAACGAATAAAATCGCCAACGTAGAGTTGAGTAATAAAACTCGCCTCAATACTATTGGCATTGGCTTGTGCATGATCGCCAATAAACAAGTTTTCTGGGCGAACGGTCAAAATACAAGCTTCTCCTATTTCTGGAGGATCTATCGCCAGCGCCCTTACACTGTTTATTGCATTTTCCGCACTAGAAATACTACCATCACCAAGTTGAAGCTCTGCGTACTCACCGTCTAAACCAGTCACGATGGCGGGTAAGTGATTATTTTCACCGATAAAATCGGCGACAAAAGCGTTAGCAGGTTTCTCATATAGCTCGTCTGGACTGGCGCATTGTTGAACGACACCGTCATCGAACACAGCGATGCGATCAGACATAGTTAATGCTTCGGTTTGATCATGTGTTACGTAAATAGCAGTAAAACCAATTTTTTCGTGCAGGCGTTTAATTTCGAATTGCATCTGTTCACGCAGATTTTTATCCAGCGCACCAAGAGGTTCATCCATTAACACAATTGAAGGTTCGAAAATTAGTGAGCGAGCCAACGCAACACGCTGACGCTGTCCACCGGACAATTGCCCCGGATAACGTTTACCAAACATTTCGAGTTCAACTAAAGCGAGTGATTCCGCAACACGAGACTCAATTTCAGCAGCAGGAATTTTTCGCACTTTAAGAGGATAAGCAAGGTTTTCTTCAACTGTCATGTGAGGGAAAAGAGCGTAGTGCTGAAACACCATGCCAATGTTTCTATCATAAGGCGCGACATTAGTTATCGGCTCACCATTAACTAATATTTCACCACTAGTCACATCTTCAAATCCAGCCAACATCATTAAACACGTTGTTTTTCCTGAACCAGAAGGGCCGAGAAGAGTAACAAACTCTCCTTTGCGAATGTTCAAGTTAAATTCTTTTACTACAAGGTTATGTAGATCATAACTTTTTTTAACTTTGACAAACTGTACGTACTTTTCGTCATCTAATTTGTTCATGTATCCCTCTTTGAACCACCTTTTGCATTGATGTTTCTCTTTTCAATACAGGCAACATCCAACACATAACATCCTGTTTATAAGTAAAGCAATCGCAAGTTCAATGCCAGTTAGATTTATATGATTTAAAACCAAGAAAATTATTCATACAAACACTAAATAAGTTTATTATTTAGCCTAACTAACTATTAAAAAGAAAAATAATAGAATAATAAACTAGTACGGTTTCAAGGAAATATCTTGATAAATTGTGTTTTTCAAATCGAGATGGTGCGAACGCACAATTAATGTGCAAAAACACATCTAAGTGCCGCACATTTGTCGATAACTATACTGCTGCTAACGATTATTTATCGTGCTAACTAATCGTTAGCAACCATCTTTAAACGGCTACGGAGAAACACACAGTATTGCCGATACACTTCACAAAATCGTACACTTATTAGCCAAAATTAAAATTATCACACGAATTAAAAATCATTGTATTCAAAGCACTTTTTTCGTGCAGAGCACATTTATAACACACAGTAAACCATACGCCACTCTTTATAAATGACAAGAACTTCAAATTAACTCATTGTTTTATAGTATTTTTTAATCTATGGTTAATAGCGGCACGGTTTTAGCTAGCTAGACAAGCTGCCTCAAATGAATACAGTGAATTGTCTTTATTCACAACATCTTAAGTTTGTACTAGGAGAACGCTTTGACAAGGACGCCAGTTTGGGATGCACATACATGTGTGCCTCTCTTTGCAGAATACAATTTAGCTTCACTGCAACGTCATATCGATTGTGGTGCCTACTATATTTCTATTAACGTCGGCATGGACTTTAATCCATTATCCGAGATTATCCAGATCATCGCAGGTTTTAGAAAACGCATAGATGAACTGGATTTTTTAGTCCAAGTCAATGATTTTTCAGACGTTGAACGAGCGCAACGAGAAGGAAAACTAGCGGTATCTTTTGATTTAGAAGGAGGGATCCCTTTATGCGAGAGTCCTGCAATGGTCGCCCTATTTGCCGAACTCGGCGTCAAGCAAGTACACCTTGCTTATAACCGCAGCAATTCTCTGGCTGGTGGCTGCCACGATACAGATACAGGATTAACCCAAAAAGGCCGAGCCATTGTCGATGCCATCAACGCCAATAAAATGTTTATGGATGTCTCTCATACTGGTTATCGAACGAGTATGGACATTTTTGAATACTCATCTAAACCAGTAATCATTAGCCACGGTAACCCTAGGGCTCTGAAAGATCACAACCGTAACTACTATGACGACCAACTAAAAGCCTGTGCCACTACCGGTGGCGTAGTATGTATTAACGGTGTCTCTCGGTTCCTTAATTGTCCGCAAGCCAGCGCACAAAGTATGGTTGAAGCGATAGATTATCTAGTACAACTTTTAGGCTATGAGCATGTCGGCTTAGGATTAGATTTTGTCTATGATAGCCATTTAGATAAAGGCCCAGAAGGGTTAGATGTTAGTCATTGGTGGCCACCAGAATATGGTTATGATAACGCTAGTGACGGTTTTTTAAACTTACTATATGCACCGCCTGAACGATTTTTAGAAATGACGCAATTACTCACAGCAATGGGTTATAAACAAGCGCATATAGAGGCGATTTTTGGCAACAATATGCGCAATTTAGCACAACAGATTTGGAGGTAATAACACTCAAATAACTTATCAAGCCTACTCGATTAAACATGAGTGACGGTTTGAATACTCAGACATTTCATCAGGATGTAGAAATATTATGAGTAGATAAATATATGTTGAGTAAATAAATAGATAGATAAGCAAATAAGTAGATACAGATCTTTCAGCGTAAATAGCGCTAGAAAATTACATGGAATTTATATTTTCGGAGATAGTATGAAATTATTTTTAAACAAAGCACGTCGCATGGCCGGTACTGCCAGCTTGATGTTAGCACTCGCAACATCGACCGTATTCGCAGCGACACCTAAAGATTCATTGGTGGTTGGTTGGCAATTTGACGACATTATCACCCTAGACACCGCGGAAGTATTCGAATTTTCCGGTGCAGAAATTGTCGGTAATAGTTATGACCGTTTGATCGGCTATGATCCGGATGATGTGTCTAAAATATTCGGTGTTGCTGCCGAAAGTTGGACGGTTAGTGAAGATGGAAAACTGTTTACCTTTAAAATGCGCAAAGGAATAAAATTTGCCTCCGGCAATGAAATGACAGCTGAAGATGCGGCCTTCTCACTACAACGTGCCATCATCTTAAACAAAACACCCGCGTTCATTCTAAGCCAATTTGGCTTAACCGAAGCCAACGTCAAAGATAAAATTAAAGTAGTCGATGCAGAAACATTAACCTTAGAAACGGATAAAGCGTATGCACCTACCTTCGTTTTATATTGTCTTTCTGCCACCATTGCTTCTATCGTAGATAAAGCGGAAGTAATGAAGCATGAAGTTGATGGAGATATGGGCTTCGCTTGGTTACGCACCAATTATGCCGGTTCTGGTCCTTTTAAAATAGAGCAGTGGAAACCATCAGAAATCGTGGTACTAAGTGCTAACAAAGATTACTGGGACGGAGCACCAGCAGTCAACAATGTATTTATCCGTCATATCGCAGAATCATCAGTACAGCAATTACTGCTTGAAAAAGGTGATCTTGATATTGCTCGTAACTTAGAGACAGAGCAATTGAAAAGCGTGAGCAACAGTGAAGACGTTAAGTTACTGAAGAAAGGTAAAGGAACGCTTTATTACCTATCAATGAACTTAAAAGATCCAATTTTAGCTAAACCTCAAGTTCAACAGGCTCTTAAATATTTAATCGATTACAAAGGATTAGAAGACACTGTTTGGGCAGGTCGTGGTCAAGTTCAACAAGCTTTCCTTCCAAAAGGTTTCCTTGGAGCTCTAGAAGATCAACCATTCTCACTTGACATAGACAAAGCCAAACAACTACTAGCAGATGCAGGTTATCCAGACGGTTTTGAAGTAGAGTTAATTGTACGAAACAATACCATTCGTATTGATACAGCTAAATCTATTCAAACAACATTTGCTAAAGCAGGGATTAAAGTTAACTTAGTTCCTATGGATGGAAAACAAGTATTGACCGTGTATCGTGCACGTAAACACCAGTTATTCTTTGGTGCATGGGGACCAGATTATCAAGACCCGCATACTAACGCCGATACCTTTGCTAAAAACCTAGATAATAGCGATGACGCGAAGTCAAAACCGGTGGCATGGCGTAATGCTTATGCACCAGAGCAGATGACTAAAGATACCTTAGCCGCTCTGGTTGAATCCGACGCAGACAAACGTGCTGAAATGTACCTAGCTATTCAAAAAGAGCACCAACAAAGCGCACCTTTTGCTTTCATAATGCAAGAGCAAGAAGTGGCTGGCGTTCGTGCCAATATTGACGGTTACGTTCTAGGGCCATCGTTTGATAGTAATTCATATAAAGATGTTGTGAAAAAATAATGAAGACATCCAAAGCTAAAGACGGTTTGGCGGCCGTCTTTTTTTCTTCTTTTTATGCCAAAAAAGCCAAACCCTTTGTGCATTTCTTTAGCATGCTGGCGTTGACCTTTTTGGGCTTACTGTTACTTACCTTTGTTATTGGTCGGTTAATGCCAACCGATCCGGTTATTGCCGTTATTGGAGACAAAGCGCCCGAAGCACTGTACCAAAAAACGTATACCGAAATGGGCTTAGACAAGCCAATAGTGGTGCAGTTTATCTACTATTTAAAAGGAGTAGTGAGTGGTGATCTTGGTACATCGGTACGCACCGCTAACTTAGTAACAGATGATATACTCAATTACTTCCCTGCCACTTTAGAACTGGCAACATTGGCCACTTTTTTTGGTATTTTATTCGGCATTCCCATGGGGGTAATCGCCGCAGTTAAACAAAATAAATGGCCAGATAACCTAGTCCGGTTTTTAGGTTTAGTTGGTCATAGTGCGCCAATATTTTGGTTGGCAATGTTGGGTATTGTCGTGTTTTATCAACATTTAGATTGGGTAGCAGCACCAGAGGGACGACTTGGGGTGATGTATGAATACACTTTACCTAAAGTCACCAATATGGTGTTAATTGATACCATGATTGCCGGCGACTGGGATGCATTCAAAGACGCATTTTCTCACATTATACTGCCCGCTTCGCTCCTTTCTTATTACAGCGTCGCTTATCTAAGCAGAATGACTCGCTCCTTTATGCTAGACCAACTCCAACAAGAATATATTACGACTGCGCGAGTAAAAGGTGTATCTGAGACAGCCATAATCTGGCGGCATGCATTAGGCAATGCACTCGTTCCATTAATAACAGTTATTGCATTGACTTACGCCACCTTATTAGAAGGATCGGTGCTAACAGAAATTGTATTTTCATGGCCAGGACTAGGTCGCTATATCACTGACGGCTTATTGGCCGCAGATATGAACGCGGTTTTAGGTGGCACAATTGTGGTCGGATTGGTCTTTATACTTTTAAATTTAACCTCTGATCTGCTCTATAAAATTTTTGACCCAAGAGCCAGATAACAACACATATTTTTTGAGTATTTCTTAATAGAAGTACTTATAAGGTTCGCTATAATGACTGAGTTAAAAGGTTGGCTGTTAGCCGAAAACCCAGATTCTAGAATACAAGCTGCAATGGGCCGTGGCTATTTAGGATGGCTTCGATTTTTTCGTAATCCCTTAGCCATGATAGGTTTTGTCATTGTATTATCCTTAATTGCAATGGCGATATTTGCTCCCTATATCGCACCAGAAGGCATCACCAGTGGCTTGACCGGTGACGCACTAAAAGCACAACGTTTTCAACCGCCTTCAGCCGAACATTGGTTTGGCACCGACGGCCAAGCAAACGACGTATTCAGTCGTATAATCATTGGTAGCAGAATAACGTTACTCATTGTTGGTATTGTTATTTTCACCGCGCCAATTTTAGGCTTTGTTATTGGTACAGTTTCCGGCTATTTCGGTGGCTGGGTTGATGTTGTATTAATGCGTATTACCGATGTTTTTCTCGCATTCCCGAAATTAGTTTTAGCGCTTGCATTGGCTGCAGCACTTGGCAGAGGGCTTGAATCGGCGATCTTCGCTATCGCAATCACCTCTTGGCCAGCTTACGCACGTCTTGCTAGAGCTGAAACCCTTACTATAAGAAATTCCGATTTCTTAGCCGCCGCTCGACTACAAGGAGCCAGTCACTGGCGATTAATTTCAGGCCACATTATGCCGTTATGCCTGTCCTCATTAGTTGTGCGAGTCACGTTAGATATGGCAGGTATTATATTAACGGCGGCAGGGCTCGGTTTCTTGGGCTTAGGCGCTCAACCGCCCACTCCAGAATGGGGTGCGATGATAGCAGAAGGTCGCGATTACATTTTAAATTACTGGTGGCTGGCTACTTTCCCTGGATTAGTCATCTTTATTGTCGCTTTCGGCTTTAATTTACTCGGCGACGGCTTAAGAGATGTGTTAGATCCAAAATCAGGAGGGCAGCACTAATGGACGATAGCAAACGTTCGAGCGATAAATTACTTGAAATTGAAAATCTAAATGTACAATTTCCGTCTGTTCATGGTCCGGTCAAAGCGGTTCGAGATATCTCTTTCAGGATGGGACACGAAAAAATAGCCATCGTTGGTGAATCAGGTTCGGGAAAATCACAAACCGGAAGAGCCATTTTAGGCTTAAGTTCAGGCCAAGTTAGCGCCAGTAAATTAGTTTTTGATGGTGTTGATCTGCAAAGCCTGTCGTTGCGCGATTATCGTCAAATTCGTGGCAAGCGCATCTCAATGGTCATGCAAGATCCAAAATATTCACTTAATCCGGTAATGACAATAGGCAAGCAGATGATCGAAGCTTGTCAAATACAGATGAAGGTATCTAAAAAACAAGCCATTACACGTTGTATTGACATGCTTGAAGCAGTACGAATAAGAAACCCTATGCGCGTTTTTAACGCCTATCCACATGAAATTTCAGGTGGTATGGGACAACGTATCATGATTGCTATGATGTTGCTATCCAGTCCAGATCTTCTGATTGCAGACGAACCTACATCGGCTCTAGATGTAACCGTACAATTACAAGTGCTTGCCATTATGGACGATCTAGTAAAAGAGCGCGGAATGGGGCTTATTTTGATTTCACACGATTTACCTTTAGTCGCAAGTTTCTGCGATAGAATTTTGGTGATGTACGCAGGACGGATCGTAGAAGAAATTCAAGCGGATAAACTCGATCAAGCACAACATCCCTACACCAAAGGTTTGCTCTCTTGCCTACCGAGCAACGCAACTAAAGGACAACCTTTGGCAACATTACAACGCAAAGATAACTGGCTAAACAGCTCGTTAGATGCACAGGGCAACTTAGTATGAGCATTAAACCACAAAAAAATCTACTTACCTCTGCAATAGAAATAGACAATTTATCCATCCATTTTGGTACAGGTGACGACCAAGTTAAAGCGGTAGATAACGTCTCTTTTCGTGTTCCCACTCAACAATCCTTTGGATTGGTAGGCGAATCAGGATCCGGTAAATCGACTATTTTACGAGCACTAGCAGGATTAAATCAGCCTTGCGCTGGACAAATGCTACTTGAAGGAAAACCGCTTGCCACTCAACGAGATAAAGCCTTTTACAAAAAAGTACAGATGGTTTTCCAAGATCCTTATGCCTCACTTCATCCCCGACATACCATCGATAGAATACTCGCCGAACCTTTAGCTATTCATGGTTTTAAAGATACCGATGCCAGAATAAATACCGTTATGGACCAAGTGGCCTTGCCGAGCAAATTTAGGTTTCGTTACCCGCATCAACTATCAGGTGGACAACGTCAACGTGTCGCTATTGCTCGCGCTCTAATTTTAGAACCGGAGATTTTACTGTTAGATGAACCGACTTCTGCACTGGATGTATCAATACAAGCCGAAATTTTAAATCTACTGTCGCAACTACGCAGTGAATTATCGTTAACTTACTTGTTAGTTAGCCACGATTTAGCTGTTGTCTCTTACATGTGTGAACAAATTGCCGTAATGCAGCACGGAAAACTAGTCGAACTCTTACAAGTCGAACAAGATGGCGAAACACACGCGAAACAACCTTATACCATACAGCTAAATCTTGCTTCTAAAGGCTACGACCGAGAAGTTATAGAACAGTTTATCGACCACGATTAATCAGCGACTCGTCATACGTAAAACGGCCAAACTATGACTGCTAGGCCATAGAAGTGTGGCTGTAGAACCCAGATTAATTTTGATACAAAAGCGATTAAATTTAAGTCAAGCAGGTGAAATAACGGTAAATTCGGAATAAGTTAAAAGCAACGACGAACCGGTTTAAAAACAGCTGTGGTCATTAAATAAACTGGGATCGCTAAAAATAACATTAGGAACGCAGCAATGAAGTTACACGCCATCACCTATTTTAATGAACTGGTTAATTCTCGCTCCATTCGACAAGCCGCAGAGAATTTAGGAGTGTCGCCTACTGCCGTTATACGCCAACTTGAAAACTTAGAGCATTATGTTGGCGCACCACTACTGATAAGAGGTGCACGAGGTATTATGCTAACGGCCGCAGGTGAGTCGCTCGCTGTACATTCTAAAAACATCATTCGCGATTTAGAAAATGCCAAACAGGTGATCGATGATTTAAGAGGTTTAAAAAGAGGCAGTGTTTCTATTCATATCAACGGTGCAGCCATTAATACAATTTTAGCCCCTGCACTGGCTGAATTTTATAAATTGTACCCTGCGGTTTCTATTGAGGTCACCGTTTCATCTGCAGAAGAAGCCGTTAATGCCGTTATCAACGGTAATACTGATATCGCGGCAACTATGTTTTCATCTTCTGATCCACTCATGGATATTCGCTTTAAATTTCCCGTTTACCACGAAGTCGTGGTTTCGGTCGATCATCCATTGGCCAAGCACGACGAAATCAGCTTAGACGACATTCGTCAATATCCAATCGCGATGCCAAATAAATCGTTTGGTATTCGGCGATCATTTGAGAAACGTCAACGCGAAGCAGGGTTAGAACCTGTAGAACCCACTTTTACCACCTCATCATTAGAGTTACAAAAAGAGTTAGCTTTACGTCAAGCGGCCGTACTTATTTTACCTGCAATGTCGGTTATCCGTGAGATAGACTCGCATGATCTGGTCGTTCGACCATTTCAGCCACAGTCCGTGATATCTACAGAACTGCAAATAAGCCGCGCGAAAAATGTTGCGCCTAGTTTTGCAGCAGCCAAGCTAACCGATTTTCTAGAAGAATTTTTACCCGCTCAGGCTCGTTCTATGCATAACAAAACTGATTAAGTAACCAAACTTACCGCATATCGTTCAACACAGATGAATTCATTTTTAAAAAAATTTTTTCACCAACCACCGCCAAGATTAGCGGTAACAAGCGTTATTTTTAGTGTTACGGTTTTGATTTCACTGTGTACTAATAAATATCATTGCATTTACACTTAATTATCGGGCATGGTAGACATACAGAATGACATGTTTTATAAACCCTCGGAAAGGAATCCAATTTATGACTTGTAATATTCGCTCTTTTTTAGCCACTGTAATTATCGGTGTGCTTGCAAGCAACACGGTAAACGCAGCCTCGCGTACCGACCTCGTTCTCGGTATGAGTATTGAACCATCCGGTCTCGATCCAACAACGGCTGCACCTGTGGCTATTGGTCAAGTGGTTTGGCAAAATCTATTTGAAGGATTAGTAACAATAAACAAAGACGGCGATATTGAACCTGAACTTGCAGACAGCTGGGTTATTTCTGAAGATGGGCTAACCTATACTTTTGACCTGCAAGATAATGTTAAATTTCAGAATGGCATCGAATTTAGTGCTAAAACTGCAAAATACACTTTAGACAGATTATTGTCGGCCGATTCAATTAATCCACAAAAATCGCTCTACAAAACGATAACAAAAGTTACGGCTCCCGATTCAGATACCTTGGTTGTTGAACTTTCCACCCCGTCTTCCGACCTACTTTATTGGTTAGGCTTCCCTGCTGCGGTAATGGTAGAACCATCCAGCGAAGCATCAAATTCGACTAACCCTATCGGCACCGGTCCATTTCGCTTCGCCGAATGGAAAAGAGGCAACCAAGTTACCTTGGTTAAAAACACTGATTATTGGGGTGACGCGGCGAAGCTAGACAAAGTAACGTTTCGCTTTATTGGTGACCCACAAGCGCAAGCTGCAGCACTTAACTCCGGTGGGATTGACGCCATGCCAGAATTTAGTGCACCGGAGCTTGTGAGCCAATTTAAAAATAATAGTGCTTTCGAGACAGTAATCGGCACAACCAGTATGGAAGTGATTGCTGGTATGAACAACAGCAAAAAGCCATTCAATGATATTCGTGTTCGCCAAGCTTTAATGTTAGCCACTGATCGCCAAGCAATTATCGATGCAACTAGCGAAGGGTTAGGTAAACCATTAGGAAGCCATTACTCACCGTCGGATGCTGGATATCAAGATCTTACTAACGTTTATTCTTATGACCCAGTAAAAGCGAAACAACTGCTCAGCGAAGCGGGTTACCCAAATGGTTTCAGCTTCACTATGAAAGTACCCACTCGCCCATATACCGAAAGAGCAGCTGAAATTATGCAAGCTTATTTTTCTATGGTTGGTGTCACAATGAACATTGAATCCTCTGAGTTTCCAGCTAAATGGGTACAAGATGTATTTAAAGATACCAATTATGATATGACTATTATTGGCCATGCCGAACCGCTTGATATTGGTATTTATGCTCGAAATCCATACTACTTTAATTATAGTAATCCGGATTTCGACAAAGTGATGGCTGATATTGCCAACTCGACAACAGAAGAAGATCGAATTGCTGGCTACCAACAAGCGCAGAAAATACTGGCAAATGATGTGCCTTCCCTATTCCTATATGCTTTTCCTAAAATCGGTATTTGGAAAAAAGACTTAGTAGGGTTATGGACTAATGAACCTGTTCCTTCCAATGACCTAACCGACGTTTATTGGAGTAACTAGTGGTTATGCGAATGACTTCTGATTATACGAATGACTAATCATTGTTCGAATTACTAATCCTTATTAGAGTATCGATCAAACAGAGTCGTGAGTTCTCTTTCTACTTGAGATAGCAAGTGGAGAGAGAACCGATCAACCTCAAATAACCAACAAACTGGTCGCCAAACTAAAGCAATGCTCACAATAGACTAGAGCCCAAGGATAAAAATATACATGCGGCATATTACTCACTCTTTTTCCAGGTTATTAATAACCTTGCTTATCGTTTCCTTCGTCATTTTTCTGATCATGGAAGCCGTTCCTGGAGATCCTGCTGAAATTATTTTAGGTATGTCGGCGCAACCCGATACCTTAGCGGCGCTCCGAGCCCAACTAGGCTTAGATCAACCTCTTCTTACTCGCTACAGCGTATGGTTAGTCGGTTTATTGCAAGGTGATCTGGGTAACTCTTATACCTATTCCACCGCAGTCTCAGAACTCATTAGTGAACGCCTTGCGGTAACGCTACCGTTGACCGCCATTGCGATTATGTTATCAGTCGTTATATCGGTTCCTTTAGGTGTGTTGGCGGCAGCTAAACCAAACAGTGCGGTTGATATTTTTGCCTCATTCTTTTCTCAAATTGGTATCGCAGTACCAAATTTTTGGATAGGTTTACTGTTAATTTTAGGTATAGCACTCACATTTGGCTGGTTTCCTTCAGGCGGTTTTCCCGGATGGGACACCAGCGTTGCGCTGTCCTTACAAGCATTGGTTTTACCATCGATTGCGCTGGCTATACCACAAGCGGCGGTACTCACTCGAGTAACGCGCGCGGCGGTACTTGAAGTCATCAACGAGGATTTCGTTCGAACAGCAAGAGCGAAAGGTGCCACTCCTAGTCACGTGCTTTGGCGTCATGTGATGCCCAATGCACTCATTCCTGTTGTAACCATGTTAGGCATGCAAATATCAGTATTGATTGCTGGCGCAGTGTTAGTTGAAAACGTATTTAACTTACCTGGCATGGGTACGCTAGCCTATCAAGCTTTAGCGCAACGAGACTTAATTGTCATTCAAAACGTTGTGTTATTTTTTGCCGCCATTGTTATGGGCGTTAATTTCATCGTCGACGCACTCTATACCATACTAGACCCGCGCTTGAGGAGCAGATAATGAAACACTATTCTTGGTCTCTGATTATTGGTGGGTTAATCACGCTTATTTTGGTCAGTGCTGCTATTTTAAGTCTTTTCTGGACACCTGCTGACCCAACACAAATTAACATCACAAACCGATTAAGTCCGCCTGGAGCCGACGCTTTACTAGGTACCGACCATTTTGGTCGAGACGAATTATCCATGATCATGACTGGAGCATGGGTCTCACTTGGTATCGCCTTTTCTGCTATCGCCATTGGTGGATTTATTGGCACGGTACTCGGTGTAACCGCAGCATCACAACGTGGTGTATTCGAATCATTAGTCATGCGAGTCAACGATGTGCTATTTGCTTTTCCACCAGTTCTATCTGCTATATTATTGGCAGCCATACTGGGTGGCGGACCAGTAACCATTATTGTGGCTATAGCCCTGTTTATGATTCCGGTTTTCACTCGTATAACCCGCGGAGCTGCGCTACAGATCTGGGCTAGAGACTACATACTCGCGGCACGTATGGCAGGAAAGAGCCATGTTAGAATAACCATTGAACACATTATCCCAAATATTGCTGCACAAATTATCGTGCAAATTTCTATCCAGACTGGACTTGGTATTTTGACCGAAGCAGGTCTGTCCTTTCTCGGTCTAGGTATTGCGCCTCCAACACCAAGTTGGGGCCGTATGCTAGCCGATGCTCAAACCTATCTTTCAACTGCTCCTCATCTAGTTTTTGTCCCTGGCTTAGTTATTTGTATTGCCGTACTAGGACTAAACCTATTGGGTGATGGACTACGAGATTTAACTGATCCGAGACGGAAACAATCGACATGATGCTTGATATTAAAGACCTAAGAGTCACGTTTAACAACGACAATGGCCAACAAGTCGAAGTCGTACACGGAATTAATGTCTCTCTTGCTAAAGGAGAAACCCTCGGAATAGTCGGAGAAAGTGGTTCTGGCAAATCAGTGTTGTCCTTAGCAACCATCGGACTACTGCCAAAAACCGCACAAGCTTCCGGTCAGATTCTGTTCAATGGTGAAGATATATTGTCAAAATCAGAACAACAGATGTGCGCATTGCGAGGGTCTAAAATTGGGATGATCTTCCAAGAACCGATGACCGCATTAAATCCAGCAATGAAAATTGGCAGTCAGATAGCAGAAGGATTGAGACTGCATCGTAATATTAGTCGCTCAGAGGCCAATGCTGAAGTTATTCGACTACTAGAAATGGTTAAGATTCCTGATGCAAAGCGAAAAGCTCATTCTTATCCGCATGAAATGTCAGGGGGCCAACGACAACGTGTCGGGATCGCTATTGCACTGGCACTGGAACCAGATTTACTTATCGCCGATGAACCAACTACAGCACTAGACGTGACAGTCCAAGCAGAAGTCCTCGATATTCTAGACGATTTGGTTAGTAAACTCGGTATCGCATTGATCTTAATTTCTCACGATTTAGGGGTAATCGCCCGCATTGCCGATCGAACGCTAGTGATGTATCGAGGCGATGAGATAGAACAAGGAGAGACTGAACAGATATTGCGTCAACCAAGCCATGCGTACACACGTAAATTAATCGATGCACAACCTAGACGGGTTCGTAGTGACTCTGTTCGTAGTGACTTCACAGCAGAATCCGCCAATTAAGGAGACAAAATATGAGCTCAAAATTACTAGAGATCATTGGTCTCACACGAGAATTCAAGCTTGGCAATACCACAGTTAAAGCGGTAAATGATGTCAACTTGTCGATTAATAAAGGCGAAATCTTAGGTGTGGTCGGCGAAAGTGGATCGGGGAAATCAACTTTAGCCCGTATTGTAATGGCTTTAGATAAACCCACTGAGGGCAACATTTTGTTCGAAAATTGGGATATCTTCACTCAACGAGCCGCCCATTTACGTCGCATGCGAGCCAACTTTCAAATGGTCTTTCAAGATCCTTACGGCTCACTCAACCCTCGGCATAAAATAGGCCGAATAGTTGCAGAGCCTTTGCACCTAGAAAAAAACGCACCTAAAGGAAAAGCGTTACGTGAACGAGTGGGTGTTTTACTGGAAGAGGTTGGCTTATCGGCTGCGGACATGGACAAATATCCACACGAATTTTCTGGTGGACAGCGTCAACGTATCGCAATAGCCCGAGCACTCATCACCAAACCTAAATTATTGGTTGCAGATGAAGCGACTTCGGCACTCGATCTTACCGTTCAAGCACAGATACTTAAATTGATTCTGAAGATGCGCGATACCCACGGTATTTCTGTGCTGTTTATCACGCACAATATTGGCGTAGTCGATGCAATTTGTGACAGTGTTGCGGTAATGCAATCAGGCAAAATCGTAGAAGCAGGTCCCGTTAGGCAAGTACTGGATAATCCAAGCAAAGATTACACCAAACGTCTTCTTTCTGCTGAGTTAACGTTGGATACCATAGGCCGAAAAGGTCGCCAAGTTATTTAATTTAATATGGATGTTAAAAATATGACTGATTTCTCTAAACTCAATACTCGCGCTCTTGTACAAGCTTATGAAGATGGCAGTACTAGTCCATCAGAGTACATGCATTGGTTAGTAAACCAAGTTGAAAAAATCGAACCTAAAATATGCTCGCTGTACGCTTTTAAACCAGAACAAGCCTTACAGCAAGCAGAAGAGTCGACCATTCGTTGGCACAAAGGACAAACAGTTGGCCCATTAGATGGCGTTCCAGTAACGGTAAAAGAGCTCATCGCCACTAAAGGCGACCCTATTCCTTTAGGCACGGCTGCCAGTGATAAAACTCCTGCAAGCGAAGATGCTCCCACCGCCGCTCGTTTAAAAGAAGATGGCGCCATTATTTTTGCTAAAACGACCTGCCCAGACTACGGCATGCTTTCTTCAGGACTATCCACCTTTCACCATTTAAGCCGCAACCCATGGGACTTAACTCAAAATCCCGGAGGGTCGTCGGCCGGCGCAGCCTCAGCCGCAGCCGCAGGATTAGGCCCATTACACATCGGGACAGATATCGGCGGTTCGGTGCGCCTACCAGCAGGTTGGACTGGCTTATTTGGCTTTAAGCCAACATTAGGTCGTATCCCAATTTATCCTTATTATACTGGCCGTTCAGCAGGCCCAATGACGCGTACGGTTGATGATGCCATCATGGTTATGCCAACCATTTCTCGTCCTGATCATCGCGATGCCACTTCTGTTAAGTATGAGAATTTACAATGGAACGTTCCAGCGGCAGATGTGCGCGGTATGAAAATTGGTTTAATTCTAGATGCAGGCTGTGGCATAGACCCAGAACCAGAAGTAAAAGCAGCGGTCATTCAAGCCGCCAAGCAATTTGAAGCCGAGGGTGCGGAAATTATTGAGTTAGGTCCAATATTAAAACGCGAACAGCTTGATGGGTTAGACGTATTTTGGCGAGCTCGGTTCTGGAATACCATGCTAGGGTTACCTGAGCAGAAACGGAAACTTATCCTACCTTATATTTATGAGTGGGCAAAAACTGGTGGCGATGCCAACCCTCTTGATGTCGTGAAAGGCTTCGATGGCACCATGGAAATGCGTAACACTTGTGCCGATATTTTTACTCAAGTTGACGCAGTTTTATCCCCTGTTAACCCGAATGTTTCTTATCCAGCCGATTGGGCGTCCCCTACCAATGATCCACAAAAGCCATTTGAACATATTGCTTTCACTATGCCTTGGAACATGGGAGAACAACCCGCTGCTTCTATTAATTGTGGCTTTTCGAAAAGTGGAATGCCGATAGGCTTACAAATTGTTGCCGCAAAATTTGAAGATTTAAAAGTAATTGCGCTAGCAAAAGCGTATGAAAACTGGCGCGGAGCTATCACTAATTGGCCAGAGCTCTAATCAGCATACGTTAAACCAAAGCGCGACCATAAACCGTGCATAAAACCGTGAGTGTTAACTTATCAACCTGTTCGCTATTTATAACAATTAAGCTATGTAAAATCCGTACTCTATCATTAATCAATATCTAGAATGATTTGTCGCTTAAAATAATAAACAGCCAATTAATAAGTTAACACTCACCCAACTATAAAACCCTAGCCTAAGCCCTTAATTCCATAGCGTGTTTCTGCCGCTTTTACCGCTCTAATGACCGCAGTAGCCATGACTTCAGCAGCCAATGCGCCTAGCATAGAAACATCAGCTTTTTTATCCCCAGTCGACAAAGTAAATATGGTGTCGCCATCGTGTAACGTATGGATAGGATTAATCACACGAGCAAAACCATCATGCGCCATCATAGATACTTTGGTGGCTTGAGCTTTGGTCAAAGAAGCATTGGTTGCGATGGCACCGATGGTTGTATTAGATGCAGTGACCTTAGATTCATCGCCACTACCGAGCAATTGTTTATAAACATTCATTGCTCCTGCAAACCCTGATTTATCGTCGTTCAATACACCGGCAATAATCTCTCCAGACATAGGGTTAATAACATCACCTACACTATTTACTGCCACAATCGCGCCGATAACAATGCCATTGCAGGTCATACTCGCGGTCCCTAACCCACCTTTCATCGCCAGATCCATGCCTTTCGTTTTACCGACCGACGCCCCCGTTCCTGCTCCTACATTGCCACAACGAGTTTCGTCAGTTTTAGCATTTACACAGGCTTGATACCCCATGCTCTTATCTGGTCTAGCGTGATAATCCGCAACTGGCAAATCAAAAAGCACGGCACTAGGAACAATGGGAACAACCCCCACGCCCACATCATAACCTCTGCCGTTTTCTTCACACCATGCCATTACACCGTCTGCCCCGGCCAGCCCATAAGCACTGCCACCACCAAGATACACGGCATGCACTCCTTGAATTAAATTGACGGGGTTGAGTGCATCGGTTTCTCGCGTTCCGGGACCTCCACCAGCGACATCCACGCCACAAACGGCGGCATTATCTGGCAGAATAACGGTGCATCCTGTTCCACCTATGTCGTCTTGAGCGTGTCCAACCTTAATTCCGGGCACATCACAAATTGAATCACGCATAACTTAGCTCCTTGCTTGTATGTTCATGTTGTTGAGTAGTAATTTCGGTTGAACTCATCCCTAATTCTTCCAAAAATCACTTGAGTCTGTCACGGATAAGATCCGCCAAACCACCTTGATTATTATCACTATCACAGACTAAATCAGCGATATTTTTTACTGCGTCATCCGCGTTTTTCATTGCGACACCTAATCCAGCGAGCTTTAGCATCGAAATATCATTGTGATTATCGCCTACCGCCATAACTTGATTCGGTTGATAACCAATTTGACCGATGTATTCAGCTAAACGTATTCCTTTATTATTGCCTTTTAAAGCAAAATCCACTCTATTTGACCATGATTTTTCACCCGAAAAATGCTCAGTAACGAGCTCGGACTGCTGCATAAGCTCTATCGCTTCTGGTTCGCCTTCAATCACGAATTTCCAAACATACTCAGCGGCGTCAATTTGTTGCTGTAGCGATTCGGCTGGTCGGATCATGGGTTGCATTTGCGTCGAAAAATTCTCTGCCCAACGTTGCATGGCACCAATATAATCCGGTGAATTAATACGTGAATACACCATGGAATGTGTATCATATAGCACCACTTTCATTTGATTACGTTCAGCTAATTCTAGAAACTGTTTGGCTATGTTATGTGGTACAGCGTTTTGGGAAACGATTTCATCATTAACGAAATCATAAATATAGGTGCCATTACAGCAGATTACCGGCGTATCTAAATTCAATTCTGCATGATACGGCTTAACCGCGGTGTGATGGCGTCCTGTCACTAGTACAACATGGCAAGATTGTTTTACTTCGATGATCGCGGCTTTAACATCAGGGTGGATCTTATGATCGCTATTTAATATTGTTCCATCTAAATCAAGCGCTAACACTTTTAACATAATTTCCCTCACCCTGCTGTTGGTCGATATTTAAGATACACTTAGCCATTGTCACTGAAAATCTGATTACGTCCATTCTTTTTCGCTTGATACATGGCAATATCTGCCCGATGCACCAATGAATCTATATTTTCATTTCCTAGCCGCTCTACCACTCCAATGCTCACGGTAACCTTTGGCTTAACCGATTGATTTTCTATTGTTAGTCTGAGTTTTTCTAAGCTTGTGATAGCTTGCTCTACATTACAATCGGGCAAAAGAATAATAAACTCTTCTCCTCCCCAGCGACAAATATGGCCAAGACCTTCTAGTTGTGATTGACAAGCGTGAGCAACACGCTGTAGTACATGATCACCAATTTGGTGACCGTAACTATCATTAACCGATTTAAAATGGTCTATATCCAGCAGCGCAATTGACAGTGGTTTGCCCGATTGGTTGCTCAATTTAGATTCTTTAACCACAATATCATCAAATGCTTGACGATTAGATATACCTGTCAATTTATCGGTATGAGCCATCTTAACTAGCCGAGTCTGATAGCCTTTGACACTATAATGGATCACCAATAAAACAAGAAATGCGACCGCAATACTTAAAGAAAAATCTTTTAACAACGTGGTAATAAAGCTGCGTTTATCGAAGGTATCTTTTTGCTGAACCATAATATACCACTGAAACTCTTCTACCCAGCGACTACTAATATAAAACTCATCGCCTTCAGCAGAATAAGAGCCACTCATACTGGGTGTAGTAAGAATCTGTGTTGCCAGCGATCGCAATCCCTCTTTTTCTTGAATAGTGTTAAAACTAAATGGTTGCGAGCCATGCAGCGTCACTTCGCCCAATTCATTGATAAAATAAATTTCTCTATTATAGCGTTTCTTATATTTTTCAATAATCCCCGCAACAGCATTTGAGCTAAGACCGACACCAATCACTCCCATAAATCGACGCTGAAAATCGTACACTCGGTAGTTCACAAAAACCACAATATCATTTCTGTTGGCGGTATCTTGATCAATATTCACTTCGTATTCTATTCCAGGATCCTGTGACTTTACTCGGAAGTACCAAGCGTCATCAGGATCGTCTTGCGAAACTTGCTTCAAAATACCACTATAATGGTAATAATTTCGGGTTTTATCCGACACAAAAAAGCTGGTTACGGTTCCGTATTGTTGCTTTATTTCGTTGAGATATTGAACGATTTTGTCGGTAGTGACTTCACCTGATAACGTCCAATCTCGGACAAACGTATCCTGAGCCATCAAGGAAGAAATAAAAATTGGCCGTATAAGATCTTGTTGTATTTCTGAATAGATATTATCGCTAGTGAGAGGCAGAGAGTCTTGCTTTATTTGCTCTTCTAATGTTTCGTGTGCAACCTGATAACTCACAAAACTGGTAATAATAAAACCACATAAAATTAAGCTAACAAGTAGCCAGGTAAGTCGAGTATGAGTCATTGATAAAATTAATATTACAATTGAATTTATGTATCTTAATGCATGTATCAGGCATCAATTGACCAAACCTAATACTTATGTGATTTTAATCACACTTTAAATCTAGTTAACGCAGATTTAAAATGCTCACCGATAAAATAATTTATTATGAAAGTACAAACCGACCACTTAATAATAGAAATAAGCGGTAAATTTGGCGGAAATATCCTCTTTATACCAATGTTGGTATTGAACTTGATTACGAATCGCGACCTGTCGATTCAAAGTCCATTGCCAAGTAGCAGTCATTGCCGTGTCCTGCTTTACCTTTGAATCGAATAAAGATAAATAGTTGCCTTGCAACCCAATACGGTGATCATGAGTCATTTGGTACAGTATTCCCGCTTCGACACCTAGGCCTAGCGTAATATCATAATCTGTCAGTTCACCATGGCTGATCTCACTTGAGAACAAGGTGTAAAGGTGTAAGCCATCGGAACGTCCCCAAGCTTTTCCTGTGCCACCTTGGACAAAGATTCGTCCGGCTTGCTTATCATCGGTAAGACGGCGATCAAATCCAGTACGTATATTCCAAGCCAAACTATCGAACACCTGATTACTGGGTGCAAGTGCCATTGCATCCAATAAATAAAGCTTATCAAGACGAGTTTCATCATTTTTATCAAGACTCAACTGAGTATCTAGGAAGCTAATTTGCGCTCCGGGAATAAAGCCGGCTTGCGAATCAAAAAGATCATGGTAAGCCGCGCGCCATTCAAATGTTGCTTTGTCTGCTATCTGTTTATTCGTTTGCAAGCCCAGACCAACCCGAGCGGAACCGTGCCCTTTTTCGGGAGAGACTTCCGGAACCGGCACCGATGAAAATGGAGATGGGACATTAATTTTACTACGTTGTATCAACAACTGTGTCAGTTGTTTGGCTGCAGGATCTCGTGCTAATGCTTGGTCGTACAATTCAAAATTGAGCCATTCGTACGCTAATTCAAGAATTGCGGCTTGTTCGCTCGGTGTATACTTTTCAGCTTTTGGATACTCACCTGTTTTTGCCTGCACTACCGCATCAAAAAGACTTGGTTCAATTTGATTTGCTTGATGTAATAAACGTGTACCAAATGCAGCTCGGTACTTCGGCACATGTAAAAGATTATTATTGGCTAACGTGTCTACCGTATCAGACGGTATTGCTTGCAAAGGAAAGTCACTGATAAGTGATAAGTCATCATTGGCTAATTCTAGTAACGCAAGCAGTTGGTAAGAACAGTTTTCATCAAGAAAATAGTAATCAAACTCAGCGCTTTGTAACTCCCACAAATGCAGCAATATTCGAGTTACCTCCTCTTGAGACAAGTTGAGTTTGTATTCCCAAATATCTCTCGATTCCATATCGTTATATTCACGAACTTTTCGATAATATGGTACAACCGAAAACCGCCCCGGATAGCTGCCGATTAAGCCTTTTATTGCAAATAAAGCGGGGTTATCTTGTGTTTCGGGTTCGGCAGCAAAATTAATGGCAAAGGCGACCAACTCTTTATGACGAGTTTGATCTCTGGCGTCAACACGTAATAATGTATGGCCAAACATTGAAGAAGGGTTATTCATAAAAGCGGTAGGAAACACCAGTGTTAATCCTTCAGGATCAATCACATCACGCCACTCTTCTAATTCGGGACAGTTAAGTTGCGCTTGCCTGCCCTGTAGCGATTCTAGCCAAGTATAACGGGCAGGATATTTACACTGCGCTGCAGTCGCGATGTCAATATCGGGATGGTATAACGCTTCGATGCTGGCAACGAGTTCAGAATAAGGTGATGTTTTCCCATTCGCAGCAAGAAAAAAATCGCCTTGTTGAATGGTACTTACTGGCCCACGAATCGGTTTATCCAAGTAGTGGTTTAACTTCAACCAGTAAGAGTGATTGGCTAACTGTTCAATGTTTTGTTTGTTGTGGTCAAATACCTTAGGCGCGTTAATCTCAGACGTATTAGAAACAGAAATAGTAGTGACAGAAGCACTGAAAGCAGAAACAGAAAATGGTAGTAAAAAACACAATGAAACAAGGCGGCCAAAAAGCGAAGATATCATGATATACCGTGATGGTTTATTGAAGTTTTCTATATTATGTTCATTTATATCAAAAATAAACAAAAGAAAAAGTGCCCCGTTGGAGCACTTAACATACTGATGTGATCAACAAAGATTAAAAGTACTAAAATCGTTTTATTAAATACGGTAGTCAGCAAGTACTGAATCGTTAGCGATCAGTGTGTTTAAGTTAACAAGAACTTCATCAGAAGTCACATTTTCTGATTTAAACACTTCAGAGAAATTTTGTTGTACAACAGCGTTGAATTCAGATTTATCCGCTTCTTCAATACCCCATACAGCGGCTAACGTAGACAATGTTTCGCCTTCACCTTTTGCCATATCACGAGCTAAATTATCCATGTTGCCATCGATAAACATCGCTAGTTTTTCTGAAGAGGTCACTGGGCCTGTGCCATCACAACCTAGAGTACCAAATGTGATACCAAAGGTTTGGTTACCAGATGTACCGTTAGTGGTTGCACCAAGTACTTTAAATACTTTACCTTCTTGGCCAGCAAACACCATAGAACCTAGACCACAACCAATATCTTGATCAGCTAGCGCCACGTTAGAAAAAGGAGCAGCAGCAAGAACAGCCATAACTAATAACGTTTTTTTCATAATTTATATCCTTATACGCAACTTAATTAACTCTTTATGAGCATCAATAAGCATAGCTTAACTTGATGTAGAATGTCATCTTTATATTATCCAGTAATCATTATATCGTGGATTACTATATTGACTAACTCGTTATTTATTATAAAAATCTCGATACCATGAAATAAACTCTGCTACACCTTCACTGACTGTCACGCTAGGCTTGTAGCCGCATGCTTGAAACAAATCATCTGTATCGGCATACGTTTGGTAAACATCACCGGGTTGCATTTCGCGGAAGTTCTTTTTCGCTTCAATACCTAACTCATCTTCGATAGCTTTAACAAAGTCCATTAATCGAATAGGCGAACCGTGACCAATATTGTATACCGCATAGGGAGCAGAACTGGTTGCTGGTGAGCCTGTTTCGACTGTCCATGACGGATCGCGAGTAGGTAAGACATCCGCTATACGAACTACGCCCTGCACAATATCGTCAACATGAGTGAAGTCTCGCCACATATCGCCATTGTTGTTGATATCAATCGTGTCACCATCCAGTATTTTCTTAGTAAAGATAAATGGTGCCATATCTGGGCGTCCCCAAGAACCATAAACGGTAAAGAATCTTAAACCAGTAGTCGGGATATCATACAAATGAGCATAGCTATGCGCCATGAGTTCATTCGATTTCTTAGTAGCAGCATAAAGAGAAACAGGGTGATCAACCGTATCTGTGGTCGCAAATGGCGTCTTACCATTCAAACCATAAACTGAACTGGATGAGGCATAAACTAAATGACCCACTTTATTTTGACGACAACCTTCCAGTATATTCAGATGACCAACCAGATTGGAATCGGCATAAGCATGTGGATTTTCTATTGAATAACGTACACCAGCCTGAGCAGCCAAGTGTATAACACGGTCAAATTTTTCATCGCTAAACAAGGCTTCCATCGCTTGTCTATCAGCAATATCGGTTTGAATAAAACGAAAATTTGCGTGTTCTATTCTTGCTAACCGAGCTGTTTTTAGGTTTACATCATAATAATCATTTAAATTATCAATGCCGACAACGTCATGATTTTGTGCTGTTAACTGTTCAACAACTGCACTACCAATAAAGCCTGCGGCTCCTGTTACTAAATATTTCATTATTCGAATCCTAGTCTCAACCAAATAAATCGCGTCTATTAAATTCCATCTGCGAACTGTTTAAGTTTATCCTTTTTACATCGCCGTACTATAACATTACCCTCGCTATTGACGAAGTGAGAAAACTCTTCAAACCGTGACTATTTCTCAGCACTGCGATTCATTTTTTACAGAAACTAACATTAATCCCATTATTGGTATTAGTTATCCCATTTACGGCGGTTTCTTATGTTGTTAAATAAAATATACTAGCGGTTCTGTTTTGCAGAATAATAGTACTAATCATCTAAGCTATTGATTCAACTGCAACGTTAATATAAGGAATAGTAATTAATTATGTGGATTGTATATGCTCTGTTAGCTGCTTTGTTCTTTGGTGCAAGAGGAATAATGTATCAATGGACATCACAAAAAAATCTAGACCGTAATCTGATGTTATTTGGTGTGTTTTTTGTCGGCTTTATTTGTAGTGCCATTGGAATGTATCTGCTCAATCAACAATGGTATACATGGTCCGATGTTATTGTTGGGCTCGCCATGGGCTTCGCTTCTTTTTCGGCGAATTCTGCTTTACACAAGGGTTTCTCTGTTGGTAAAGCCTCTCTTATTAGTATTCTATCCGGGTTACCACCATTATTTGTCGTATTACTGGCCTTTATGTTTTGGGACGAAACGCTCACCACTCAACAACTAGTCGGCTTTAGTATTATTTTTGTTGGGCTATACACAATACGTTATTCTAATGACATTTCGTTTCGTAATTTACAGGGCGCTCAATGGGGATTACTTGCGGCACTTTTCTTTGCGTTTAATGACTTATTGGGCAAGCAATCGACACGACTTGAGGCCGATACTTTTGCTACGTTAACGCTTATGTTTGGTTTTGGTAGTCTATTATTTGCAATTAACTGGTTACAAAAAAGGAAATTAAACACCAGTAATATTCACGATTCCCGCCCCCGTTGGTCAGATACTAAGACATTTGGTTGTGGAATGGTTGTAGGCCTTTCCAATGTCGCAGGTATGGTCGCTATCCTATCGGCGTTTTCACTTGGTACAACAGGCTTAGTGTCTGCTATTTCGGCAATGAATATTCTTATTATCTTATTGTATACTCGAGTTGTTCTGAAAGACGCATTTAGTCGCCAAGAGGTGATTGGCTTAACTGCTGCGCTGATCGGTATCGTCATATTACGTTTAAGCCAGTAATTCCACTAATTAACTCGAAACAAGGTTGTTAATTATAAACATAAGATTAGCTATAAACGTTATGATAGCAATAAATAGGTACTGCAGTGGGTTAGGATAATCTCTGCAGTACATATTCAACTAACAATTTTACTCGAAGTGGCAGGTTTTCTCGGTCTCGATAAAGCATTGCAAACGACTGTTCAGCACTTTGCCATTCAGGCAAAACGCGTTTAAGCTCCCCTTTTTCAATCCTAGGTAACGCTAAGTAATCGGGTATGTAACTAATACCAATCCCTGTTGCAACGGCTTGAGTCATCATTAGAACTTCATCGATCTCTAACCTAATATGCTGCTGCGGCTGGTAATTATAAGTTTCTCCGGTGGTGCAATTTTCTAATTGCCAGGGTAGTAGTTTCTCACAAACGACTTTTTCAACACCGTGCAACTGGTTAGGGTGCTGTACATGGTCTAAACATAGATCGGGATGGCTACATAATATGTTGCGGGTGTACTTCAGTTGGCGAATAACCCAATTCTCTAACTTTCGATTCCTGATTCTGAACGCGATATCAATTTCTTGCTCTTCAATATCTATTAGGTTATTGGAAAAACGTAAATCCAATTGTATTTCTGGATATTGTAATAAGAAATCGTAAAAAATAGATTTTAGGAATTGCTGACCAAAATATATCGGTGCCGTTATTCTAATTTTACCTTTTAGTTGATGTTTTTCATGATGCAGCTGCTGGCCTATTTTTCCTAGTTCATCGAATAAAGCAAAAGAGCGGTGGTAATACTGGTTACCAATATGCGTGAGAGTCACTCTATGTGCATCTCTATTGAGTAATCTCAGTTGCAAATCACTCTCTAATTGCTGTATTCGACGACTCAACGTCGACAACGGCATATTAAGGCATGCGGCGGCTTTTTTAAAACTACCGAGTTTCGCTATAGCGCAGAAACAACGTAAATCATCAAGAGAATAATTTGCTTTCATAGTCATTAATTATAAAAACTCACCATATGTTGTTAATCAACTTACCTGTAAATCGCTTGTCTTACTGATCAAACTTGCCTTGTTAATCAACTTGCCCAATAAACCAATGCTTAACATCACCAAGCTGCTCTTGATACTGAGGCAGTGTTCCAGCTAACTTATCGATGCAAGATTCAATTTCATTTTTCTTATATTGAGTGCTAATTAATTGTTCAGCTAACTGCTCCATAGGATAAGGGTCAAGCATATCACTGAAAATATTGGCTTGTTCAATTGTGCCTTTTTTAACATCCAGCAATATCTCCACTCCCCCCCAAGTAAACCGTTCATCAATCTTGTGAGTAAACGGTGGTGTTTGGCCAAAATTCCAATCCCAGCTGCTTTGCGAGGCAAATTTCTCCTCAAACCCAGGCAGATCATAAAAATGTTCTGGAGAAATATGTTCAATTTCAACAGAGGCTTGATAATGCTCAAGATACGCGGCCATTATCGCCTCGCATACCTGAGAATGGTTGATGTCAGGCTTAACCGTGTCGAGGTTAATGACGCGTGATTTAACTGATGTGATCCCTTTTGCTTTTAATTTTTTTTCATCTGGATTCAAATAATCACCAAGACGATTTAAATCAGCACTAAGTAGTAAGGTTCCGTGATGAAAGCCGCGATCAAGTGTTTCCCGGTAAGCAGACCCCGAAAATTTGCGAATACCGGCCTCGTCTTCCAACACTAAGTCATTGCGTCCATTAGCGACACCGTTAATACCTAGTTTGGCTAAACCTCGTAACACAATATCGGTAGAAATAACTTTGTCATACTCTGGCTTGCCTGCCATAAAAGTAAAATTAGTGTTACCTAAATCATGAAATACGGCGCCACCGCCAGTTTGACGGCGTGCAAGTTTAACTTGATCTTGTTCCATCTGTTCGGTTTTACATTCACGCCATGGATTCTGAGCGCGACCAATGACAACCGTATCAGCATTACGCCACAAAAACAGCACGCGTTGATCCGCAGGCATGGAACGAAAAATGGTATCTTCAACTGCTAAATTGAACCAAGGATTTGTGGAGTCAGAGATTAAAATGCGCGTTTTTACCATGATGAATTCCCAACTAAGTTACTAAGGTGATCAAGCGCAATGTCTCACTTATCAGCTCTTATATTTGTGAAATAAGTTGCCTACTATAGCTATCTAGCTATACGGGCACAACTATTCTATGGGCACAGAGCTAATGACTCATCTATTCACTGAATAATAACAAACATACTCTTAGCGTGAACAGCTAACTATTTGGAGGGATAGATTTTTTTATTTAAAGGCGAATATAATAACGAACATTGATACATGAAGTTCGGTCGCTCAGAGGAGTTGTGATGTCTAAAAAGCCAGATAGAATAACCGCAATGCAGCAGATTATAGATGCGGTAAAAATTGAATTTCCGCTTTATCGAGAAGATACCTTCAAATGCGGTCCAGACAATACCTGCATCGGTTGCCCAAAAAAACTGATGGAAATGGTCGATTCCGAAATCGGCTATTGGCAACATCAAATAAACAGAGGTATATCTCCTACCTTTGCTGATTTATATACCTTCGGTAAAATGTGTAAAAACATCAAAAGAGCACTGATTAGAAATAATCGTATCTGAAAGCGCTATTAGCTATTGTGAATAGCTAATAGCTTGTATTGTCAAGCCGCCTACTTGGTTAAACGTTGCTAAACCGGCAGTCAAAACTAAGCAAACTCTTTTAGTGCACTCATAGCTTGCTCTGTTTTGTCTTTTTGCACAAAAATATGGTCATGGTAATAACCTGCAATAACATTGGCACTGATACCGTATGAAGATAGTTTGTTTGCAAATGCAGCCGTCAGACCCACCGCCTCTAAGCTGGAATGCACCGAAAGGGTAATTAAGCTGAACACGGCATCAAACTCTAACTGACCTGCAGTCGCCACTTCTTCCTTAACAACCAATGTTAATCCTTCTTGTTCACGAAACGTGGCAATCGGTTCCATTGCTAGATAATCGGATAATGGACCATTAACCGTGCAAAAAACGTAGTTTCCATCAATAAGTTCTGGTGACATAGATTTTAATAAAATATCTAAGTCTGTAATTGCAGCCATCATTATTATCCTGTGATTTAAGTGTTTTATCGTTACTATGCTTTATTTGTTGCTGGAGTGTAACTACGATAAAATGCCTCATCACATAAGTAAAATTAATAATTTTAATCTCTAATTAAAATAACTGATTTAATAAGAATAATACATATGGGTTTTATTAATAGAATAGGCGTTCCGTATGCCTCTATTTAAATAAGATGACGTTTAATTAATCGGTTACCAAATCGATTGTAACCGGTTTATAGGTTACTTTATTTCGACCGTTTTGCTTAGACTCATATAAAGCAGAATCAGCAGAGTCTACCAATGCCCAGCCATCAAATGATTTAATATCCAGTTCATCACTGCAGCACAAACAAGAACTAAAGCCTATAGAAATGGTAACCACATCATAAATAGAGCTAGGAGCATGAACAATGCTCAAATCCGTAATACTTTTCAATAATTCGTTAAGAAAAACCTGTGCACCATTGGAATCTATATTGGGCAGAATTAAAGCAAACTCTTCTCCACCATATCTTGCAACAAAGTCGGCAGGCCTGCGAACATGCTTTTCTAGCGTTGATGCGATTATGCGAATACACTCATCGCCTTCTAGATGACCAAAGTGATCATTATATTTTTTGAACTGATCGATATCTAAAATTGCTACAGTCAACGCACTTTTATCACGTTTACAACGTTTGAACTCGGTACATAGCCGCTCATCAAAAGCTCTGCGATTGGCTAGACCGGTCATGCTATCAGTACTCGCAAGATTAGTAAGTAAAGTAATAGCTCGTTGATAATTCAAATGAGTTTGAACTCGGGCAAGCACCACAACTGGGTTTAATGGCTTAACAATATAGTCAGCAGCTCCGACATCGAAAACTTTCTCTTCAAAGTCGATTTCAGTATGACTGGTAATAAACAACACTGGAATATCCTTTGTTTTTCTGCGTTGTTTTAAAATAGAACACACTTCCAATCCATTGATGTCAGGAAGCTCTACGTCGAGTAAAATCAAATCTGGAGGACTTTGAGCAATCATTTCGAAGGCTTGATTGGCATCAGAAGCGAATCGAATTCGACCTATTGGCTGTAATGCTTTATTAAGCGCGATAACAACCGATCTATCGTCATCTACAATTAAAATATCCGCAAGTTCACTATTTATATTAATCATATGATTATCTTGCCATCATGCTGGTTTTAAGAGAAGAAAGGATAACAATAGCTTTCTTATAATTAAGCTTTATCAGGCTATCCTGGAGCTCGAAAAAGTGCTCATCTTCTATAGCTTCTCTAAAGGAACCACTATATTGATTAAATTCATCCAAAGCGCTCATATCCTGCACCTCTAACAACCCTAAAATATGCGATACCGTTTCAATGTCAAGTGGCACCATATCGCGCTTCGATAATGTGTCCATTATATCGAGTTGTTCTTGTTGCCATGCTTTCAAAATATCAGAACAATTGATGTCGAGCGTTTGTAATTCCGACGCCAATTCATCTAAGATTTTATACGCTGGTTTATCCTCTGTACGCAAAGCATTTTCAGCTTGCTCTGCTAACTGTTGTATTTTTTCTGCGCCAACTGTGCCGGAAACACTGCGGAGTTTATGGGCTTGCGAGGCAATTTGTAAACGTAATTCCTTGGACTCCGGATAATCTATGCTACGTTTAGGCCTTACTGCTAGATCAGAGTAATCGGACACTAAGGTATCTAATGTTCTCAAAAACAATGACTTATCATAAAGCAACATTTCTTTAGCTCTATTGATATTCAGTCCAATTATATTTGGCCACTCATTTATTCCTGACGCTAATTCTTCTGCAGGTAAATTTAAATCGGCGTTATCTTTGTGGCTTCCAACCAATTTTCGCAACACATTAATCACTTCCGATGGCGTAATCGGTTTAGTAATAAAGTCATTCATGCCAGCATCAAACGCACGGTTTCGTTCTTCCAATAGTGCTCCTGCAGTAAGTGCTATCACGGGTAAAGAGGTCAGACCTAAATCATGTCGAATGCGTTGAGTCGTTTCTAGGCCATCAATGCCAGGCATTTGAATATCCATTAATACCGCATCAAAATAAGCTGAAGAGCTAGCGAGTAAAGATAAGGCTTCTTCACCGCTATTTGCTTTTTGCACACTTGCGCCATTCTTCTCCAAGATATTACTAATCACCATTAAGTTTATAGCATGGTCGTCAACCACCAATATCTGCATATCAGCTAACCATTGGACATCGACAGCTTCGGTACGAGTTGACTCTAATACACGTTTAGAGTTTCCTGAATGCTTAGCAACTGCGTCGTTTACCGCATTAAATAATGAAGATGAATTGAGTGGCTGAGTAAGGAACCCAGTAATCCATTGTTCTTGATCTTGTGCCTCTACCTCTGCTTTACGTTGAGGATTATCTAACACCATCAGAACAGCGGAAAAATTTTGACGTCCGGTTTCAGAAGCAACAGTTCTGAGTGTGGATAAACGCTCGTCAATAGAACCATCGCAATTAACTATTAATACATCGGGAGGTCTAAGTTTGCTATTTCTGCGTGAAGTATAGATTTCGGTCAAGTCGTCACAGGTGCGAACGTTCTGAGATCGCCAACCAAGCGCATGGGCCATAGATTGCAACGGGCTTTGAGTATTCGACTCATCTTCAGCAATTAAGACAAATAATTTTTGAACATGGGTTGTTTGTCCTTCCAACTCCAACTGTTTAGATGTCTGAATTTTAAGCGGTAATTCTACCCAAAATGTGCTTCCAACACTGTCCTCATATCCTCTGTCCTCGTAACCCCTGTCCTCGTAATCCCTGCCATCGTAACTCTTGTCATCACTACTATAAGCGTTATCCCCGCTATCCCTCACTACATTTTGAACTACGTTATCCTCACTCTCAACGCCAAGTTTTCCGCCCATCAAGTCAACTAATTGATACACAATTGAAAGACCTAACCCCGTACCACCATATTTACGTGCGGTACTATTATCCGCTTGCACAAAGGGTTTAAATAGGCGGGCTTGTACTTCTTCTGGTATGCCAATACCTGTATCGGTCACTGAAATGCGAATGCTTACATATTCTTCCACTACACTACCGTGCGCAGTGGATACATCGATATCTGGTATTACCTTAACCGCAAGAGAAACACTCCCTTTCGAGGTGAATTTTAGTGCATTACTCAGAAGGTTTGAGAGAATTTGTTGCAAGCGAACGCTATCTGCTATGACTTTTTCTGGCAAGTTTGGATCAATATCTAGCTTAAATTGCAGATTTTTCTCTTCAGCTTGACTGGTAAAAACTAGAGATACTTCGTCGAAAAAATCCGGTAGATCCATCAGAATTTCATCAAGCTGCATTTCATTTGCTTCTATTTTAGCAAGGTCCAAAACATCATTTACTATACCGAGTAAAGACTTGCCTGAAATTTGAATTTTAGCCACAAGTTGTTGTTGTGAATAAGTAAGTTGCTCTTCCGCTAGTAAATAGCCTAAACCAATAATGGCATTTAATGGGGTTCTAATTTCATGACTTGTATTAGCTAAAAATGCACTTTTTGCTTCCGTTGCAGATTCTGCATCACGTAACGCAATATTAAGCTGTTCTTCTTGTTCTAACCTTTCTGTTATATCGCTAACCGAAATATTCACTAGCAACGTACCGTCCAAGTCAGCCGAACTAAAATTCACTTCCGCGGGAAAGGGCCTTCCATTAACACCGCAGACCGAAACCTTAATTCTATTCGACCCGCTGTGTTGCTGCGGTTGCTGTATGTATTCTATTAACTGTTTTATGTATAGCGCTTTCTTTTGGATAGGAAGCAATTTATCAATAGACTCGCCTTCTAATTCACTGCGCTTATATCCAAAAAGTTTCTCCGCTTGAACATTAACCATTTGAATAATGGCATGCTCATCAACCACAATGGTTGCATCTGGTGCTGATTCTAATAAACCTTTAAACCGCTTAAATTCTTTATTCCTCTGCTCTTCTCGCTGTGCATTCAAGCTATCTTTTTGAGTAATAATATCGTTTAACCAAAGCCAATATTGTATAACTATATTGATTAAGCTGACAAAAAGAAGTACCGCTAGAATAACACCTAGTTGCATAGCGATATGCCGAGCAACTAAAAATAAAGAAGTGGTGCTGTATATATTAAAAAAGCGATCGCTCGTATTTTCTTGAAAAGAAAAAATACTGTGTTTTGCAAATACATTACCGGTATCACCAGAATAACCGTTAATGTCAGAAAATTTTATATGTTTAAATAAAGGCAATAGGTGAAACTCATCTTGCCAGCGATGAGGATTATCGTATTCAAAAGTGAATGCTCTAGATTTATTAGTATGAAGTAAAAAGTCCCCTTCACTGTTAGTCATATACAAGTTCGTGTTTATAGTTATATTTTGCTCTAGCAACTGTAAAATACTGCTGGCATCAACATTTATAATAACAATACCAAACACATCACCATTAGAAAGAAAAACAGGAGTAGAAAAACGCCACATTGGTCGACTAGGGCGTTCAATTTTTCCATACTCTCTATTCAATGTCATGTCAGATGTAAAAACATTTCCCTTGCCGGCCAGAACCGTTGACGTTATATACGCTTCGCTGGCTTTAGATTGCAGTTTGTCTCCCGTCATCATTTCAAGGTCGTCACCTACACGCTGTATTTTGACTCGCTCCATCCAGTTGCCATTAGCTTCGATAAAACGAACTTGATAAACGTTGATATTAGACAACATATATGCTTCAAAAATATCAGCCAACCGTTCATTCCAATGGTTCAATGACTCATCATTTTGTTGTGATTTGATAGATTCGAGTTGATCTACGACCTGTGATTCGAGTTTACTATTTAGTGTTAACTCAGTATCAGTTTCTAATTTTTCTAAAACATGTATAGCAGAAGAGTTCGCTAAGAAGAGCACGTCTTTCCGATACTTACTGACAACATTATTCAACTCAGAAACCACTGACTCATCACTTTTTGAGAGATCATCATTTATTTCTACAAAATGACTTTTTACAATTAACCAACATGAAACCCCCAGAATTAACGTAAAAAACAGTAAAACTAGTCTGTGCATCTGCTTGAATCTAGGCGTAGCAAAAAATATCAACAAGCTCTGAGTGCTGAATTGATAAATTTTTTCATGCTGTTTTTCATCGTCAGTTAATCGGTTAGCTCTGAAGAAGTTAATAGTCAGTAGTGTAACAAAGGTCATGCCTAAGCAGACAACAACCGCAACACCAATATTCCATGGCCTTATTTGATTAAGCATTTGATTGGAAGGTGATATTTCCATCTTCCAGTGTTGCCCTAAGATAAATACTTCACGTACAACCGTATGATTAAATGAGTAACCCAGTGCTGTGCTTGTTGATTGATAAAAAGGATCTTTTTCTGTTTTATTAGTTAAAGTAATAAAAGCATCATCATTCAAACTACCAAGACCATCTAACACGCCATCGATAACCAAAGGCGCATAAGACCAACCTACCACTGCTTTTTCTCTCGCTTCATCAGTATTCAGAAGAACGTTATCAGCATAAATAGGTAACAGAACTAATGTACCTTTACGGGGTTTTTTGTTGGCTTGAACTAATGTAATCGGTGCGGTTAAGTACGGTGCATCATCCCTCGCCGCAGATAAAGCAGCAGAACGCCTATTTATTTCAGAGCCTATATCAAGCCCCACTGCTTGCCTATTCTTATCAAGAGGATAAATATACTGTATGACAAACCGATCGGTGTCGTGTGGAGTTAAAAATCGAATATTGAAATCAGGAGCGCCATCTTCACGGGCGTTGTTTATAAAAGCAGATTGTTGACTTGGAGAAACACGCCGTATGAAACCGAATCCTATTGCTCCGGGAAATTCTTGTTCGATATTACGACTATAAATATAATTTTCGAACTGCTTGCGAGTAACGTTTTCTGTACCTACCGCGACGATAGTACCGCGAGCGCCTCGCAACCCATATTCAAAATGCTGGAAGCGCTCAGCGATTAATTTTTCAGTATTATTGGCAAGATTATTTGTGTAAAGTTTTATTTGATATTCATTTTGAAAATGAAGCACCCACGCTACCAACAGGGTAGTGACAATGCCCACCAAGAGAGGTAGCCAATAACTAAGGTAACGTTTTTTGAAGTGCTGTTGAATTTTCATAATTCCTTACGACTTTTGATAAAACTCCCTGACGCATAAAGAAAAACCACTCTAACCATAGGGAATTATTAAAGTTTTCCATTAATCAAAATTACTAGAATAAAGACATAATAGTAATAAATAAATCACATTTCCCAAATTTATTCTCAAAGTTGATATAATCATACGGAAAAACTCATAGCGTCTAATTATTTTATTTAGTCAGAAGGCAGTATTGGTGAAATATCTAGCGGAATGACTAATTTAAATTTAGTTCCATGATTTAATTTTGACTCGACACTTATTGTGCCCTGCAATGACTTATCTACCCATTGGGACACAAAATGTAATCCAAGACCGGTATTACCATTTGAACGATTGGTTGTAACAAATGGCTCGAATATTTTGGGTAGTATATCAGTCGATATGCCACGACCATCATCTGTAAAGTCAATTTCAACGAAGTTATTCTGAACCATTTTTGCACAAATGGTTATCTCTCCTCCTAGGTTGGCTTTAAATGCATGGGTAAGTGAATTAATAACTAAATTTTGCAGAACTTGTGACAACACACCAGGGTGACTGGTAAGAGTTAAGTCTTTTTCTATTTGTGAAACTATCTCTACTTGCTGTGTTTTTGCTTCATGAAACAAAGAGCGAATTAAATCATCAACGACTTGCTCCAATTCAAAAGAGATCACATCATCTTTCGCTCTATCAATCGCTAAACGCTTAAAACTACGAATCAGTTCAGCCGCTCGCTTTAAATTGGTATCAAGCAAATCGAGTCCAACAGCATTATTTTGTATATATTGGTGTAAGGTTGATTTTTTTAATCCAGAGTTTAATTTTTCTTGCAGGCTATTAAGACTATTGCATTGTTTTGACACGACTAATATTGATGCACCAATGGGCGTGTTTAACTCATGAGCGACACCAGCAACCATCATTCCTAATGCCGATAGTTTTTCCGATTTGACTAGATCTGCTTGAAGTTGGTGCTGCTGCTCTAATAACTCTGTCATCTTTTGGTTATTAATTTTTAATTGATTTTTATCAGCAATTAGTTGTTTATTTAGACTAAATAAAGTCAGCTGAAACTTCATATCACGATAAAGAATAAAGCCACCAATAGAAATAATACAACAAACCAATATTAGTGTTTGGTAAAACGCAGAGCGAGTTATATCTTTAATGACACTTGGCGGCGTTAAAGCCATAAATAAAATGGCATTATTTTGACTATTATCGCTGGTTATATCAGTACGGCGATAACTTATTAGTTGGTTATCGATAAGAACAGCGTTTGATTCATGTTTTTCTTGCGTATGCTGCCAAAGCTTAAGATCAATCACCGATAAGTTATTTGCATATTGTTCAATATCACCTCCCCACTCTTTATTCTTATCGGGGTTTAACAACCAAAAGCCGGATTGGTCTATAATTTCTAATTGAGTTTGACCACGGTGAATGTGGCGAAATTGATTGAATAAATTAATAAGGTCATAATTTAGAATAAGTGCACCTTTACGCATTGAATCGCCATTGCCTGTCTGCAAACCCACACGAATAGTCGGTTGGTAAGGGGTCTGGATAACTTCATTTTCAATATTAAGATCAATTGGAGAGAAGTAAACCATCGGATACGGTGTATTCATAGTTTCTTTAAAATAGTAACGGGTCATCTTATTTTGCAAAAATCGTTCAGAGACAACTGTACTCTGTCCGTTTTTTACATCTACTCGCACTTTTTCTTGTCCCTTATTATCAAGCCAACGTACTTGCAACAGGGAACCGACGCTTTCACCATACACGGCAAATATCTGTGCTAACTTGGCAGTATTAAAATGTAGCTGATCACTATCTTGTTCAAGCTCTTGAGTAACTGTGGGCGTTTTATATAACCAAGTAATACTATTACCCATGTCGCCTAACGCACGATTAAACGTCGCTAAACTATCATTAAGAATTGCTTCATGTTCAAACTTGGTTGGTGTAAGTAATAAATCTAATCGATATTGATAAAAGACACTTCCAGAAACTATAGTTAACGTAATCAATCCGATAAGCACAGCTGTGAATTTACCTAACCATACTCTAGGAAGCTTGCTAATATCTTTCATACACGATTAGTCAACTGATAGGTTGTAATTATCTAGCCATACAATTACATCATGCAATGGCATTGGTTTGGCAAATAAATATCCTTGTCCATATCGGCAACCACGCTGAATTAAAATATCTTTCTGCTGTTGTGTTTCTATTCCTTCCGCTATAACAGTAAAACCAAACTGATCGGCTAACTTCATTATCATATCGACAACGTGAGAACTCGCTTCATCCATTTCAATATTCATCACGAAACTACGGTCTATTTTTATGCATGTCGCGGCCAAGCGAGAAACGTGCGACAGTGAAGAATACCCCGTACCAAAATCGTCTAATCCAATATTTAAGCCTAACGCTCTCAATTTCATCAATATAGGGTTCATCTGCTCATAATCTAGCATTGCTTGTGATTCGGTTATTTCAAGTTCAAGTAGAGCGGGATCCACTCTTTTTTCTTTTATCGCACAGATAATTTTATCAAGATATGCCTGATCTCTGAGGTCTGAACAAGTGGTATTAAACGATATTGGATATTCGTAACCTAACTCTTTTAGCTTATCAATTGCTTCTAGTGTTTGCTCAAACACAAAACTGTCCAACTGGTTAATCAACCCCGACTGCTCTGCCACGGGAACAAATACTTCGGGAGAAATCAATTGGCCTTGTTTCATCCAGCGCAATAGAGCTTCGAACCCAACAACCGTATCTGTCGCAAGATCAATTTTTGGTTGAAGGACGATAAACAACTCATGCTTACCAAGAGCTTCACGCAACTCATTCATTAATAATGATTCTGCCGTAATATCAATAAAATGATCAGGGTGGTAGTCAATAATAGAAATGCACTCTTGTTGCGCTTTTTGCAATAAGCTTAAGCCAAGATAAAGGATTTTTTCATGCGGAATGCCAATAAGTAGCTGCATATCCATCCGAGCAATATTGATCTCAAGGTTATGGGCAACATCTCTAACTATCACAGGCTGTTCAATTAAAGCTTTCAGTGCTTTTCTATCAAGCGATTCTCCTTTGGTACATAGGATAACAAAAGCATCGGTCCTAATTCGAGCAATAAAGCTATTCTCAGAACTCATGTTTTGAATAGTTAGGTACAATTGTTTAATAATATCAACCGCATGCTCTTCACCAAACACAAGCACATTAGAAGAAAAGTGATTTAAATTAAGAATCAATAGTTCGCTGTTCTTTTTATCCTCATCCGTCATGTTAGCCAATTCTCTTTGCAACCAATTACGATTGTGTATTTTTAAAACACTATCTTGGTATGCAAGTTGGTTAAGGCGGCTAATAAGTGAGATTTTTGTAAAACCACTATTAATATTTTCGCTGAATAAATTTAGTAAGTTGATGTGAAAAGGAGAGAGAGGCGTATCGTTATTAACAAGTATCAGGAAATGTTCGGCTAATTTACCATCACCATTAAAGTAGAGTGCAGAAAATTTGTCGCCAAATTGGTGCTCGCGTAATTGTAGAGCTTTCTTACAAATGTCACCAAATGTCCCCTGCGATTCTATATCGAAGTCTTGGCCCACTAGATTGACTGAACTGCCACTTGCCGCTACGATCCTAGCTTGTTTTATAACACTTGACGTCTCATTAATATGTTGAATAACACAAACTATCCCTTTGGAATTCGCCCCAATCACTCGTCCAATTTCAGCGAGTACAACTTGGGTAAAAGAATCAAAATCGTATTTGCTACTTAAACTCCGGGCTGCATCCACTACCATCTGCAATCCCAAGTAACTCTGTTTCAGTTCGCGTAGTGTTTGCCAAGTACGTAAATTAGCGGTAACGATCGTACTTAAATGGTCATGATCAACTTCAGCTTTATTCCAATATTCATCGATGTCATATTCTTGCATCACAGATTGGCGTGGCGCCGAACCAGGTTGCCCAGTTAATAAAATAATCCGAACCGCCTCATTACCTTGCACATTACGAATAGTATCAACCAACCGTAACCCCGCGTCATCTCGCTCCATGACAACATCGAGTAAAATAACAGCGATATCATCATGTTTTACCAACATTTCTGCTGCTGAAGCTGCAGAGTTTGCGGTTAATATCTCAACAGGTTTCCCATGAACAACCAAGTCAGACAAACCATAAAGTAATGATTGCTGATAATTCAGATCATCTTCAACACTCAATACTTTCCATGATATAACTGATGTGTCAATACTAGCATCACTCGCTGACTCGGATATAAAGAGACAACTATCTTCCATAAAAACCTCGCCACTGACCATTTATTATACAAATTTTAGTTCTATAAGATTTTCTTTCATTTAATATACATGCTGTTTCGCAATCTAACCACCTTCATTGACAGCATAAATACTAAAAAATAGAAGTTGGGACGCAATTCGTTTTACTAAAGTCTAAATAATTAACAATATGTTACGATTATTTACCACATAGCTTTAATCATTAGTTTTATTAATAGTGTGCGTGTATGAGCAGTTTTGACAGTAGACAAGAATAATTAGAAATATACGGAAACTGTCGCGTAAATCACCTAATTTTTACCTGCTTTTTGTAGATATAGGTTTGAATCACGATATTTCCCCCTCTCACTCAGCCACTGCTATTGGTTTATAATTAAACTCTATTATTTAACCATGTCTCTATTTCAGAAGGCTTAAGTGGTTTAGAGAATAGATACCCCTGCGCGACATGATACCCCTGCTCTTTTAAAATATTGTATTGAGATTCGGTTTCAATACCTTCTGCGACTACATCCAAATTAAGACTTTCACCTATTTGAATAACCGCCTGACTGAGAGCTTGACTAGTCGTGCTAGATTCTATGTCTGTAACAAAACTCTTATCTAATTTCAGTTCTTTAATCGGAATGCTTCTTAGATAACTTAAACTAGAATAACCCGTACCAAAATCATCAATTGAAAAACAAACTCCTTTGTCATGGATTTCATACAGCGTTTTCATCGTGTTGGGATTGGTATCTAAAAATACGCCTTCTGTCAGCTCTAAAATCAAATCTGAAGGTTGCAAATTATTAGCGCCTAATTCAGCCATAATTAAATGACACAATTCTTTATTGTGAAAATTTAACGGTGATAAATTAACGGATACAGATGGCACTTGAACGCCTTTACTTCGCCAAATAGACATCTGTTTACAAGCGGATTTTAATGCCCAGTAGGTTAATGCACCAATCAGTCCACACTCTTCCGCCAATGGAATAAATGTTGCCGGAGAGACAAAACCAAGCTTAGGGTGTACCCATCGGGCAAGAGCTTCCACACCATGCAAGCTTCCATCTTGCATTTTAACTTGTGGTTGATATACAAATTCTAGTTGATTGCCTTGTATTGCTTTTTCTAATTCTTCTTCTAATTCTTGTCGATCTTGAGCCAATTTATTAAGCTCATGGCTGAAAAAGGCAAAACGCCCTTTGCCTAATGCTTTTGCTTGATACATTGCCATATCAGCGCGATGAATCAACGTGCCTATATCGTTACCATCATCTGGATAAATACTGACACCAATACTTGTCGACGGATAGATTTGAGTATTCTCAACCTTGTATGATGCCGCTATCGCTAGCCTTAGCTCTTCGATAAAGTTATTTAATGCATCCATGCTTTTGTTTTGCGCAACAATGACAAATTCATCACCAGACAATCTGCCACAAAAATCGCTGTTTTCGCATTTCCTGCTTATTCTTGCCGCGATTTCCTGCAAAAACGCATCACCAGCAGGATGCCCATAAGTATCGTTAATGTATTTCAGTCTATCAAGGTCCAAAAATAGAACGGCTAATTTACATTTATTTTGTGCAGCTACGTTAATTGCCTGCTCCGCTTCTGCATGCAATAAACTGCGATTAGGTAAATGGGTTAAGCTGTCATAATAGGCCAGTTGTCGTATGCTTTGTCGATGACTTTCTCGTTCAATAGCAAGCCCACAAACAGGCGTAAGCACATCTGCCAATGTATAATCAATATCGCTAGGTTTTTGGTTATCTCTACGATAAAATGCTATGACTCCTATAATTTCACCGTTTTTTCCTTTTATCGACGTCGACCAACAACTTTGGATTTCGGAACAGTAAGTCACATCGGTAAACTCACACCACGTGGCTTCCTTCCGCCTTCCAAATTCAGAACCCAGAGTCTCTTCGCTACAACAGGTACCAATACTCCCGAGCTCAGCTGATTTATTTATATCTTGCAGTTCAATGGTATGTTGGACGGACAACCCAGAACAGGCTAGAAGGTGTAATTTACCCTCTTCATCCGCTTTGAAAATTGCCGGAATAATACCGTGACTAATTTTAATCGCCTCTTGGCAAGCTTCTTCCATAATGACCGCTAAGGCTTCATCTCGAGCAATGGCGTTTAAAATATGAGCATGAAGAACTTCATATAATTTTGTCGCGGTAATATCGGATAAAATAGTCACTACATGAGAGAATTTACCGGAGCTATCAAACACTGCGTTAGCCATAACTGAACACCACAATTCTCTTCCATCTTTAGTGGTAATGCGTTCTTCACTATTAATTGCTTTCCCCAAAATAAGGTTTTCTCTTATCTTAACCACTTTGTTTGAGTCAAAATGATAAGCAAGGATGTCAATGGGAGAACGCCCTATCACTTCACTTTCATCATAACCAAAGATCGTTTTAAATCCTTGGTTGATGTAAGTAAGTTTCCAGTCCTGATCAGTGATAAAAATAGCGTTGTCAGTTTTATCGGTTACAAGAGAAAGTAATTCTATTCGTTTTCTTTGTTCAACTAACTCGGTGACATCTTTTACAAATGAGGTGTAAAGGATCTCCCCATCTACTTCTACTTTAGAAATAGAGAAGGCCCCCCAACGCAAAGAGCCATCCTTTCGTACTATTTGAATATCTCGACTAGTGCCAACTATCTTATTCACGCCAGTTTTTCTATTGGCGTTCACAAAATTGTCGTGATTCGGTTTTATATGATCGGGAACAAGCACTTTAACATTTTTGCCAATAACCTCCTGCTTAGAAAAGCCCCAAAGACGTTCAGCCGAATTATTGTATAAAATAATGATATTTTTAGAATTAATAACAATAACGCCGTCAATCGATTGTTCTAAAGTTTGGACAAAAACGTTAGAAAGGTGCTTGTGGTCTGGCATAGGTTTTCTCTGTTTACAAATTAACTATATAAAATAATTATAAATACAGACTTAAATATAAGCATAAACGTTCACTTATCTTTTAAAATGAACGTTTATTGAGCAAAAATTTTAGCGATTCGATCAATTACTTTCGTGATCGAATAGGATATTACTCGCCTCTCTTAAAGTGAAGTTTTTTAATTTTTATTATTTTGAATCCAACCACAAACTATCAAAATATAGCAACCATCATGTCACTTTTTGAACTCACTGAACCTCGGTACATCCCAGAAGAATTAAATGGCATAGAAATATTACCTTTGTTATCTACGGCAATTAGACCACCAGTGCCGTCATTAGGTAGCAATTCTTCCATGACCACATGGGTTGCTGCTGAACCTAGATCCTCACCCAAAAAGCGCATTCGTGATGAAACATCCGCCGCCGCAGTAAAGCGCATAAAAATCTCGCCATAACCTGTCGCCGAAACCGCACAAGTACCATTACTAGCAAATGTTCCACCACCAATTACGGGGCTGTCACCTACACGACCAGGCAGTTTTCCGGTCATTCCACCGGTTGATGTCGCTGCTGCTACATTGCCATCTTTATCCAATGCAACCGCGCCTACTGTTCCGTGACGTACTGCAGGATCATCGGACACCTTACCCTGCTTTTGTAGTAGCAAGGTTTCTTGCAGTGCATCCCAACGTTTTTGGGTAAAGAAATAGTCACTAGGTTTCATTACTAGTTGGTTGCTCTGCGCTATATCATGTAATGAATCACCAATAATAAAAGCGTGATCTGTTTGTTCCATCACTTTCCTAGCCAATAAAATAGGATTTTTCGGGCCACAAACACCGGCGATGGCACCAACATTCTGGTCTTTCCCGTCCATCACAGCCGCGTCCATTTCATGGGTCCCATCGCTGGTAAATACCGCACCTCTGCCCGCATTAAATAGAGGGTGGTCTTCAAGTGCACAAACCGAAGCACATACAGCATCCATTGCTGTTCCATTATTTTTTAGAATCGTTTCTCCCGCTTCTATCGCTTTTTGTAGTCCTTCAATATATTGTTTTTCAAGTTCTGGTGTTAACTGTGCTCTATCAATTGTGCCAGCACCACCATGAATCGCTAATGCGTATGTCATTATTATTCCCTTATTTGTGCTCGTTTAAACAGTAATTAGCAATATCTTCATGCGTTGCTATCCAGCAATCGCCCTTTGATGTGATGTTGTCCAGTAGTTGCTGCAAGATAAAAATACGAGAGCGGTAACCAATGATATGAGGATGCATGGTTAGTAGGAATAATCCGCCCTCAGCGTAAGCACCTTCAAACTCTCGTGTAAAAATATCCAATACATCAGTGGGTGCAGTATAAGGACGCTGAGCACCAAAACGATTCATTAAAAAATACGGTGCATCATCTCTTATCCATTCAACAGGTAATTCGACGATCCCGGTGTTTTCACCGTTATGTATAATTTCGTATGGATCATCGTCTGCAAATAAAGAACTGTCGTACAGCAACCCCATTTCACGGGCAATTTGTAAGGTATTTTTGCTGTAATCCCATGATGGCGTTCTCATTCCAACCGGCCTTTTGCCTATCAGATCGGTAAGTGTATCTGATGCTTTCATAAGTAACGCTTTTTCGGTCACATAGTCTAGCTCGGTGTTTTTTTCGTGAATCCACCCATGAAGCGCTATTTCATGGCCTTCTGCATGTAATTCAATCTGCTCTTGCGGATGGATTAATGCGGACACAGCAGGAACAAAAAATGTCGCTTTGGCGTTATATTGCTGCAATACAGACCGAATACGAGGAATGCCTTTTCTTGAACCGTATTCTCCCCAGCTTAAACGAGATACCGATTTTGCTCCGTCTCTCAATTCATTGGTTTCATGGTCACTGTCAAAACTTATTGCGACGGCACATTTGGCACCATTAGGCCATTTTCTTGGAAGTAATGAACGACCAGCACGGACTTGATTAACTAATCCCTGCCATGTTGGATCGTCCCATTCATGTGCTTCACTCATCGATGACCTCCATCAACAGATAAAACTTGGCCACTGATCCAATTTGCTTGTTCGGACAGCAAAAACAACACCGAGTTGGCAATATCTTGTCCCGAACCTAAACGACGCATATTGATATTGTCTATCATGCCTTGCTGTTTTTCTGTTCCTAATACTTGCCATTGCTTTAATGTAGAAGGATTAGATAATACAAAACCTGGTGCAATGCAGTTCACCCAAATTCCATGAGGCCCAAGCTCTTGAGCTAACTGTTTGGTAAAACCAATAAGAGCATGTTTTGCCGAGGTATACGCCTGAATACCGGTCAAACTTGGCCTCAAACCTGCTCCAGAAGAAATCGTCACAATCGCGCCTTTACCAGCCACTTTCATTTGAGGCGTTAATGCCTGACACATCCATAATGCGGTATGTAAATTTGCATCAAAAATAGCTTGCCATGCTTTCGCTTCAACATTTTCTAATGGTTGACCTACTTGACCACACACTCCACCAGCCGCATTCACGAAACCATCGATTATTGCGTATTTTTCATACAGTTTTTTGACCAGTTTTTTTACTTCGCTTTGCTCACTTAATTCAACGGTGTAGCAATCAAACTCTGGAGTTAAAGATGATGGGGTTGTAGATGATGAGTTTACCGATAAATGTTCTGCGTATTGCTTTAATCCTTCGCCGTCTCTATCCAAACAAACAACCGTTGCGCCTGCTTGCTGTAAACTTCGCGCGGTCGCAGCGCCAATACCTTGCGCTGCACCAGAGACGATAAAGGTCTTCCCTGAAAAATCAAAAATCATTTCACCATTCCTTAGTGATTTAGAGTCAAAATCAGTTCATCGACTAACTCAGAATTTTGTTCACGATGACCGTTTTCTATAGCATTAATAAGAGAAACTAAACTCGATAAAGCGGGGGTTGGGATGTTCAAACGTTCTCCTTGGTCAATAACGGATTGTATTTGCGCATCCACCTCTGTTTTACGTTTTCTTATCGCTAAATCACGCCAAATACCTGAGTGTGTCTTTGCCGTTTTACGATTGTGAACAACCATCCGGTCTAATGATTGTTGTACAGCGATGGGATCTTTACTTAAAAATGCATCACACTCAAAACCATTAAAACTCATAGGCTTAATACCAAGTGCTTTAGCGAGTACCATAACTTCATGGCCCAATGATGCATACGCTTCATAATGCGCCTCTTTCGCCATAGCATCTGACATCGAATCGGGTGTCAACGCGGTACAGATTAGCAGTGATCCATAGCCTAGCTTGCCCCACAAATAGCCCCAGATATTGTCGGTTAAAACCGAATCAGGTTCTAAAATTGAGAATAAAGCGTGTACATCTGTTGCACGTTGGCTAATCGAACCATCTAGCTCACCTATCGCAATCGCCGCTCGATTACCGTACAAAATAACGCCAGGTTCAAGCCAATCAGCACCAAAATTAACAAAGCAGCCTAATGTCTTTTCTGCCCCGATTTTTTTGGCAATAACATGCTCATTCAAGCCATTTTGCGCCGACACGACAAAGCCGTTTTCTGACAAAAAAGGCGTTAACATATCAACAGCACCGTCAGTATGATGGGCTTTAACCGCCAAAATAATGCAATCGTATTTCTGACTAAGTTGTGAAGGCAAAAACGCTTTCAATGGTTGGTTAAACGCATCAACTGGACCTTGAATATCAAGTCCTTGTGCGTTTATTTTTTCCACATGTTCTTCAACAATATCAACTACATGCACTTCTTTACCAGCACGAGCTAAATATGCGGCGAGTACCCCGCCAATTGCGCCAGCGCCCCAAATTAATATCGGTTGTTGGTTGTTCATTTCCAATCTCCGGTTAACAATTCGCGTGCTTCATCCACGGCAACAGCCCAAAGCTTGTCCATATTTTCATCACTAAGTTGATAGTATCCGCCATAATTACCATCACCAATAAGCTTACGTACTCCTGCTGAATCACGGTCGCGCAACTTAGAAAAATCCACATAAGGCTTTTGTTCATCAGGCATTTCTACGCCTTCTAACCGTGTCCATGGGAAGTTTTCCATCCAACTTGCGTGACTGGCAATTGGGTCAATTTCTTTAATGCACGCGAGTGCTTTTGGTGCTTTCCACCAATCATGAAATCGAATAGTGGCGTCGCTGTGACTTTCCATAAATTCCATTGTTACTGGCATAACTGGCGTGTTTCCACCATGCCCGTTTATGATAAGAATTTTTCTAAAACCGACTTTATATAAGCTTTCTAATACGTCATTAACTAGTGCCGCATAGGTTTGCAATTTAAGAGAAACAGTGCCTGGGAAATCCATAAAATAAGGCGTTATCCCGTAAGGTATGGCGGGAAACACTGGAATACCTAGAGGTTCAGCTGCATCTTGCGCCACTTTTTCTGACAGAATAGAATCGACCGACAGGCTTAGATAAGCATGTTGTTCGGTACTACCAAGCGGCAATATGCACACATCATTGTTTTCTAAATATTGTTCAATTTGCATCCAATTCGATTGCGAAACTAGCATATAAGAGTCCTTTACTATATTTTTATAAAATCATTCTTGAGTGGAGTTGTTTATTTAAATCATTCATATCGGGTACATATTGATATTCAAAATGAACAACATTTTTAGATAACTTTTCTTGAGTGATATCAACACCCGTAGAATAAATAAGCACGTCACAACCGTGAGATTTATTGGTGAGCTCTCCCGGAACGTGATGCACGAAATTGATGTCATTAACGTGAGGGGCAAATTTTTTCATATTCGTTTTTAGAAAACTGATAAAACTTGAGAAATACGAAGCCACGGTCACTTTTGCATTGCTGTCAATTGACGCTAAAGCAATGCGAGTTTGTTGATTTGGGATCAAGTTAAATGCAATAAACTCTGCATTTGGCCACATATCTTTTGCTTGCTGATTAACATTAATAGGGCCAAGAACGTAGTTAATACAGGCTTCTTGATTATTTTTCGCTTGATCGACTGTGCTGCTATGAAAGACGATCTGCTCATTACAAATATGGTCTTTAATTACATCTAAATAATATTGTGTTTGCTTGGGAAAGATGCCTAAAATCATAATGTTTATTTTAGGATTGGCTTTCATCATTAGAAACAATCGAGTCGAAATAACATGTGGTTCAATATCCGCTTTCTTAGCTAATTTAAGTAATTCTTCAATCTTTTTATCAATCTCTAGCAAGGCGTTTTGATCAGCCTCTATCTTGTAATTTGCAACATAAGTCCCAGCGCCGACTTTTGATTCAAGTAAACCAATTGTCTTTAACTTGGCGAACACATTACTAACCGTCACAGGTGACATACCAGTTCGACTGGCGATCATACGAATGGTCGGCAATTTGCAACCCGGCTTTAATTCACCAGAAGTAATACCATATTCAATGACACCTCTGAGCTGTACGGATAACGGCACTTCTAGTTGCGAGTCAATCGAGTCAATTAAATCCATTGTATTTTCTAAATGTTTCATATGAATCCTAAGTCACACAGATGTGATTCTGTTGTATGTATCATCTAATCTAATCATTACGGCTTAATCTAGTAAGTGGCAACACATCTAACAACTAACACTTAATCTAATAAATAGCACTGCGTCTAATAGATGCCGAAAAATCCAAATTGTTATCATGAAGTATACAATAACAGAGTAATCTCACCATGAAGCAAATCAACATTCGTACGTTATATTGTTACCCAACAGGTAAAATTGTTATCTTAACAGTAACATTATTACTAATGACAAGCGTAAAAATCAAACAAATATGTAAAAATTTAACATAAAATTAATTTTAAAAAACAATAAAATAACAATAATAAATCCAAATAACTAGAATATAATAGATTTAAATACTTTATACTCGTTAATTAAAGCTTAATTAAAAAATTAAAGTCTAAATATTAAACAAAATATAAATTTAAATAAATTACTTTGCACTTGCTCAATCAAGGATAATATTGTTACATGTGGTGTGACGATATATGGACTTAATTATCAATAATCAAAAGGAAGTGTAATATGATATGTAACAAAAGCTTGAAATTAGTCTCAGCTAGCATCTTGTGTGCTTTGTCTTTAGCTGGTACCAGTGCTTACGCAGCAGACAGTGAGTTAGTATTGGGACTTCGCGCTGGACCTGATTCTATTGATCCCCATTGGTCAACATTGGGTACCCAAGCTGAGGCACTCAAACACATTTATGAAACGATTGTCAGTGTTGATGACAAGTTACAATTACAACCAGGGTTAGCAGAAAGTTGGCAGGTAATTAGCCCGAAAGTATGGGAATTTAAAATACGTCAAGGCGTTAAGTTTCATGATGGAACCGATTTAACCGCTGAAGATATAAAATTCTCTATCGAGAGGATTTCTTACGCGACTGGCCCGATGTCAATGACGCTTTACACTAAGTACGTAGACAAAGTTGATATCATTGATGATTACACAATTCATATCACGACTAAGGTCATTGCTCCTTCTTTACCTAACGATTTCACTCGTCTTTTTGTTGTCCCTTCTGAAACGGGTGATAAAGCTCGTAACGCTGACTTTAATAGCGGAGAGAAAGCAATTGGCACCGGCCCTTACAAATTTGTTTCTTGGCAGCCAAAAGGGTCATTGGTTTTAGAAAGAAATGACGATTATTGGGGTAAAGCACCTGAATGGAAAACGGTTATCCGTAAAGAGATACCAGACGACGCTGCGCGTGTAGCGGCACTTCAATCAGGTTCAGTTGACCTTATTAACTACGTACCTGCTTCTGATTATCTGGCTCTTAAAGGACAGCCAAAATGGGATACCGTTGTTGGTGATTCTGTTTATATTTTAAATATTGCGCCATCAGTAAAAGATGAAGAACCACAACCAATTAAAGTGGATGGTAAAGAAGTCGAAGGTAACCCACTGCAAGATCTACGTGTTAGAAAAGCACTTGATCTAGCGATCAGCCGTGACATTCTAGTTGATATTGTAATGGAAGGCCTCGGTCGTCCAGCTAATCAGCTGATGCCAGAAGGTTTCTTTGGTTATTCTGATGAATTAGGTGAAAAGCAATACGATATCGAACAAGCAAAAGAATTGCTTGCCGAAGCTGGCTACCCGAATGGTTTCGAAGTTGATTTCACATGTACCAATAACCGAGTTCCTGGCGATGCAGTTATTTGTGAAGCGTTAGCACAGATGTGGTCTCGACTTGGCTTGACGGTTAATGCACAAGCATTAAATGGTACGGTTTTCTTCCCAGCGGCCGCGAGAGAAGAATACACCATGCAAATGTCTGCTTGGGGCACAATTACAGGCGAAGCAGCTTATACCTATGGCGCACTGGTACATACCAAAGATCCAGAACAAGGATTCGGTAACTTCAACCGAACTGGTTATTCAAATTCAGAATTTGATGACTTATTCACCCAAGGTGCTAACGAGTTAGATAGCGATAAGCGTAAAGCTTTATATGAACAAGCTTCTTTTGTTGCGATGGAAGATCGTGCGCTTATTCCAACTATCAATTTACAAGTGGTATGGGCAGCGAAGAAAGGCAAATTCTCTTTTGCTCCACGTATAGACCAAGAAACATTGGCGTACGATATTACCTCTAAATAATTATTATAAGCCAAAGCCATACAACTCAATCGTTGTATGGCTTTAACATATTCAATGGAGTGATTTTAATATGTTTAGCTTTTTAATCATGCGTCTGTTTCAAGCCATCGGTGTTGTATTTACAATGTCCGTCATCGTTTTTGTTGGTGTTTACGCAATTGGTAACCCAATTGACGTTATGATTGATCCTGGCGCGACACAGGAAATCAGAGAGCAACTGATTAAGCAATATGGTTTTGATTTACCTCTTTGGCATCAATATTTTATTTTCGTAGGTAACGTGTTTAACGGCGATCTCGGTTCGTCTATGATCTATAACATTCCTGTGACTGAACTGGTTTTTTCTCGCCTAGGTGCAACTGTCGAACTGGTATTTGTCTCTGTTCTTATTGCGATATTTATTGGTATACCAGCGGGATTGTGGGCAGGTTACAAACCGGATTCCAAATCAGCTCAGTGTATTATGGCATTTTCTGTCATCGGGTTCTCTGTCCCTACTTTCTGGATAGGCATGCTTTTAATCATGACCTTCGCCGTTAGCTTAGGTATTTTACCCTCTGGAGGCAGAGGCGAAATTGGTGAATTTCTAGGTTTCTCTTCATCGCTCTTCACTGGCAACGGCTGGTCACACGTTATCTTGCCAGCAATCAATCTCTCTTTATTTAAAACAGGGTTACTTATTCGACTTGCAAGAACAGGCATGATTGAGGCAATGCGCTCCGACTATGTCAAATTTGCCCGTGCTCAAGGCTTGTCAGATTTTCAAATCGTTTCGCAGCATATTCTTAAAAATATCTCCGTTCCTATTGTTACCGTTTTTGGCTTAGAACTCGGCTCTACATTAGCTTTCGCGGTTGTGACTGAAAGCGTATTTACATGGCCTGGTGTCGGTAAGTTAATTATTGATTCAATTCAACAGCTCGATAGACCCGTTATGGTTTCTTACCTTGTTTTTGTCGTCATTTTATTTGTCTTAATCAACTTGATTGTAGACATCATTCAGGCGCAATTAGACCCAAGAATTAGATTAAAAGGGAAAAGTTAATCATGAATGCTACTAAAATTGACTCTCAAACCAGTACTGTTTCAAGCGAAGCCTCTGCTGAATCATCAAGAACTAAACAGCTTAAAGCCTTTTGGAAAGAATTTGCCAAATCAAAGCTAGCGGTAAGTGCTCTAGTATTAATCGTTGTATTAATGTTCCTTGCCTTTGGCTCTTCTTTCATTGCACCTCAAGACCCATATGATTTGGCCAACCTAAACTGGTTCGACGCTTTTCTGCAACCAGGAAAAATAGGCACCGGTGGGTATTACCATGTTCTAGGTACCGACAATGTCGGCAGAGACATGCTTTCGGCTATTTTTTACGGTTTAAAAACCAGTTTTTCTATCGGACTAACATCTGGAATCATTGCATTAAGCATAGGAATATTAATTGGCTTAACTGCTGCCTATTTCGGTGGTCGCGTAGAAGCTATATTAATGCGTATTGTCGATCTTCAGTTGGCCTTGCCTGCTATGTTACTTGCCTTGGTTTTGGTTTCCGCATTGGGACAAGGAATTTTCCAAATTATAACCGCACTTGTGATCGCTCAGTATGCCTACTTTGCAAGGACAACTCATGGTGCAGCCAAAGCAGAAAGAGGCAAAGATTACATTGAAGCCGCACGCTCTACGCCATTGCCTGACAACTATATTTTGTTCAAACACATGCTGCCTAATATTTTACCTCCGTTAATTGTAGTAGCGACGGTACAAATTGCCGGTGCGATAGCATTGGAAGCAACACTATCGTTTTTAGGTGTCGGTCTCCCTATCACTGAACCTTCTCTTGGTTCATTGATATCAAATGGCTTTAAATATATTCATACCAATCGCTACTGGTTATCTATTTTCCCTGGTATTGCGCTAATGATAATTATCATAGCAATCAATTTGGTTGCTGATCATGTTAGACATATTCTCGACCCAAGGAGAGCAAAGTAATGCAACATGCATTGGAAGTAAAAGAATTAACCACCTGCTTTAATACCTCGGAAGGGAACGTCACAGCAGTGAATAATGTCAGCTTTTCCGTTCAACCGGGTGAAATTATGGGTTTGGTTGGAGAAAGTGGTTCAGGTAAAAGCGTTACTGGCTTTTCGATCTTAAATCTAATTGAATCACCCGGTGAAATTACTCACGGACAAGTACTGGTCAATGGCATTGATTTGCTTGCTATGTCGGCAGCAGAAGTTCGAAAAATGCGAGGAAAACACATTTCGATGGTTTTCCAAGATCCCATGATGACGTTAAATCCAGTTTTAAAAATTGGTAAACAGATGACCATGGCGATTCAAGTCCACAAAAAGATGTCAAAAAAACAAGCTTTAGCACGCGCACAAGAAGTACTTGAAATTGTAGGTATTCCTGCAGCAAAAGAGCGATTAGATGCGTACCCTCATGAACTATCGGGCGGAATGCGACAACGAGTAGCTATCGCCATCGCTTTGTTGCACGAGCCTGCAGTGATTATTGCTGATGAACCAACCACCGCATTAGATGTGTCCATTCAAGGTCAAATTTTATCGGAAGTACGTCGCTTAGCCGATGAAACCAATACGGCCATTGTATGGGTATCGCACGATCTTTCTGTCGTGTCGTCGCTAGCAGATAAAGTATCAGTCATGTATGCGGGTCAAATTGTCGAATCTGGCGATACACGCGATATTATCAACAACCCACAACATCCATACACTCAAGGGCTATTAGCATCTGTTCCTAGCCTACATGAACCCGGCAGCAAAATACCGCAAATTCCAGGCTCTGCACCTTCTTTAGCCAATTTACCTGAAGGATGCGCCTTTAAACCACGATGCCACCTGGCTTCTGATCAGTGTAATACTCAGCCAGCAGCACAGACTTCTGCACAGGGCTATATTCGCTGCCATCACGTCATTAACTGAGTCAGGAGAGATATCATGGAAGACATCATATTAAAAATTGATAACGTATCGAAACGATTTACGTTACCCAGTAATGCCATCGACCGATTAGTCAGTCGAATCACCAAACAACCATTAAATGACACGGTTCATGCGGTATCGCAAATATCAGTCGAAGTTAAAAAAGGCGAAGTTCTCGGTATCGTTGGTGAATCGGGCTGCGGTAAGTCAACACTTGGTCGTATTATTTCCGGTATTTACACGCCTTCTGATGGCAACGTAACGTTAAACGGTCAACCAGTCGCTCAATTTCGCGATGGCCGAGTAGTAAAAGCCACCACCAAAGTACAAATGATTCACCAAGATCCGTTTGCGAGCTTAAACCCTAGAATGCGTATTGGTGAACAAATCAGTGAAGGTCCAGTAAAAAATGGCATCATACACAAAAGTGATGCGGCAAACCGAGTCCAAGAACTATTGCAACAGGTTGGTTTAAACCCTTCCTACGCCAATCGATTCCCTCATCAATTTTCTGGCGGGCAAAGACAGCGAATCGCCATTGCTCGTGCTTTGGCGATGGAACCCGATATTCTAGTGTTTGACGAAGCGGTGGCGTCTTTAGATGTATCGATTCAAGCACAAGTACTGAATCTATTTATGGACTTACGCAAAAAACTGAATTTGACCGCGATTTTTATTAGTCACGATTTATCAGTGGTACGGCATGTTTGTGACCGTGTCGCGATTATGTATTTGGGTAGAATGGTGGAACTTGCTGGCTCAGAAGATCTGCACAAACAACGTTATCATCCCTATTCTCAAGCGCTTTACAGTGCAATTCCAGAACTAGGCAAAGAAAAAGGCGAGTTTAATCCGGTGATTGGAGAAATTCCTTCTCCTCTTTCTCCGCCAAGCGGTTGTGCGTTTCACCCGCGTTGCCCAATTGCGCAACCTATATGCTCGAAACAGTACCCAGAAACCACGACGGTTGATGGCCGTCGATTCGCATGTCACGTACTTAATAAATAATCAGGATGAACATGAACAACTTTACCCAACGCGTCGCCACGATTAACGATATTTTATGTAGTGTCAACTTACTGACTTGGGATAGTCGTGTGATAATGCCCAAAGGAGGCGCGGCAACTCGAGGCAATCAAATCGCTAGTTTACAAGCGATAGCCCGAGAAAAAATCATCGACCCTTATTTGGAAGAACAAGCCCATAATATCCTTGCCACTTCGGCTTCTGAACTAGAAACTAAAGCAGCACAAGAGGTGGTAGATGCCATCGAATACCACAAAAGAATTCCTCTTGAATTACTTATGAAGCAGGCGGAACAATCCGCAATTAGTGGCCAAGCGTGGCAAGAAGCCCGACAAAAATCCGATTTTGCGCATTTTCAACCCCACTTGCAAAATACGGTAAAAATGAGCCGAGAGCTATCGGCACAATTTGACGCTGCGCACCCGTATGATCCCATGCTATCGTTATATGAGCCGGAAGAAACCTCAGCAAGTATCAGTAAAAAATTTGACAATTTACGTTCAGCATTATTACCAATCATTAAAAAAAATCATGCCGCTGATGCACCTAGAACCGATTTTTTAACGCGACATTTTCCCGTTGAATCTCAAAAAGCCTTTTCTCACGAGTTGGCCAATATTCTTGGTTACGACCTAAACCACGGACGCATTGACACCGCTAATCACCCATTTGAAATTAGCTTTACCCGTGAAGATGTTCGAGTAACCTCACGCTGGTCTGAGAATTTTCTACCATCATCGATTTTCGGTACCTTACATGAAATCGGTCATGCTATGTATGAAATGGGCATTTCACCTAACTTCACGCGCAGTATATTTACGACTGATTTACGTGGTCTTTATGCCGTTGGTGGGACCAGTTTCAGCATGCATGAAAGTCAATCTCGCCTATTTGAAAACCACGTTGGACGCTCACAAGGTTTTTGGGACAATCATTATGATCTGTTGCAAAGCTATTTCTCCAGTCAACTAGGCGATGTATCCAAAGAGGAATTTGTCAAAGCGATTAACCATTCCAAGCCTAGCCTGATTCGTGTCGAATCGGATGAATTAACCTACGATCTGCATATTATGCTGAGAGTTCGACTAGAAATGGCGTTAATGGAAGGCAGCATAGAGGTTGCCGATTTACCTGCGCTATGGAACGAATCGATAGAGAGTGACTTAGGTATTCAAGTCCCTAACGATGGGCTTGGTGTGTTGCAAGATATACATTGGTCAACAGGCTATATCGGTTCATTCCCAACTTACACCATCGGTAATATTACCGCAGCTCAAGTAATGAATTCGCTCAATAACCATCAGCCAGATATTACTCAAGCCGTCAAACAAGGAAATATTCATCCGTTGAAGGATGAACTCACTCAACAAATATGGAACCATGGCCGCAGCAAAACGAGAAAGCAACTATTAACATCAATGGGAATAGATTCAGAAGACATCACTCCTTATGTTAATTACCTAAAGTCTAAATTTTTGTAACATTTTTCTCAAATCAACCTCCACATAAAACATTTTGTCCTCCATAACGCTAGCCGCTAAATTATATTGCTAGCGTTATTTTTTTCTAACAATTAATTCCTTAAACGTTCACTCTAACGTCACTTACTAGTCATATAAATCTGTTTGATATCTAACCATAATATTAATTAGTATAAATATTACGTAAAAACTCTACTTGAAATATTAACAGTAACTAATTGTATTTAAATAAAATTATATAGAACGACATACTTAAACCACAATTCACAGCTTGAACATTCAAACAAATATCGTTAGAGTACGAATAATTACACATCAAATCAATATGTGAAATAAGTACGCATAAGGAAGCGTTGGATGTCACCAATATTAGAAGTAAAAAATCTCTACAAGGTTTTTGGAGAGAAGCCAGATATGGCGTTTCCCCTACTAGAAAAAAATTTTGATAAAGACCAAATTTTTGAGAAAACAGGGTTAACTGTAGGGGTTAACGATGTCTCTCTCACCATTAATGAAGGCGAAATATTCGTTATTATGGGCTTATCTGGCTCAGGCAAATCAACCTTAGTCAGGTTGCTAAACCGCTTGATTGAACCAACAAGAGGCAGTGTGTTATTACGTGGTAACGACATTGCTAGCATATCCGACACTGAACTGCGCCAAGTTCGCCGAGACAATATTTCCATGGTTTTCCAGAATTTCGCATTGATGCCGCATATGACGGTACTGGAGAATGCCGCATTTGGTTTAGAACTTGCTCATGTCGAAAAAGAACAGCGTTCTGCAACCGCATTATCTGCGCTAGAGCGCGTAGGCTTGGGCACACACAGTGACTCTTTTCCGGATGAACTGTCTGGAGGAATGAAACAACGTGTTGGCTTAGCTAGAGCCTTAGCCTGTGACCCTGATATTTTGTTAATGGACGAAGCATTTTCAGCATTAGATCCGTTAATAAGAACAGAGATGCAAGACGAACTTATTCGCCTACAAAATGATGATAAACGGACTATTGTTTTCATTTCTCATGATTTAGATGAAGCCATGCGTATTGGTGATCGAATCGCCATTATGCAAGGAGGGAATGTTGTCCAAGTAGGTACACCAGACGAAATATTACACAAGCCTGCCAACGATTATGTTAGCTCATTTTTTAAAGGCGTTGATGTATCGACCGTTTTAACCGCAAAAGATGTGGCTAAAAAACGTCCGGGTGTAGTGTTTAAAAAATCAGAGCATGACGGACCCGCTTCAGCATTACAAATGCTCATTGATACCGATTACGAGTATGGGGTTGTTGTTGATAAGTCAAACAAATTCTCTGGTGTGGTTTCAATAGAATCATTGCAACAGGCTTATAAAGAAAAGCGCTCCCTGATCAGCGCTCAATTAGAGGGCGTCACCTCTATTAACCCAGAAATGTTAGTTAATGATCTCATTTCTAACGTCGCGGACAGCCCTTGTCCAGTTCCGGTCATCGATGATCAGAATAACTATTACGGCGTAATTTCAAAAACACGTTTACTACAAGTACTCGACAGGGAATAAAACATGTCTTCAGAAACATCAAATAACGACCCTTGGGCTAGTTCAGAACAAGCAGATAGTGACCCATGGGCTACGACAGAACAACCAGCCAGTGATCCATGGGCCACCGCCACCCCAGAAACCGTTGATTCTGGTTCAGCATGGCTGAACGATGCACCAGTTGAAGCCGCCAGCTTTGATTGGATGTCGCCTTTTAATGATGCCGTTATTCCATTAGATAATTGGGTTGAATCCAGCCTAAATTGGTTGGTCGAGCATGGACGTCCTATTTTTCAGGCAATTCGCGTCCCTGTTGATCTTATTTTAACATCATTTGAAACAACACTTGTGTCTACTCCGGCCCCATTAATGTTGATGCTGTTGTTCCTTATTGTGTGGCAGTTTGCCGGGTTAAAATTAGGCATCTCCGCCTTTGTCTCTATGCTCGTCATCGGTTTAATCGGCGCATGGTCACAAGCGATGACCACTCTTGCTCTAGTCATGACCTCAGTATTTTTCTGTTTATTGATTGGTCTCCCCATGGGTATTTGGCTTGCACGCAGTAGAAATGCCGCCAGAATCGTACGACCAATGCTCGATGCCATGCAAACCACGCCAGCCTTTGTTTATTTAGTTCCAATTGTGATGTTATTCGGTATTGGTAATGTTCCTGGCGTAGTCGTAACCATTATATTTGCGCTTCCTCCCGTGGTTCGTTTAACAATTTTAGGTATTCAGCAAGTACCGGAAGAACTTATCGAGGCAGGACACTCGTTCGGCGCAAGTTCAAAGCAAATGCTGTATCGAATTCAACTGCCGTTGGCGATGCCAACCATTATGGCAGGGGTAAACCAAACGCTTATGCTGTCACTTTCTATGGTGGTAATCGCCTCGATGATCGCGGTAGGTGGCTTAGGCCAAATGGTATTACGAGGAATTGGTCGCCTAGACATGGGGCTTGCTGCTATTGGTGGTGTTGGCATTGTTATTTTAGCCATTCTACTAGACCGAGTCACTCAAGCACTCGGAGATAAGTTAGCAGACAATAAAACTCATTGGTATCAGCATGGACCTGTCTCGCTATTATTACGTCTTAAACCTAAATCAAATACATCTCAACTGAACAACACAGGAGAAAAACAATGAACCTTTCGCGGAAGAAACTGGTTACAGGGATAGTGATGAGTACGTTATTTTCATCACAAGTTTTAGCAGAAAAACTTCCTGGAGAAGGTATTTCAATTCAGCCTATTCAGTCTACTGTAGCAGAAGAAACGTTCCAAACCCTTGTTATCAATAAAGCGCTAGAGCAATTGGGTTACGATGTTAACCCAACCAAAGAAGTTGATTATAACGTCGGTTACACCTCTATCGCTGCTGGCGATGCAACCTACCTAGCAGTTAACTGGGCTCCATTGCACGAAGACAAATACGTAGCAGCGGGTGGTGATGAAAAATTCTATCGTAAAGGTACCTATATCAGTGGTGCAGCTCAAGGGTACCTAATTGATAAAAAGACCGCTGAGCAATATGGGATTACCAACATTGGTCAACTAAAAGATCCTGAGTTAGCTAAATTATTCGACGCTAATGACGATGGTAAAGCGGATTTAACTGGCTGTAACCCTGGCTGGGGTTGTGAAGGTGTTATTGAGCATCAACTTGCTGAGTTTGATCTAGAAAGCACCATCACGCACAATCAAGGTAACTATGCAGCTATTATCGCCGATACCATTTCTCGCTATAAGAAAGGCGAGTCGATCTTATATTATACTTGGACACCGTACTGGGTTAGTGGTGTATTAGTCCCAGGCAAAGACGTGGTATGGCTCGAAGTTCCATACTCTTCATTACCGGGCGATCGTAAAGACGTGGATACAACGCTTTCAAACGGCAAGAACTATGGCTTTGAAATGAATACCATGCGAATTGTTGCCAATAAGAAATTTGCTGAAGAAAACCCAGCGGCAGCAAAACTGTTTGAAATTATGAAAATGAACATTAATGATGTGAGTGCTCAAAACTTAATGATGAGCAAAGGACATAATTCAAGTAGTGATATTGAATCGCACGCCAATGGTTGGATTAAAGCTCACCAAGCACAGTTTGATGCGTGGATCCAAGAAGCGAAGAAAGCCGCGATGTAAGTCTTATGGCTAACAAAGATAACCATAAATAACTAAAAAAGGGTAATGGAAACATTACCCTTTTATTTCACCTGAACGGTTTGTTTTTCAATAGCTAGCGTTAATTACCAATAATAGTTATAGCTGGTTGGACACTTTTTCTGCTACCGATTCAGATAACCACTGTTTCCATATTTCAGGATAATTGTTGAGGAAATAGTACATAGCATCTTCTGCACCCGCTTGTTCATCTTCCATCCATGCCAGTAATTTACTCAAATCCTTGGTGGTAAAGCCACGCTTAGCCAAGTACTTTTCTACCGTCGGATGACTCTGAGAAAATGACGTTGTCACGATGGTATAAGCAGGCGATCGAGGATACATAGACGCTTTAGGGTTTTCACAATCTTCTTGAGTCAAACAGTTAAAGTACTCGTCTTCATCAATACCAGTACCAAAATCAACATTGACCATATTGTACTTACCCATCACTGGCGTTGGTGTCCAATAGTAACCAAACCAACCTTGTTCTCTTTCAAGTGCTTTGGTCAGTGAACCTGATAAGCCCGCACTTGAGCCAGGATCAACAAGTTCAAATCCAGCTTCTTCTAAGCCAAGAGCAATAAACAATTGGCTATTAGTTGTCTGACACCGCCAACCCGCAGGACAACCGTATAACGCACCAACGTCTGGTTTTTCTGGATGAGGGAACAATTCAGGATGCTGCTTAACACCTTCGATTGTGCTTAATTCTGGGTATTGCTCAACTAAGAAACCGGGAACCCAAAAACCCTCTTGCCCCCCTTCCAATAAAGCTTTACCTACTAGCTTAATACGTCCTTCTTCTACCCCTGCATCAATCGAATCTTTTATCGCATTTGTCCATGCTTCTGGTGCGATATCTGGCTTGCCTTTCTCAATCATAGAAGTGGTGGTTGGTACATTATCACCTGGAATGATTTCAGCGTCACAATCAAAACCGTGTTCGAGTATAAATCGATCAATATTGGCAATTAAACTGGCTGAGTTCCAGTTCATATCTGCGATGGTCACACTGCCACACTCTTCTGCTTGAGCGCCAAAACTGGCTAACAGCGCAAGTACAGGTACTGTCCTTTTCATAGTTATTCCTTTTAATATCCATATATTACAATTTCTCGGTTATATTACAGAGCAGAATGTTAGAGCTCAAATTATTTTTGTTCAAACTAAATTTATTATTCGGCTCGGGTAACTTATCTGCTTTTACTTTTTAGATTGATGTATAGTAAGGTGCTTTTTTAAAATAGCGTTTGTAAAAATAAAATCAGGCTCAAGGTAATTAAACTGTTTTTGTAAATAAAATCATTTCAATTCTAATAATAGGATTATCAATCACAGTTTCTCTTATGAGTGGTAATCATCGTGGTGAAATGTAAACATTTGATCAATTTAAGGACAAATAACAGACACAACTGATTCGTATTTGTTTATTTACGAGTCGTTTCGCTTCTTGTAAAGGGAAAAAATGGCACAAAAATATGTAACATTAGGCGCACGCTTGCCCGCATTATTGGTTGAACGCGGTATCGACAGCGTATTTGGGATTCCTGGCGTTCATACCGTTGAGATGTATCGAGGATTACCACAGAGTGGGCTTCGTCATATTACGCCGCGTCATGAACAGGGGGCTGGATTTATGGCCGATGGATATGCGCGTTCGAGCGGAAAACCCGCGGCTTGCTTTATTATTTCAGGGCCTGGCATGACCAATATTCTTACCGCCATGGGACAAGCGTACGCCGATTCGATTCCAATGCTGGTTATATCAAGCGTAAACGCACATGGAAAAATGGGCTCGGGAGAAGGCTGGCTACATGAGCTGCCTAATCAAAGTGAATTGGTTTCCGGCGTCGCCGCATTTAGCCGAACAGTGCATCATCCAGCTGAGTTGGAGAAAGCACTCGACGATGCCTTTGCCATTTTTCAATGTGGCCGTCCGCGACCGGTTCATATCGAGATTCCATTGGATGTTTTACTCGAAAAAGTAGCCGACTTACCTCTGGCAACAAAGCCGCTATTAATGCCTTCCGCTCCAGCCAAAGCTCCACTTAACAAGGCGATAGAACTGTTACATCAAGCCAGTTCACCTGTTATTTTAGCCGGAGGAGGCGCGAAACAATCTAATTTACGTCTGTTAGCCGAAAAATTGGATGCGCCCGTTGTTATGACCACCAATGCTAGAGGTTTGATGCCTATCAAGCATCCATTAGCGGTGCCTATCTCGCCATCTTACCCGCAAACACGTGAATTGGTGCGTAACGCCGATGTGGTATTAGCGTTAGGTACCGAAATGGGCCCGACGGATTATGATTGGTGTGATGATGGTGGATTTAAAATAACAGGCACGTTAATTCGAGTCGATATTGACCCAACGCAGCTAAATAGAAACCTAACCTCCGATGTCGGAATTACCGCTGATGCAGCAGAGACTGTCATGAGTCTAATAGAAACATTATCGGAACGAAAACCAAATAATGGCCAACATCGAGCCGCACAAGCTCGTGGAGATAGGGACGCTTTTCCTGCCTCGGCTCAAGGTGATTTACGGCTACTGGAAATCGTACGCGAACACTTTCCTAATTCGCCAGTGGTGGGTGACTCTACCCAAATTACCTATTCCGCAATTATGGGCTACGAAGCAAGTCGTCCTGGCGGTTATTTTTGCTCTGCTACTGGGTTTGGTACGTTAGGCTATGGTTTACCAGCGGCAATTGGTGCGAGTATTGCGAGCGAAGAACATGTTATCGCTATTACCGGTGACGGAGGATTACAATTCTGTCTGGGTGAACTGGCGTCTGCCATGGAAAGCAAAGCGAAAGTGGTTATGCTGCTACATGATAATAATGGCTACGGCGAAATAAAAGACTATATGCAAGATAAAGATATTCCCTTGAGTGGCGTTGATATCTATACGCCGGATCTAGCACAAGTCGCAAAAGCATGTGGTTGGGTGGTTTATCAGCCTAATGCCGAAAATATGACTGACACTCTGCTAAAAGCAAAATCTATTGATGGTCCTTCTCTCATTTATATATCTGAAGAAACCAGGCTTAGCTTTTAACTCTTAACTATTAACTATTAACTATTAACTCTAGAAAGATTTGGTTAATAAACGTTTATTGAAAAAACCAGCAGGAGTCACTATTTCTGCTGGCTTTTTATTCTAAATATCGCTTTTACTCAGCCATCAATACGCTGTAAGCAAGCGTATCGACACGTTTTATTGCCAGCAACATATCTTGTCTGGTGACAACAAAAGGCATGTCTTGTATATCTGACGTCTCAATTGCGGCATCAATAATCTGATTCAGTTCAGTCTCACTTAACTCTGCGATTTCTGATAGGGTCACTGGAACACCACATGTTTTCGCTAGTTGGATAGCTTCAAGTATCTCACTATCGTCCCTATTTTCCAGTGCTAACAAGCACAGATTGCCATAACCAACTAACAAACCATGCCCAAAGTGACGCGTTTTATCATTGATGGTAAAACCATTATACAAACCATGTGCCGCCGCCACATGGCTGCCCACACCCATGATAGAAGTGAACCCTGCATAAATAAAAATCGCATCCATGGCTTGTTCCAGAGCAAAAGAAGTCTCACCTTCTAGCACACTGCGATACGCATCTGGACCAAATCGAGAAATTACATCGAAACACAATTGGCTATTGCTAAATGCTGACATGTTTAAACTGGACGCCGGATTATTGCTCGATACCACTCTATATTCATACAACTTGGCCAACGTATCCCCTAACCCAGCCGATAACCATTTTACAGGGGCTTTAGCGATAAGTTGAGGGTCAAGAATGACACAATCTGGCGCATTTTTTAACATGCAAAAATCCAGATACTGTCCATCGTTATCATACAAGATCGACACCGTGGCGATTGCTGCGCAAGTCGCCGCAATGGTAGGAATAGTGACAATGGGAAGCCCAACTTGTTCGGCCACTAATTTGCCGGTATCTAACGCTTTTCCTCCACCGACTGCAATAATAAAGTCAACCTCATGTTGCTCAATTAAGCCGGTCAGTACATCGATATTATTTTGACTGCATTCCCCACCATAATTCACACTTTGAACAACATCAATCGTTTCTAAGCCTTTATTCATCAACGGTAGTGCTGCTTGCAATGCTCTATTACCACCAAGAATAAACGCCCGTTTGCCTAATTTCTCAGCAATACTTGTTAATTGGTCCAACGATTGAGAACCTCGGAAAATTTTATTTGGAAAGGACATTTCCGGACAGTCGTTTGTCATAATAATTGTCTCTGATAAATAATTTGAAAATACCATGTGTTCAGTTGATTATTCTTCTGGATTTTAGTCAGGGTAATGCAGAGTTTTCACTTGCATGAAATCCTCAAGGCCAATCAAGCCACCTTCTCTGCCAATACCAGACTGCTTATAGCCACCAAATGGACTGCCATAACGTAACTCGCCACCATTAATATGGACCATTCCCGCTCGTAAACGCGCGGCCACTCTTTCTGCACGCTGTTTATCTTGTGTTTCTATGTAAGCTGCCAATCCATAATCGCTATCATTCGCAAGATCAATAGCTTGTGATTCATCATCAAACGGAATTAAAACCAATACTGGTCCAAAAATTTCTTCACGCGCAATGCGCATGCTATTGTTCACATTTGCGAAAACGGTCGGTTTAACAAAATACCCTGTTTCATAACCTTCGGGTTTTCCTGTTCCTCCAACCAAAAGCGTCGCTCCTTCAGATACCCCCACTTCAATCATGCTTTGTACTTGATCAAATTGCGTTTGACTAACTAACGGTCCAATATGGTCGCCCTCTTGTTTCGGGTCTCCGACTGCTACTTCGGCCGCCACCGCTTTGGCTATAGCAACCGCCTGTTGATAAACTGAACGTTGAATCAACATGCGAGTTGGGGCATCGCAAGATTGACCGGTGTTGTTAAAACAAGTCAACACACCTCTTGTTACACTGGTCTCAAGGTCGGCATCTTCAAACAGCACGTTAGGCGATTTTCCACCTAATTCTAATGTCACTCTCTTAACCGTATTGGCTGCATTTTTGCTAATTGCTACCCCAGCCCTCGTTGAACCAGTGAAAGAGATCATATCAACATCTTTGTGTCCAGTAAGAGCCGAGCCTACATTGATCCCATCACCGTTGACCAAATTAAAGCTACCGGCTGGAAACCCTGCTTCATCGATCATTTCTGCATAAAGCATAGCACTGAGAGGCGTTAATTCACTCGGCTTTAACACACAGGTGCAGCCGGTGGCCAACGCTGGCAGAATTTTAAGAGCCATTTGATTTACAGGCCAGTTCCACGGTGTAATCAAACCACAAACTCCAATGGGTTCTCGGCATAATATATCGCCATTCGCTAGGTTCTCTCTGCTTTTTAACTGACGCAACCCATCGATAAAACCTTGTAAATGACCAATACCCGTATGCGCTTGTTGTTCTGCACACATAGTAGTGGGTGCACCAAGCTCAAGAGTGATGATGTGCACCATCTCGTCATAACGACGCTGATAGATACTAAGCAAACGTTCAAGCAATAACAAACGATCCGCAACGCTCAATTGGCTATAGTCACGAAAGGCATCTTTGGCCGCGGAAACTGCGCGATGAATATCCTCACTACTGCCCATAGAAATGACCGCACAAGGCTGCTCGGTGGTTGGGTCAATGACATCGTAATCATTCGGTTTTAGTGGTTCTACCCATTCACCACCAATAAAAAATTTGCGTTTATCTAACATATGCTCCCTTTATGTTTTGATGTGTCGTCTATTACTGTGAAAATGACTTTTTCACCAATGGATAACATACTACCTTATATCAGGCAGTAAGTGGGGTTCATATAGTAGAGATTATTGACTTTCAGCTGATGGTGTTTTTCCTAATAAATCAAGCCAATGCGCTACAACATAGATAATAACTAATACAATGAACAGTTCCACTGCTCGCAGAGCAATAGAATTCAATCCAAACGTGCTGGAATTACCCGCTACATATAATTGGTATGGAATAAGAAAACCCATTAGGGCATCAGCATGAATGGCGCGTTCTTTTACTTCTGAGTAATGGGCCAAAAACAACAGCACATAAACCAATACAAACGAAATAATAAAGTAGTTAAACAAACTAATTTCTGTACCTGAATAGATCATAGACACTATCATCGCCAAACTACATCCGCCAGTTTGTGACAATATTTTTTCGAGTGAGTGGTTCTTCATTTCTCTATGCGTAGACTGCATAGCAGACGTTACTAATGGCACTAAACAAAATACCGCACTCGTCACTTCGTTGATCATAATAAACGCCAAACCGCCCCCGACCAGTAACAACAGTTTTAATCTATCGGCTCCAGTAACAGGTTGGAAAACAATTGTCGGTTTAATCACCTTAGCTCTTATAGGCATGATGTGGTTGATAAAACTGGTTATTAAAACCGCAACCAAAGTATTAACCAATATGTCCCTGATAAAAGTAGGCACCAACAAGCTATAATCACTACTATTGTGATACGTGGTCACAAAGATAATCATAAACAACGGTAACGTAGCTTGACGGATATGCATATTAGTTATTGCACGTCGACGAACGTGATCAAAATAGAGCATACATCCCGTCCAAATAATAAACGGATGAGTGGAAAAAAATTCATTGAAAAACGCGGCGCCAATTGCTGCGGTTATCGATGGAATAAGCAGTTTAATTAAATCTGGAATATGCTTGGAGTAACTCATGTTCGCTAAAATAATAGCGAACAGAACAATATAAACACCAATGCTTAAATGTAAGATCTTACTCAACATGAGACACGATACAATAATCAGTGTCTTGCGGCTCAATTCATACATTAGTAGATATATCTCATCCAGCTTAACATCGTCATCCAAGTATCGGAGATCGCATAGTTATCACGAACCATAACACTGGCTCTGCTACCCGCAACAAACGTACCTGGTTCTATATCGGGCGAAATTCGTACGCGTATCTTTTGTTGTGGTCTGATCCATCGAGTTTCATCGTCAACCTGAGCTAACTGGTTAGTCTGCGATACGCCCGAGAGAATGGCTGAATCAACCGAAACTATATGGCCCTGATGTACTGTCATTGGATCGGCATCGAAAACTATATTCACTTGCCGATTGGCACTTAACGAGGACAGTCCCTTCTCAGTAAAATCAGCCGCCAACCAAAAACTGTTTTGATCAATCACATAAATCACAGGCGAGGTTGAAGTAACATACATTCCGACTCGATAAGACAAATTGGTTACTATTCCTGCTTGTTTTGCGATAATAAGCGTTTTGTCTAGATCTCTCTGAGCTTTCTTTTGTTCTGCTTGTTGAATAAGTAAAGAACTGTATGCATCTTGCACTGCGCTCTCTGCATCATCGAGTACTTCTTTACTCACCGATTTAGACTTATACAACGCTTGCAGTCTCGTTAAATGCCGTTTAGCTAACTGCCACTGCGCTTTCGATTTTAATACTCCAGCATCCATTTTTTGCTTGTTTATCTCATAGTCCGTTGGATCAAGCTGTATCAATGGCGTACCAGCAGACACTTTGTCCCCTTCGGCGACAAAAATAGTTTTAATGTAACCACTCACTTCTGGCGTTACTTCGATAGCAGTCGTTTTCAACGTTGCTTGGGTAGTGAATGGAATACGGTTATCACTTACCACCAAAAAAACGCTAAAACCAACCGCTGCAATCAATACAATCGTGGTGAAATACGCGTATATGTCACGTTTCATAGAAACCCTTTATCAATTTATTCATCACTATCTGTTCTCAACAGCCTGATTCAATAACGACTATAATGAATGAAGCACTCCGAAAATTTCATTATCAGTCCATCCATAACACATCGCTTTTTATACACACGTTTGTTGACCAAAAAGCATGCCTACACTCATTCAAACCAAGCACCTTAATCGCCAATGTTAAGCACCGTAATTATGTGTACACCTTTACATATTTGAATTCGAATGACTTATGAGCAACACAGATAACAAACTCTTAATTTATAAAACACACAATATGTTATTTTCGGCAACATAATGATGTAGTTAGATTTTAAAAGGTAATAATGCTAATTTGCATAGGGTATAAATAATTTTATGGTTAGAGTATGTCCCTATCTCGATTACGAACTTTTATTGAAGTGTATCGTCAACGTTCTATAAGCAGTGCGGCTCGTTCATTAAACTTAACTCAACCTGCTGTATCTCAACATATTTCAGGTCTTGAAGTCGTCATTGGTCGTCCACTATTTTTACGCTCGCCATCTGGGGTAAAACCCACTGCTATTGCTAACGAATTAGCTACGGATATCGGAGACAAACTGGATGCAGCCGAAGCAGCACTAGCATCAGTTAGAGCGCGATCGATGAATATTTCGGGTGTATTGCAAATTGTTGGTGACGCAGGTTTTCTTTCTGAGGTACTGACTGAAAAATTATTACCTCTATTCCAATCGGGATTGAAAGTTCGAATGCATTCTGGCGATGTTGACTTAGTCACGAGCATGTTGCTCGAAGGACATTGTGATTTAGGGGTATCGGCACATCCGATTGTAGATAGCCGCTTAAAAAGCGAAAAAATATACACTAGCCGAGTGCTACCAGTTGCTTCTCCTGCTGTGGCTGAGAGACTAACTTCGGCCAGCAATTTTGCCAAAGCGATAAGAGCTGAGCCGATGTTGGCTTACAATTTAGAGCTTACTTTAATCGAACGTTGGTTGGTAAAAAATAAAATAAGCGCGGAGCATCTTGTTCCATCACTGGTCAGTAAAGATTTACGCGCCCTTCGTAAGTTATTAATTCAAGGTTTTGGTTGGTCGGTTATCCCTGAATTTTTATGCCGAGAGTCAATAGCCAAAAAAGAGATTGTTGAGATACCTTCTCCAGTTGCTACCCACGATATTCATCATCATCTCATTTGGTTGCCGAGTGCGCTAAACCAAGTTCGTGTGGCCCATGCTCGCCAAACATTACTCACCTCACTTAATTGTCAGGTTGATTGACTTTTAACTTCATTTACGAAGCGCAAAACAGACCAGTGCCCGCAATGATGCAAGAAGGTGGTTTTTATTCATATGAGCTTCCTTTTGACATTATTTTATTGTTGTCAAAGTAAGGTTATTAATTTGTTATTATTCAATATTGTGTAAAATCAATAGTTAGCAGATCATTACAGATAAAATCATATTTTTGTTAGGTGCATCAAGATTAAAAAAGCATCAAATTGAATATTGTTTTTACCTGTACTTTACAAGATTATAGCCAACGCTCTACACTTAACACTGGGTTCTTGTTTATTAAGATAGTTCTATAGAACTTATATTATTCCTTGTATATTAATTAGTTATATAATATACAATATAATGTATATCAATAGCTTAAATGGAGCGGAAAGGTGTCAAACACTAACCTTACTACCGACAAACTTGTAGGTTTTCGTCATAAAAGAGAAATTTCTTTTACTTGGCACACTGGCTCCAATGTATTCAGTATTGACAATGATGCATTGAAAGAAGTGCTTCTGATGGCTAACGATATAAGCAATATTGACGAATTTTTAGATTTGTTTTCAGAACAAGATAAAAAATCCATTGTCGGCATGTTAAAGAAAATATTGGGTGGACAAGATCCAGAACCAATTAAAGTATTCATCTCTACCGATAACGCTTCCGTTAGTTTAAGTGTTCTCACTATAAAACAAATGTCGGGAAACCTTATAGCAGGCGTATTGATGCCTCTGTTTTTATCACCAACACAAGAAGACTTATCGTCATTTTTTCATCAGTTATTTGAAAATAAACATCACGGCGTTCTCATTACCGATGACGAAACACGGATTATTGCTTGTAACACGTTATTTGAAAAAATTTCTGGCTATCGAATCGACGAATTAGTTGGCAAAAAAACGTCTATTTTCAACGCCAATAAACATGGCACTGTTTTCTTCCAAGACATGTGGAAAAAAATCCATAGTCAAGGTTCTTGGTCCGGATTAATTTTAAGTAAATCTAAATCGGGTAATATCTCGCCACAAGAGTTACTCATACAAAAAATTGTTTCTATTAGAAACAACACATACTACTTAAGCATGACACAAGATCTGTCCAATAAACTGTATCGAGTTGCTGGCGTAGAGCATGGAGGAATTGAACTACTAACACAATTACCCGGAGAAGAAGAGTTCTCTATAAACTTGCAAGATACTCTAAAAAATTTAGATGAAACTCAAGGGTTAATGGTTGTTTCATTTGTGCCAAATTTTGAAAAATCACAAGAATTCGAGCACAAAAAGCAATTAGCCAGTGCCTTGGCCTACCATGAAAATGATTATTCAGCAGGTTTTTTAAAAAAATCGGTATTTAGTATTGCGATTACCTATTCACGAAGTAAGGATAAACCTCATTCTCTTTCTATATTTGAAGCGATACGCAAACAGTTCAACACCATAAAACAAAGAGTTGATAATGTAGTATTTAAAAAAATGGGTGACTGTACCATTGGCGTTTCGGTACTTGGCATGGATGCAAATAACGAACGAAGACTATTATCACATTCACTGCAAGCAATGTATGAAAAGCATTCGTCTAACAACACCAATATTTGTTTTTTTAACCGCGCTTTACATGAAAAAGCCAAAACTCGAGAAATCCAAGAACAGATAATTCGAGACGCGGTAGAAAATAAAACAATTGAAGTGTTCTTTCAGCCAATCATTTGCACCCAATCTTGGGAAGTAAAAAAACTAGAAGCCCTGTGTCGATTTAAAGGACAAGATGATCAAATACTGAATACTCAAGATATGATTCAGGTAGCAGAAGATCTTGGCCTTATTTCCGCTTTAGATCTCACTATGGCAGATAAAGCCTTAAGTAGCCGAGATAAATTAGTCGAACTATTTGGCCCCGATGTCGAAATTACCATTAACGTGTCATTAAACTCTGATAAGCCTATTAAAGGATTATTCAACGATTTGATGTTCGTGTTTAAAAAACATATTCATCATCTTCCTTTCGTAACAGTCGAATTAACAGAAAGTGCCTATTTTAATAGTGAACAAAAAGACAGTAATTTACTGTTTAAATTAAGGAAAAAAGGGTTAAATGTGGCCATAGATGATTTTGGGACAGGCTATTCTTCATTTTCTTATCTTAAAGATGGTAACTTCGATTTACTTAAAATAGATAGAGACTTTATTACCAACCTGACTATTGGTTCGAATAACTATTATATTGTGAAAATGATCACCCACCTTGCTCATACTCTTGACGTTAAAGTCGTGGCTGAAGGTGTCGAAAGCATTCAAGAAGTGAATATATTAAAAGAACTTCGAGTAGATTATTTACAAGGGTTTTACTTTGAAAAACCGATGCCAATCGAGCAATTATCTTCAGATATCAATATGAAAAGCAAAATCAAAGACTTAGTCGACCTAGATGTCGTCGAGGTAGAATTGATTAGTTACCCTCCAATGTTATCTCCACGTAACACTTTGCACGAGATTAAAGAGCTGTTCGATACTAGCGATTTTACTGTCTTACCTGTCGTGGTCGATAAAAAATGCGTAGGGATTGTAACCCGCGAACAATACAATTTGCACGCCACACCATCACTTGGAACGGATAGAGAAACCATGCAAGATTATCGTTCACTAACCAAAAGTGCCAGTGCAATGATGGATACGAAGTTAAAACTAGTACATGAAAGCATTAATGATGGCGAGATCCATGAGAAAATACGCAACAATCTGGCTTTTCCATGGACAGTGATTGATGACGAAGGTAACTATGTGGGAGTTATTGATAGCAAAAGTGCTATTCAGTTTCTAAATGAACAATAATACATAATATTCAGTTGTTTATATGATTACGATTTAGTTACGCCTTACGTGGTTTACTTTCATGATCCACTTCTATAACTGTACCAAACAACTCACTTCTAAATGAATAATATGTTAACGTGATGTCAACTAAAATCGTTAATGAGCACAAATAGAGGTATTGGTTACATGAGTAAAACTTACACGTTAAACAACCATATCGAAATACCAAAATTGGGATATGGAACCTTTCAAACACCTGATGATGAATCTGGCGCTCAAGCCATAACCAAGGCAATTCAATTAGGTTATCGACATATCGACACCGCGCAAAGCTACCGAAATGAAAAAAGCGTTGGCACAGCGATTAAACTTGCCAACGTAGCGCGTGAAGAGTTATTTATTACCACTAAAATAGCGAACTCAATTAATGGATTTGACAACACTATCAACTCGTTAGATGAATCATTATCTCATCTCGGCCTCGATTATCTTGATTTGGTGCTGATCCACTGGCCAAGCCCCCAAAGATTTAGAGATCAATGGCAACATAGGAATAGTGAAGTATGGAGAGCGCTAGAATCCTATTATGCTCAAGGAAAAATCAAAGCGATCGGTATCAGTAATTTTCGGTCTCATCATATTGCTGAACTACTAAAAACCGCAACTATTTTACCCTCAGTTAATCAAATAAGACTGTGTCCAGGCGACGTTGATAATGAAACCGTTGAAGTTTGCCGTAAACATGACATGTTGTTAGAAGCCTATAGTCCGTTAGCTCAAGGCTTGATCTTTGAAAATGAAGTCATAAAACAGATTGCTGATAAATATCAGAAAAACCCAGCTCAAATAGCACTAAAATGGAGTTTACAAATGGGCTTCTTGCCTCTTCCTAAAAGTGTAACGGTTGAGAGAATGCACTCCAATATGGATATTTTCGACTTTGAATTAGACAGTAATGACGTAACTTTACTGACCAATTTAACTGGACAATGCGGTTTAGCAAAAGACCCCGATTTAGTGCCATTCTAACTTCCGTTTATTGTAATAATCTGCTTCCAACACAATATCCAATCTCGAACAAAGGGCATCGCCCTTTGTTTTCAAACACAAATTCAATACGTTCATTACATAAAAACTCGCGCTTCTGCATTAATGTGACGCTAGTTGATGCTAGAAAAGAACAACTAGCTGCGTTTTGTATGCAGAGCACGCATAGACTTCATCATCGGCTGTACGATAAAGTGAAAGTGCATACTTAACTGACCATTTACTTAATCATGGAAGAAATAATGAAACGAACTCGTTTATTACTTGTTGTGTTGTCCTCTTTGTTATCAACAACAGCATTAGCCAACAACAAACCTATTAGAATTGCTACCGACGCAACTTATCCTCCTTTCGAATCAGTCACTGCTGACGGTGAAATCGTAGGGTTTGAAGTTGATATTGGTAATGCTATCTGCGCAGAAATGAATAGAAAATGTGAGTGGGAATCTTTCAATTTTGACGGCTTAATTCTCGGACTGAAAGGTCGTAAATTTGATATAGTATTTTCATCACTCGGTATTACCGAAAAGCGTCGTAAACAAGTTAACTTTTCCGACATTGTTTGGACAGGGTACTCTTCAATGCTAAGCCGTACAGACGCAAACCTTGACGCGACAGTTGAAGCATTAAAAGGAAAAGTTGTCGGTGTCCAAATGGGTACTATGCAAGAAGAATACGTTAGCGAACGTTTTGGTAGCCATGGCGTTGAAGTAAAAACCTATCAAGATCAAGATTCAATCTACATCGATCTTCTTAACGGCCGTATCGATGCCTCTTTCCAAGACATGATTCAAGCACAATTCACCTTTATCCAAGATGGAAAACACAGCGATTTTACCAACCTAAAAGTCGAAGATGCGCTGTTACCTGCGGATTCAGCTGTGGCCATTCGTAAAAATGATAAAGAAATGGAAAACTTTATGAATGAAGGATTAGCAAGAATCCGAGCCAATGGAACATTCGACAAAATTCAGCGTAAGTACTTTGGCGATTTAGTGTTGTACAAAAAATAATGCTCTTTTTAGATCAAATACTTAACATACAACGAGATTGCCCATGCAACATAAACAAACCCCTCTAATTTCACCTGTTATTGGGACACAGCGCTATCTGGATAGCTTCCATTTTGGACCTACAGGACAAGGAAAGAAAGCCTATATTCAAGCTTCGCTCCATGCGGATGAACTACCAGGTATGCTAGTTGTTTGGAAACTAAAACAACAATTGAAAAGACTCGAATCTCAACAATTGCTCGTTGGTGAAGTGGTTCTGGTTCCAGTAGCGAATCCTATTGGCCAGAACCAACATTTGATGGATGTACAGCTAGGTCGATACGAACTAGAACACGGTCAAAATTTTAATCGAGGTTATTACGATACCTTTTCCACAGTGAGCACAGCTGTAGAAAATAAATTAAGCGATGATCTTGAAGCAAATAAACATCTTATTCGCCAAGAAATTAACAATGCGTTAGAGCAGTGGCCAGTTAAAACCGAGTTGCATTCACTGCAAAAAACACTGCAATCTTTAAGCTGCGACGCTGACGTTGTGCTCGATTTACATTGCGATTTTGAGGCCATGCTACACATTTACAGCACGTATTATTCTTGGCCAGCGATTGAACCCTTGGCTCGACTTATGGACTGTAATGTTAACTTGTTGGCCGATGATACCGGTGGCGAACCATTTGATTCTAGCCTTGATAGAGTTTGGCAACGCCTCCACAACCAGTTTGGCAACCAAGTACCTCAAGGATCTATTGGAGCGACGATTGAATTACGGGGTCAAGGTGACGTCACTGATGATTATGCAGACACAGACAGCTCGGCTATTTTACAGTATCTGCAAACACTCGGTATTCTTTCTGGCAATGATGTGCAACTGCCAAAAGACCAAGCGCCAAGTAGCGACCTTTCATCTGTTGAAACTCCTACTACCTCTCAAGGCGGTTTACTGGTATTGAAAGTACAACCAGGCCAATGGGTAGAAGCCGGCCAAGTTTTTGCTGAAGTGATTAACCCGATCACTGATCAGATCGAGTTAATTAAAGTAACACAAGCAGGACGAGTGTATTCACGAACCAACCGTCGTACAGCAACAGCAGGAATGTTAGTTGGAAATATTGCAGGTAACAATACTATCCGCAGTGGTTATTTACTCGCACCTTAATGGCTAGAAGTTATAAGTTAAAAATTCTCTGCCGCGGTAAAAATATGGGCATTATGGATACTGCTATCTGAAGTGAGTCGAGATAATACAGCCGAAGAAACATCTTTACTGTCAATTTTTAGCAGTTTCACACCTTTCAGCTTATGCCTTAATGAAGTTCGATCGTTTAGCTTTTCAAATACGACTCTAGAAGTAAACGGTATCCTCGAACTTCTACCTTGAATACCCATTGTTAAACCAGATAACAGCTCAACATTACCCTTGGTTGCTCCGTAAAGAATCGTTTGCGACACAGCTCGTTGACAATGAACACTGTAATCTACTATTTGAATCCGCTCACCAAGTAAAAAAACCATACCAACGAATTTGCCAATTTCATAACTTTCCAACATCGCTTGCTCAGGACTGGCTCTTTCATAGAAATGAGAATAACCAATACCATCTTTCATGCTTATACGAGCAAAACCTTTACTGATATATCCATCATAGGAAGGCGACATATAATAGTAGTAGTAATCGCCAAGGTAGCGTTGCAAAGAATCGCTAGATTGATGAATCATGTTCTTCAAATGCTGAGAGTATCGTTCGCCTTGCGGAGAATTATCAACAACACCATGAGGAAGAAGCGCGCTTCTTTTACTCGATATCAGGGCTTTAAACTGTTCAGGATCAAGATAAATTTCTTCAGTGTCGACACCAAAATAGTGACAAATTTTGCGTAAACTCTGCATTGAAGGTTGAGTATTGCCATTAAGATACTTAGAAAATTGCTGCCGATTAATTTCTATCTTGCGGCAACACTCTGCAACGCTTCCGACATAACTGCATAAAAGGCGAAGGTTGATAGCGAGATAGTCTGATTCCATAATAACCTGATAGTTTATAGTCCGTTATTTACTCTAGTAGTTATTTGCTACTCGATGTTCTGCTTGAATTAATTATTTCAGTACCGACTGAAAACAACTCAAGTACATGAAAAATCAACCTAGAGTAAATACTCATTGATATAGTTGGATATTTATATCGGATATCCCATTCGATGTCGAGCCAAACCCCCTAGCCTGGATAAAACAAAGCTTTAGAACAAGGACACACACCAAATAGTATGAGAAAACGACTGAGTTTCTGTCAAGCTTGTTCAATTTATACACGTTCAACTTTCTTTCAAGACCCATCTTGTTATCGTGGTACAAAACGCATGAGGATCACCATGACGACCGCACGAAAACAACTT